>NZ_JBIGIC010000029.1:0-11321 GCF_043555985.1 Pelomonas candidula | reverse complement strand
GAACAGGACAGTGAAACGAGTCAGCGCCGATGATAGTGCGGATTCCCGTGTGAAAGTAGGTCATCGTCAGGCTATTATTCAAGCCAACCCCCATCAGTGAAAACTGGTGGGGGTTTCGCTTTTGCGGTATGAGAAATTGGCTGGGAATTACGACTCCTGTCAGCACGGCCCGGCGTGTATGTTCGATCCCGCGCGCACCTGCTTGATCGGCCGGCTGAGGGCATCCCACCGCATCAATAACTGCGCCTAGTTCTCAGAACAAGCTCTGCTGGCTGCTGGCGGCGATTGGAATCAGGGGCCAGCGCCCGACGACCTCGTAGTGGTAGGGCGTCCCGCCGCCCGAGACCAGTAGGATCTCGTCGAGAATCCAGTCAATCGACTCCCTGATCTTCGGCGGACGCAGGTTAGCCGGCGCTGTGTAGCTAATGGTGACGTGGGGCGTGTGGCCGACGCGGTCATCGATGCCTTCCGCCTTCAGTGCGCGTTGAACCGCGGCCAGCAACTCCGCGAAGCCCTGTGGCGTTCCGCGTGCTTTGAATGCCCAGTGCTCGCCCTGGGCAACGATTCGATTCAACGTCATCGGTACGGCGAAAGCCTGCACTCTCGAGCCTGCTCGCAGCAGTCGCTCACGCAGGTCAGGTACATCTTCCGGCCAGTGCCGATCCGACAATGACTGGTGCCAGTTGGATCGCGTGAAGAGGGCTCTGCCTAGCAGCTTGTCTACGTCGTAGCGTTTCAGAACGATCTCGATGGCGTCCTGCACGGCTGAGGGCATGCCCATGAGAAGGTACCGCTGCCTGGTCATCGACGAGCCTCACAAAAGCTGCCCGTGGATGGTAGGGCGCCGGGTGACGTGCGTCACGCCGCCCTTGGCTTGCGGCATGGGCAGCGGCGCTCTTAAGGCGCCGCGTGCGGACGCAAACGCGACGGTTGCCCGCGGAGATCGCACGCCGCACGCTTCGCGGCAACTGACCGAAGTCAGCCTGCGTCTTGTCGGGCTTGAATTGCCACTGCACGCCGTCCAGCCCTGTCTGCCCCCGACGCGGTCGATCCTGAAGCGTAGAGCGCAGGCCGATATCCGTTTCCCAGCGCTCAGCAATCATTCGATGGGTGGCGTGCCGTCCTCGAGCCGACCGGAAGGCGACGGGTGCCAGTTCAACGGCGAGAGCAGCGCATCGCCCGTCAGCAGCTTCCTCAGGCGTGCAGACTACGAAGCACGAACGTCGGCGGCTGAGCGACGAAGAGACCGCGAGAGGGCGTGGTCATCTTCCCGGCGGCAGATCGAACGGGACAATGGAGCCTAGCGCTCCGCCATCAGCGAATCCCGCACGAACCGCACCAAGGCGCGAGCCGCCTCGGACCCGGCGGGCAGGGGAAGCGTGAGCGCCTGCACGGTGTCGAAGCCGACGAGCAGCTTCCAGCCGGGCAGTACGTTTCTTAGCGAGGGCGCCGGTCCCGCACCGCTGTCGCCCGTGATCTCCTGGAGCGCGGGAACCGCTTCAACGCAGAAGTCCGGTGCGATCACGATGCCCGCGCCGTGGCGGGCGAGCGCGACGAGAGCGTCCAGATCGCTGCCCCAGGCCGAGGCCTGCAGCGAGACGTCCTCGCTCCGCCCGTCGTCGTGTTGCCATTGGCTGGGGAAGGGCTCGTCATTCTGGCCCAGCAGCAGGGCGGGCATCGCGGCCAGATCGTGGGGATGCGTCACTGCCGGATGGCCGGGCGCTGCGTAGGCGTGCACGGCGAACTTCAGCACGGGCTGGGCGACCCAGGCTTCGGGTGGGCGGCTGGTGACGCGGAAGGCGATATCCAGCCCCTCGCGCAGCAGGTCGACGCGGCGATCGGTGAAGAACAGCTCATAGCGCACGGCGGGGTGCAGTCTCTGGAAGCGCGCGAGCAGCGGTGCCAGTACGTTGCGGCCGAAGCCAGCCGTGGCGCTGATGCGCACTGTGCCGTCCAGCTGGTCTCGCGTCTGCCGCAGCGCCAGCCGCGCGCTTTCGGCGGCCTCACGGACGGCGCGAGCCCGTGCATGCAGGCGCCGGCCGGCTTCGGTCAGGCCCAGACTGCGTGTGCTGCGGGCGAACAGGGCCAGGCCGACGGCGCTTTCGATGGCGGCGATGCGACGGCTGATGGCTGCGCGTGTCAGCCCCAGATCGCGTGCGGCCTGGGCGAAGCTGCCGGCCTGCGCGATGCGGGCGAACAACTCCAGCGCGTTGGCATCCAGCGCCTCCTCGGCGACGGTGCGGCGGCGCCGGCCGATGCCTGGGGGTGCAGTTTCCTTTGTCGACATTTGATTGACGATATGAGTCTGAATGGCAATCTACCGACTTGATTGTTGCCAATCTAGACTGCCTCCAGCGGTGCTGCAAGCGCGCCGATCCTGAGGTTTCCGATGTCCAGCCAGCCTTTGACGCCTTCCAGCGCGTTGCCTCCATCCGTCCCAGCCACGTCCGCGCCGGGGGCCGCCGAAGCGGGCACACGCGACCTGCGGGTGTGCGTGATGCCGACTTCGCTGCGCTGCAGCGACGGGCGCCTACTCGCCGCACAGTGGTTCGAGCCGCCGGCGGCCGTTGGCGTGCGGGCCGTGGCCATCATCGGTGCGGCGACCGCCGTGCCGGCCAGCTACTACCGCCACTTCGCCGAGTGGATGGCGCAGCGCGGCTATGCCGTGCTGAGCTTCGACTACCGAGGCATTGCCGCCTCTCGAGAGGCCTTGCGCCAGGGCGAGGATGTGCGGCTGCGCGATTGGGCGCGGCTGGACATGGCAGCCGCCGTGTATGCCGCGGACCGGCGCCGTTGCGAGGAGGCCGAGCGCCAGGGGGCCGCCCTGGGGCTGCTGTGGATCGGCCACTCGCTGGGGGGCAACTCGGTCGGGTTGATCCCTGGCTTTGTCGACAAGGTGGACGCGATGCTCGGAGTCGCGGCTCAGGTGGCTTACCTGGGCCACTGGTCGGGCTTCGCGCGCGTACAGGCCTGGGTGTTCTTCCACTGGATGCTGCCGCTGGCCGTGCGCCTGCTGGGCCGTGCGCCTGGCCGCGTGCTGGGTCCACGCGCGCAAGACCTGCCGGCCGGCGCCGCGCTGGAGTGGGCGGCGTGGGGGCGCACGCCCGGCTTCCTGTTCGGCGACGACAGCCTCGCCAGCGAGCGGGCCTATCACCGCTTCGGCGGTGCGGTGCATCTGTGGAGCGTCACGGACGACCATCTCTTCGGCCCCGCGCCGGCGGTGGATGCGCTGGCCGCGCAGTTCAGTGCCGCGCGGGTGCAGCGCCACGTGGTCGCGCCGGCGGACCTCGGCGTGAAGAAGATCGCGCACTTCGGGCCCTTCCGCCGCGACCTTGGCGTCCGGCTGTGGCCGCGGCTGCTGGCGCCCATCGAGGCGGCCACGCCACAGTTGGCGGCTCGCCTGCCTGTTGCCTGAGCGCAGCGGCCACGCGGTCACGCCTGCGTCATGACGCGCAGGCACATTGCCCGCATGCCGACGACGCAAGACTCCGCTGCCGCCGACACGCCCACGCTGTCGGTGCGCACCGTCTGGATCTCGGACCTGCACCTGGGCACGCCCGGTTGCCAGGCCCAGGCCCTGCTGGACTTCCTTCGCGACGTGGAGTGCGAAACGCTCTACCTCGTCGGCGACATCATCGACGGCTGGCAGTTGCGACGCAGCTGGTACTGGCCGCAAGCGCACAACGACGTCGTGCAGAAGCTGCTGCGCAAAGCGCGCAAGGGCACGCGGGTCGTCTTCATCCCGGGCAACCACGACGAGTTCGCACGCAAGTACGTGACGCACAACTTCGGCGGCGTCGATGTGATGGACGAGGCGATCCACGTGACCGCCGACGGCAAGCGGCTGTGGATCACGCACGGCGACCTGTACGACGGCGTCATCCAATGCGCGCGCTGGCTGGCCATCGCAGGCGACCTGGCCTACGAGTTCACGCTCAAGGTCAACCGCTGGTTCAACCGCATCCGCGCCAAGTGCGGCCTGCCGTACTGGAGCCTCTCGCGCTACCTGAAGCACAAGGTCAAGCGTGCGGTCAGCTACATCAACGAGTTCGAGAATGCCGTCGCGCGCGAGGCCAAGAAGCGCGGCGCGCACGGCGTGGTCTGCGGCCACATCCACCATGCGGAGATCCGCGAGATCGACGGCGTGCTGTACTGCAACGATGGTGACTGGGTGGAGAGCCTGACGGCGCTGGTGGAGCACCATGACGGCCGGCTGGAGATCATCGACCGTGGCGACGAAGCGGCGCTGCCGGGCATGCTGCCTGCGGTCAAGCCCAAGGCGGCGTCTGCACCGGTGCCTGTGGCGCTGCCGGTGCCGAACGCTGTCGCCAACGCGGCCGGGCACGAGACCATCGCCTGACACCGAGGCCTAGGCCGGCGCCAATTGCGGCGCCGCCACCGTTCTCGATCAGCTCGCGTCCACGAGCTTCAGCAGTGCCTGCCCCGCACGGATCTGCGCGCCCGTGGCGATGCCCTCGGCCAGCTCGAAGCCCTTGGGCACGAAGACGATGATGGTCGATCCGTGCTCGAACCAGCCCATCTCCTGGCCCTTCGCATGCGGCGCGCTGCAAGGCATCTCGTTGGCACCTTTGCGGCCGAGATGCAACAGCACGTCGAGGAAGTGCAGGCGGATGCAGGCCACGAGGATGGCTGCCACCGGCACCAGCGCGATCGCATGGCCGCTCGCCAGTGTCATGCGCACGACGGCGCGCTCGTTGCGGCAGAACAGCCGCTCGACGCGCTTGAGCGCCACCGGGTTCACGTTCCACGTGTCGCCGCTGAGGTAGGTCACGTGCTCCACGGTGCCATCGGCCGGCGCGTGAAAGCGGTGGTACATCGCCGACGTCAGCCGCAGCGTGACGAAGTGGCCACCTTCGAACGCGCTGGCGTCCTGCGTCGGGCCAAACAACTCCTCGGTCGCGTACGGAAAGCCCTTGGCCTGGTAGACCTGGCCCCGCTCGACGATGCCGATCGCGCCGACGATGGCGTCGCTGGGGCTGGCGAAGACGTCGGGCCGCGCATCGAACACGCGCGAGCCGGGTTTGAGCTCGCGCGTGAAGCAGTCCTTCAGCGAGCGGAACTCGGTGTGCTTCGCTTCGCTCAGGTCCAATGGGATGAACCAGCGCCACACCTTGATCGTCAGCTTCGTCAGCAGCGGGCTCTCGATGCGCGAAAAGCGGCCCATCGCCTTGGTCAGCGCGATGCGCGGCACGCGGTTGGTCAGCAGGAAGTTCAGGTCCTCCTGCGCGACGAGTCGCTTGAACCAGCCCTTGCGCGGCAGCGCGGTGGTGCCGTCCAGCGCGGCGGAGGCTTCGGGGTTGTTCATCCGAATTTGGTAGTCAACATCTCGCGGAACACGCCGCGTCGGATGGCCTTGGCGGTCAGCTCGGGCGCCGTCCACCACCAGCCGTCCGCCTTCATCTCGTCGCATGCAGCGACGAAGCGGTCCATGACCTCGGCGAACTCTGCATCGCCGTAGTTCAGGCTGAAGATCAGCCGGCCCGTGCCCACCCAGCTCAGCGCGAGGCCGTGCTTGCGCAGGTAGAACTGCAGCATCCAGTGGTAGCGGCCGGGCTGGTCGTACGTGACCGTCCAGATCGTCGACAGGTTGGCCATGCGCACCGGCGCGCCGGCTGCTGCCAAGCGTGCGTTGAACTGCGCGCAGCGCGCGTTCCAGCGCGCGTCGAGGCCGTCGTACAACGCCTTCACTTCCGGGCGCTCGATGCGCTTCAGGAAGGACGCCATCGCAGCGACGACGTAAGGGTGTGCGTTGAACGTGCCGCGCGCGAAGCAGATGTCCGCGGGCCGGTCCTCGCGGTAGCGCGTCATCAATGCACGGCTGCCGCAGACGACGCCCACCGGTAGGCCGCCGCCCAGCGTCTTGCCGTAGGTGACGAGGTCGGCCTTCACGCCGAAATACTGCTGCGCGCCGCCGGGTGCCAGGCGGAAGCCGACGAACACCTCGTCGAAGATCAGCACGATGCCCCGTGCCGTGCACACCTCGCGCAGCTTCTTCAGCCACGCCGTGTAGGCCTCGCGGTCGTAGGCCGCGCTGCGGCTGCCGTCGATCAGCGCGGAGTCGCCTGGCGCGTTCTTGTTCGGGTGCAGCGCCTGCAGCGGGTTGATCAGCACGCAGGCGATGTCGCGCCGCGTGGCCAGCACCTTGAGGGACCGCTCGGCCATGTCCTGCAGCGTGAAGGTCTCGCGCGGCGGCAGCGGGTTGCCGGGGCCTGGCTGCACGTCTTCCCACCAGCCGTGGTAGGCGCCGGCGAAGCGCACGAGGCGCTTCTTCTTGGTGTGATAACGCGCCAGCCGCACGGCCTGCATGACGGCCTCGGTGCCGGACATGTGGAAGCTCACTTCTTCCTGACCCGAGACGGTTTTCAGCCGCGTGAGCACATCCAGCACGCAGGGGTGATAGGCGCCCAGCACGGGGCCCAGCTCGCGCGCTGTGGCCACGGCTTCGTCGATGCACTCCTTGTACGCGTCATAGCCCAGCACGTTGACGCCGTAGGAGCCGGTCAGGTCCATCAGCCGGTTGCCGTCAAGGTCCTCGACCTGCACCCCCTCGCTGTGCTGCAGGAAGGCGCCCACCTTCAGGTGCTCGCGCAGCACCGGGCTGAACTGGAAGGGCACGCGGTAGCGGCCGGTGAAGCGCAGGTCGGAGATGGTCTCGCGCGCTTGCTCGGTTGCGGCCAGCGTCTTCGCAAAGCGCGTGTCGAACTCGGCGCCCAGGCGCTGCAGCGCCGCCTTGCGTTGCGCGGCGACGCTGGCCGGCGCGCTGTCGGCGGCGAAGAACTGCGCGTCATCGTAGGCATAGCCCGGCACCCAGCGCGCCAGCCGCTTGGCCATGCGCGAGTGACCGGCCAGCGAGCGGTGCTTGGCGCGTGACAGCTCGAGGCGCCGCTTGGCCGCCGGCAGCAATGCCAGCACGCCGAGGGCCAGCGCCGACAGGGTGAGGGTTTCGTCCATTGGCTCAGTGCGCCTGCTGGCTCACGTGGTCCATCGGATCGATCAGCTGGCCGCGCAGCAGATAGAACGGCGACTTCCAGTACAGCAGCACATCGTGGAAGGGGTCGGTGATGATCTTGAAGCCCCAGGCCAGGCCCTGCATCAGGTTCTGCGTGATCCACAGTTGCACGACGCGGAACACCAGGCCCGTCACGCCGAGGCAGAACCAGGCCATGCCGACGTCCTCGACATAACCCTGCAAGCCCACGGCCGGCTGGATCAGCCCGCCCAGCGAGGGCGACAGCCACAGCACCAGCGGCAGCGCGACCCAGACGGCCATCAGCACGATCTTGCGGCGAATGTTGTAGCCGATCTTGATCTCTTCCTTGTACTCGTCGGTCGCCTGGTTCACATGGTCGTACCCACGCGGCTCGAAGAAGAAGTGACCCGCCTGACGCGTCGTCATCGACACGCACCACGCCAGCAGCGCGGACCAGGCCGGGTTCACGAACAGCAGCGCGTACGACACGAGGAAGCTCAGCGCGCTGATCAGGTGCAGGCTCTGGTTGATGCGGCTGTGGTGGTAGTAGCGGTGGTCGTCCCAGCGCTGCGTCTTCAGGGTTTGGAAAAACTCGTTCACGTCGTCCCGTCCTCATGTGGGTGGAAATCGGGGCGGATGGTGCGGGGCTTGCGTGAAATCGGCGTGACGGTCGGGGCCTGTTCACATGACGGCCATGGGTCGCGTTGTGGTCAGAAGGGCCGCGAGCAAGGCGCAAACCGCAAGCCGGGGCGTTCCCCGGCGAGGATTGGCAACGCCGCGCGCGGCCCTTCTGACCACAACCCGAAGGGAAGGTCCACATCGGGCGCCACTCTGCGTTGCGCCACTTGCCCGCACGCCAGTGCGGGCGGCGTGTCACGCCTTGATTGGCCCCCGATGCGGACCTTCGCGACTCATGGCCGTCATGTGAACAGGCCCTGGTCATCGTTCTGTCGCATGCCGCCGCAACCATGTGCGTATGAAGACCGCACACGACACCGACGACATCCTGGTCGACGACCTGCCCGCACCGCGCCACTCGCGCCGGCTTGCGGTGGTGACGGAGACCTATCCCCCCGAGGTCAACGGCGTCGCGATGTCGATGGCCCGCGTCGTGGACGGCCTGAACCGCCGCAACCACGACGTGCAGCTCATCCGCCCACGCCAACCGGCGAAGCTGACCGCGCAATCGAGCGGCAAGCCGGCCGTCGACGAAGTGCTGACCAAGGGCCTGCCGGTGCCGCTGTATCCCAACCTGCGCATGGGCGTGCCGAGCAAGCGGGCGCTCGTGAAGCTGTGGTCGCTGAAGCGGCCCGACGTCGTCCACATCGCCACCGAAGGGCCGCTGGGCTGGTCGGCGCTGCAGGCCGCGCAGCACCTGTCGCTGCCGGTCACGTCGGACTACCGCACCAACTTCCACGCCTACGGCAAGCACTACCGCCTGGGCCTGCTGAGCAAGCCCATCATGGGCTATCTGCGCAAGTTCCATAACCGCTGCGACGCGACGATGGTGCCCACCGAGGCGATGCGCGTGCTGCTGGCCGAGCGCGGCTTCGAGCGGCTGTCGGTCGTGGGACGTGGCGTCGACGCACAGCGTTTCGACCCCGCACGCCGCAGCGCCTTGATGCGCGAGAGCTGGGGCGCGGGGCCGGACGATCTGGTCATGGGCTATGTCGGCCGCCTCGCGCCGGAGAAGAACCTGGGCGTCGTGCTGGCCGCGTACGAGGCTGTGAAGATCGTGCAGCCGCGTGCGCGTCTGGTGTTCGTCGGCGACGGCCCGATGCGTGCCGAGCTGGCCGCGCGTGCGCCTGATGCGGTGTTCGCCGGCCAGCGAAGTGGCGACGACCTGGCCGCGCACTATGCGGGGCTGGACCTGTTCCTGTTCGCCAGCCTGACAGAGACCTTCGGCAACGTGACGACCGAGGCGATGGCCAGCGGCTGCGCGGTGGTCGCGTTCGAGAGCGCGGCAGCGGGCGAGCTGATCCGCAGCGGCGTGAATGGCTGGCTGGCCGGGCCGGGGCGCGAGGCGGACTTCGTCGCGCTGACACGCACGGCGGCGCTCGATGCGGCGGCGCGGCGTACGGTCGCCGAGGGCGCGAGGGTGACGGCAAGGCGGCTGGATTGGGGCGACATCACGGCGCGGTTCGAGTCCGTGCTGGAAGGGGCGATTGCGCGGGCGGAGCCGGGGTTCCTGCCGGCGGGGCTGCAGCCGGCGGCTTGACCGCTGCCGAGGAAGCTTTCGCGAGGCTAGGTGCTTCATCGCTGCATTGCCGGGAGTCCCGCCCGGCGGCGGGGTAACTTTCTTCTGCGGGGCCAGAAGAAAGTCACCAAAGAAGAGGCCCTGAACCGCACACCATCGCGACGCCAGCTTGAGCGGCGCGCGAAAACGTTCATGGCCGTGGCGCGACCAAGCGAACCGCTGCGCTCTCGCGTCTGACTTGTGAAGAGCGCGTCTCATCGCACCGGTACCCCGTCCGACGCGCGGCTGCACGCCGTGCTCATCAAAACAGCCCAATGCAGCGCCGCCCGGGCGGCGCGGCTGTTGGACATTTCGGCTGCCCAGCGTCAGCGTGCAGCCGCGCGTTAAGCGGGGTGCTGGTCCGAGCTGTGTTGATCTGAATAAGTGGTGAGCGAGAGCGCAGTGGCTCGCGTCGCGGTGTGTCCCGTGTCGAGCATCGCGAGCGCGTCATCCCGCTCGAGTGCGGATTGCGTTGAGCGCTCCTCTTTTGGTGACTTTTCTCTGGCGCGACAGAGAAAAGTTACCCGCCCTCGCGGGGCGGACTCCCGCGGCACTGCACCGGGTTGCAAAGGCTCTTCGTCAAAGCAACCAAAGAGGATGGCGGCGAGCCCCTACGACCTCCGTCGCCGATCCACCCAGATCAACGCCAGGATGGCCGTCGCCACCAGCATGCCCAAGCCACTCAACGTGACCCCGATCGGTACCCCCGCCGCCTCGCACCCCGCGTAGGCCGCCAGCATCCCCAACACGCTCAGGTTCTCGTTGAACCCCTGCACCGCAATCGACCGCCCCGCACTCAGCAGCACAGCCCCCCGGTACTGCAGCAGTGCATTCAACGGCACGACCATCGCGCCGCCGACGCCTCCCACCAGCGCCAGCACGACCGCCGCCGTCGCCACGTCGGAGACTTGCGCCACCACCGGCATCAGCAGCCCCAGCACGACGCCCGCCCACAGCCCGTGCCGCGCCTGGTGCAGCGCCAGCCACCGCCCTGCCGCTGCCGCGCCGGCGATGACGCCCACGGCCACCGCCGCCTGAAGGTAGGCGGCTTGGCTCAGCGGCAGCGAAAGCGCCTGCCCCGCCCAGCGCAGCACCGCGAACTGCAGCGTCGCGCCGACACCCCAGAACAGCGTCGTCGCGGCCAGCGACAGGCCGCCCTCGCGGTCACGCCACAGCGTGCGGTTGGCGGCGCGGAACTCAAGCACAAGCGTCCGCGGGTCATGCGCCGTGCTGCGCTGGCGTTGGCCGCTGTCCGGAATGCCGGCGTTCAGCAGGCTGCTCACTGCGTAGATGAGCAGCAGCGCCGCCAGCGAGCCGGTCAGCTTGTCGGCCGGCAGGTCGAAGCCGTCGCACCAGTCGGCCAGTGTCGAGCCCAGCCACAGCGGGCTCACCAGCGCGCCCCCCAGCACCGCGCCCAACAGCGCGGCCGACACGACGCTGATCTCGATCCAGCCGTTGGCCTTCACCAGCGCCTCGGGCTCGGCGAGCTCGGTGATCAAGCCGTATTTCGCCGGCGCGTAGGCCGCGGCGCCCAGGCCCACGACGGCGAGCGCCGCGACCGGATGCAGGCCCAGCGCAAGCAGCGCGAGGCCCAGGATCTTCACGAGGTTCATCGCCGCCATCACGCGGCCCTTGGCGAAGGCATCGGCCAGCGGCCCCACCCACGGTGCGAGCACCACGTAGGCGGCCATGAAGCCGACCTTCAGCAGCGGCGCCCACCAGGCCGGCCAGCCCTGTTGCGCCAGCAGCGCGATGGCGACGATGAGCAACGCGTTGTCGGCCAGCGCCGAGGCGAACTGCGCGCCGATGACGATGGCGAAGCCGCGCGGCAGGCGGGGCACCCCGGGCGAGGCAGCTGGAGCGTGGGCAATGGCGGACACAGGTCCGCAACTGTCGGTGCGCGCCGTGAAGCGGCGATGAAACCCCGCATGACGTGGGGATGAAAGCCGGCACGATTCTGTATGAAATTACAGTAGTGCGCCGGGAGACCGGTAGGAGGTCAGGGGTGAAAGTCCCCGACAACAAAGAAGTAGCGATTCATGTTGTCCCCGAGTCATGCGCAGTGCACCGCGAGGTGCACTGCGAAGCGTTGAC
>NZ_JBIGIC010000028.1:0-16985 GCF_043555985.1 Pelomonas candidula | reverse complement strand
GAGGCGGGCTGACCGAGCTCAGCGCTACAGTTGTCCACAGCCGGCGTCAGCCGATGCCGGCCCCAAGCCCTGGGTCAAAGTTCAATCGGCAGGGTGGGTCAAATTTAGATCGGCGCCAACACATGGAGAAAAGTGAATGGCCCGGCATTTAGCCTTTCGTCACCGAAATTGAAACATCAGCATTTACAGGCTTATTAACAGAAGTGTGCACTCGCACCGAGAAGCAAGGTCGTCCCCGCACTGAACCCGCCCTGGCCCGAGTCAGGTTTCCACAGCGGCCGATGACAGCCAGTGGGGGGCACGAGCAAGCCGGGCGCGAAAGAAGAGGGCGCCGTCCAGGCCTGCGCCGGGCGTCAAAACACAGCTAAGTCGTTGTCAGCCAACGATTGGCCGTATAAAACTCAAATTCGTGTTTTATACGGCCAATCGCCGCTCGCGCCGCTGTGCGCTCGTGCCGGTCAAGCGCACGGCTCGGGCAAGACCGTCAGCCTGTACTTCCGCCTCTGCATGTCGCCAGGCCCGGATGCTCGCTCGCAGCATTGACCACCAGCGTGCCCGCGCTGCTGCTTGCCCCGCAGGCTGCGCCGATGGCCGTGCCTTGGGCCTAAAGCTCGCCCGGGCCCACCTCGACAGCGCGACCGGTGTCAGCGAGTCGAGCACGGACCTTGTGCAACACATCGCGGTCGCCCAGCTCTTCCATCAAGGCTTCGAACACCTCAGGCTGGAGCATGTAGAAGGCTGCCTTGTTGTGGTTGAGGACGGCCACCGGACGGCACTTGGCTTCACGCAGCACCGCGGCCGGGTTCTTCTTGAACTCGGACATGCTGACGGCGACGTCGGCAAGGATGGCTTGCATGAAAGGCTCCGGAATTGGAGCTGAATACGGAGCCGATGTTAGCGCTTTCTACAACACCACGGCGAGCGCAACTGGTTGGATAAACCGCCGGTTGCTACACTTGTCGCAGACTCGTTGGGTGGACGGTTTCTTGTGACACTTTTCTGCCAAGCGGGTCAGGCATCAGGTGCGGATGGGTGCGTTTGACAGCGCGAGAGTGCGGTTCAAAAATCCGTAAGTGCCTGATTTTGAAGATAGTTGCGTGCGGAATATGTAACAGCGCGCATGCGGATGCCCCTTGAAAATCCGCGTGTCGGTGGTTCGATTCCGCCCTTGGCCACCAAAGTGCAGGCCCCTGGTTTCCATCGAAATCAGGGGTTTTTGCTTTACGGGTGTTGCCTCGGCGTTGCCGCCGGTGTCCTCTGGTCCGCCCATGGGCCTTGGGCAGTTTCGAGTCCCCGTGGGTTGATTGATCTGTCAAGGACCCGCCTGTGGCCACTGGAAGCACTCCCCTGCACGATGAACTGCTGGCGCTCGTCGCCAGGAGCCTCTGCACCCGCACGCTGACCCTCTTCGCGCAAGAGTCCCGGCTGGATGGCGAAAGCCTGAAGGACGCCGTGGAACGGTATGAAGTCGACTACGCGTGGCACGTGTTGGGCTCGGATCGCCTGCGCAACGAGACCGTCGCGCTGCTGGAGGCCAAGCTCGGGCAGCCGGCCACCGATGCGCATAAGGCCTGCGTGGCCGCGGTGCTGAAGGCCGCCGCTGCGGGCCAGTCTTCCGACCTGCTGATGAGCTTCGACAACGACCTGCCCGAGCAAGTGGCGGCTCTGTTGTGCGCTCGGCAGGGGCGCCGGACGCATGCCGAAGCGGCCGTGTGAGCTGAGGCGGAGCTCGCCGCTCAACCCTGGGCGGATGGCGGGGCGCCGCTCGCGGCTCAGCCCCGCAGCGCCCGCTTCGCCGACAGCCCCATGAACACCGCGAACACGACGACCACCAGCAGGCCGAAGGTCAGCGACGAGTGCTCGGCGATGAGGCCGATCAGCGGCGGGCCGGCCATCATGCCGAGGTAGCCCACGCCGGACACGGCGGCGATGCCGTGGGCCGGTGAGATGCCGGGCACCTGCGACGCGGCGCTGAACAGCATCGGCACGACGTTGGACAGGCCCAGGCCGACGAGGGCGTAGCCGACCAGGCCCACGGCGGGTGACGGCACGGCCAGCGTCAGCGCCATGCCGGCCGCGGCCAGGGCGCCGCTGGCGCGCAGCAGGCGGCGCGGCGCCATGCGGGCGCGCACCCAGTCGCCGGCGAAGCGACCGCTGGCCATCGCGGCGCTGAAGGCGGCGTAGGCGAGGGCTGCGGTGCTGGCGCTGCTTGCGCGCTCCTGCTTCATGAACAGCACGCTCCAGTCGTAGATGGCGCCCTCGGCGATGAGGCCCATGGCCGCCAGCACGCCCAGCAGCATCAGCGGGCCGCGCGGCAGGCTCAGCGGGGGCTTCTCGCCGTCGCCCTCGTTCTTCGGCACGGGGAGCATTGCGCGGCCGGCGACGAGCACGGCGATGGCGCTCAGACCCGTGGCCAGCAGCAGGTGGGCCTGTGGCGTGAGGCCCAGCGCCGGTGCGGCGCTGCCCAGGCTGGCGCCGGCCATGCCGCCGAGGCTGAACATGCCGTGGAAGCCGCTCATCAGCGGCTTGCCCGTGAGGCGCTCGATCTCGCTGGCCTCGGTGCTCAGCGAGACGTCGAACAGGCTGCCGAAGCTGCCGAACACCAGCATGACGACGAGCAGCGCGGCGTAGGCCGTCGAGAGCTCCAGCGACGCGATGGCCACGCAGCTCACGCAGCCCATCACGGACGCGATGACGCGCGGCCCGAAGCGGCCGACGATGCGGCCCGCGTAGGCCAGCGCCGCCAGCGCGCCGACGCCGCTGGCCAGCATGGCCAGTGCCAGCGACTGCTCGCGCAGGCCGTAGTGGGCCTTGACGATAGGAACGTGCACGCCCCAGGTGGCGAACAGCACGCCCATGACGAAGAACTGTGTGCGCAGGGCGATGGACGCGGCCGCGAGGGAGGCGGTGGTGGCCTTGGCGGCGCCGGCGAGGGAGGAAGCGGTCACTTGGCGGGAGGAGCGGAAGACGCGGTGATGCGGGTGAAGAAGTCGTAGACGCCCTGGTCGCCCATGGCGCGGGCGTCGGCCAGCTCGCCCCCTTCGGTGGCGTAGAGCAGCTTGCCCTGCGGCGACAACACGGCCACGGCGGGGATGCCCTTCTTCAGCGGCACACGGTAGCGCTCAGCGATGTCGACGTTGTGATCGAAGCGGCCCACATCCACCTTGACGACCTTGAAGCTCTTGGCGATCAGCGGGGCGCTGGGGCCGTGCTTGAAGGTGTTGTCCAGCATGCGGCAGTCGCCGCACCAGTTGGCGCCGAAGACGACCAGCACGGGCAGCCTGGCCTGGGCGGCCTCGTTGAGCGTGGTCTGGATGGCGGCCTTGGCGTCCGCGCCCTCGTCGTAGATGGCGGGCGGGCCGGCGTGCGTGGCGAGGCTGGCGCCCAGCAGCAGCGTGGCGGACAGGAGGCGCAGAGAAGTGGCGGTTTGCATATTTGAAAGCGCTTTCAAACTGAAATGTACGACGGCCGACAACGTTGTCAAGTTCTGGTGTGGGCTGATGCCAGGCAGGGACGGAAGGGCAGGGAGGGCGGGCACACGGCGAAGGCGCGGGCTAGCGCGAGACCTGCTCGAAGAAGCGCCAGATCTCGTCGTCGGCGTCCAGTGCCTGCGAGGCCGCTTCCTTGCCGCGGCGCACGCTGCCGGCGCCGGGCCAGGAGTGGCCGCCGGTCTCGGTGACGCACAGCTGCACGCGGGTGCCGCCGGCGCAGTCGGTGTAGGCTTCGCAGGTGGCGCCGGGCTTGTCGAGCGTGCGCTGCGCCGGCGCGGTGCAACGGTCGCGCTGCACCCAGCGAGAAATGGTCTCGGGCACCGAGACGAAGCTCATGACCTTGCTCTCGTCGCGGAAGGCGTTCGGGCCGGCGCCGCCGTTGAAGAGCACGTGGTCGTCGTCGCGGGCGTGGATGTGCAGCACCGAGATCGGGCGGCTGGGCGTGCATGTCGCCGTCGCGTCGGTGCCGGCGACGGACGCGACGGCCCGGAACACGTCGGCCGCCTCGCAGGCCAGGCGGTGGCTCAGCATGCCGCCGTTGGACATGCCGGTGGCGAACACGCGGCTCGCGTCGATGCTGTAGCGGCCTTCGATGGCTGTGGCGACGGCGCGCGCGAAGGCCACGTCGTCGATGCCGCGGTCGCGCGCATCGCCGCAGCAGCCACCGGCGTTCCAGGTGGCGAACCTGCCCCCGGGCAGCTTGCTGTAGCCGTTCGGGAAGGCGACGACGAAGCCGGCCTCGTCGGCCTTGCGTTGCAGGCCGTAGTGCGTGTCGTCTGCCATGTACCCGGCATGGCCGCCGCCGCCGTGGAAGGCCAGCACCAGCGGGGCAGGGCGGCTCGCGTCGTAGCCGGCCGGCAGGTGCACCAGCACCTTGCGGCCCTGCACCTGCAGCTCCTGCAGGCCGCCGCCTTTGGGCTCTGCGGCCTTGTCGGCGCGGCGTTGCTCGATGCGCGCCTTCAGGCGCTCGCGCAGCGTCTCCTGGGCCTGTGCGGTGGGCAGCAGGCTGGCACACGCGATGGCGAGCACCCAGGCGCGCATGGCGTCTAGTTCCCGCCGCCGAGCGCCCGGTAGAGCACGACGAGGTTCTGCGCGCGCTGGCTCTGCACCTGCACCAGCGTCTGCTGCGCGGCGAACAGCGAGCGCTGCGCGTCCAGGCGGTCCAGGGCACTGGACACGCCGGCCGTGTAGCGCTGTTCGGTCACGCTCAGGCGGCGCGTCTCGGCGTCCACCTGGGCGGCGAGCGCCGTGCGCTGCTCGGCCAGCGTGGCGCGGCCGGCCAGCCCGTCTGCGACCTCGCGGAAGGCCGTCTGGATGGCCTTCTCGTACTGGGCCAGCGCGATGTCGCGGGACGCGCGGGCGCTCTCCAGGTTGGCGCGGTTGCGGCCGGCGTCGAACAGCGGCTGCACCAGCGACGGCGCGAAGCTCCAGGCCGAGTGCTTGAACAGGTCCGACAGCTGGCCGCTGGCCGTGCCGACGCTGCCGGTCAGCGTGATGCGGGGCCAGAAGGCGGCGCGGGCGGCATCGATGTTGGCGTCCGTCGCGCGGAGCTGGAACTCGGCCTGGCGGACGTCGGGCCGGCGCGTCAGCACCTCGGCGGGCAGGCCGGCCGGCAGTTCGGCCAGCGGCTCGAAGTCCGCCAGGTCGCCGGTGGGCGCCGGCAGGTCGGCCGGCAGCGGGCCACCGATCAGCAGCGCGAGGGCGTTCTCGTCGAGCTGGCGCTGGCGCTGCGCCTGCGCGTAGGCCGCGCGGGCGGCCTGCAGCGAGGACTCGGCCGTGCGCAGGTCCAGCTCGGCCGCGACGCCGCCATCGAAGCGCTGGCGGGTCAGCGCCAGCGACTGCTCGCGCGTGTCCAGCGTGCTGCGGGTGATCTTCAGCAGCGCCTCGTCGGCCTGCAGCGCGATCTCGGCGTTGGCCACGCTGGCCACCAGCGCCGTGCGCACGGCCTGCTGGTTGGACTGTGCGGCCAGCACCTGGGCCGCAGCCGAGGCGCTCAGGCCGCGCAGGCGGCCGAACAGGTCCAGCTCGTAGGCCGAGACCTGCAGGCCGGCCTGGTACAGGCTGTTGATGCCGCCGGCTGCGGTCGGCGTGCGCGAGCCGCTGATGCCGGCGTTGACGGTGGGCCAGAGGTCGGCATCGCGGGTGGCGGCCGCGGCGCGGGCCGTCTCGATGTTGAGCGCGGCGATGCGCAGGTCGCGGTTGTTGGCCAGCGCCAGCGGGATGAGCTTGCGCAGCCGTTCGCCCTTGAAGGCCTGGGCCCAGGGCAGGTCGACCGCATCCGTGGCGCTCGGGCCGCCGGCCTGCGGGAATGCAGCCGGCACCGCGGCGGCGGCGGCCTCGGACGCGACGGGACGCTTGGGCTCGGGGCCGGCGCAGGCGGCCAGCAGGGCGGCCGCGGCGATGAGGGTCAGCGTGGTCTTCATGCCTGGCTCCCCGACTCTTCCTCGGACTCGTGGGCATCGCGCCGGCGCTGCCTTTCGCTGCCGGGGAAGAACCTGCGCACGACGACGAAGAACACCGGCACGAAGAACACCGCCAGCAGCGTCGCGGACAGCATGCCGCCCATCACGCCGGTGCCGATGGCGCGCTGGCTGGCCGAGCCCGCACCGCTGGCGAGCACCAGCGGCAGCACGCCGAGGATGAAGGCCAGCGAGGTCATGATGATGGGGCGGAAGCGCAGGTGGGCCGCCTCGCGCACCGCGTCGAACACGCTGCGGCCGTGGGCCTGCAGGTCTTTCGCGAACTCGATGATGAGCACGGCGTTCTTGGCCGACAGGCCGATGATGGTGATCATGCCGACCTTGAAGTAGACGTCGTTCTCCAGCCCGCGGAAGGTCGCGCCCAGCACCACGCCGAGCACGCCCAGCGGCACGACCAGCAGCACCGACAGCGGGATGCTCCAGCTCTCGTACAGCGCGGCCAGGCACAGGAAAACGGCCAGCAGCGAGAAGCCGAACAGGATGAACGCGGTGGAGCCGGAGAGCTTCTCCTCGCGGGACTGGCCGGTCCACTCGAAGCCGAAGCCGTCGGGCAACTGGGCCGCGAGCTTCTCCATCTCGGCGATGGCGACGCCGGTGGACACGCCCTTGGCCGGCTCGCCCTGGATGCGCATGGCCGGGTAGCCGTTGTAGCGCACGGTCTGCATCGCGCCGGTGACCCACTTGCTGGTGGCGAAGGCCGACAGCGGCACCGGCTGGCCGGCGCCGTTGATGACGTTCAGCCGCAGCAGGTCCTCGGGCTGCATGCGCGCGGGTGCATCGGCCTGCACGATGACGCGCTGCAGCCGGCCTGCGTTGGGGAAGTCGTTCACGTAGCTGGAGCCCAGCGCCGTGTTCAGCACGGCGTTGACGGCGCCGATGTTGAGGCCCAGCGCCTGGGCGCGGTCACGGTCGATGTCCAGCTGCAGCTGGGCGGCGTCTTCCAGGCCGTCGGGGCGCACCGCGGCCAGCAGCGGGTTCTTGGCGGCGGCGGCCAGCAGCTGGTTGCGGGCGGCGAGCAGCTCGGCGCGGGTGTGGCCGCTGCGGTCCTGCAGGCGGAAGGCGAAGCCGTTGGCCCGGCCCAGGTCGCGGATGGGCGGCGGGCTGGTGGGGAAGATGATGGCGTCGCGCACCTTGGCCAGCGCCGGGAAGGCCCGCGCCGCCAGCGCCTGCGCCGAGTGCTCCGCGCCGTGGCGCTCGTTCCAGGGCTTGAGCGTGACGAAGGCCAGGCCCGCGTTCTGGCCCGAGCCCGAGAAGCTGAAGCCGACGACGCCGACCATGCTCTCCACCTCGGGCTGCTTGAGCATGTAGCCCTCGACCTGCTGCACCACGTCCAGCGTGCGGGCCTGCGTGGCGCCCGGCGGCAGCTGGATGTTGACGAGGATGTTGCCCTGGTCCTCGTTGGGCACGAAGGACGTCGGCAGCTTCTGGAACACCAGCACCGCCGCCGCGATGACGGCCGCGTAGACGATGGCCATGCGGCCCGCGCGGTGGATGAAGCGCGCGACCCAGCCCTCGTAGCCCTTGGCCGTGCGCGCGAAGCCGCGGTTGAACCAGCCGAAGAAGCCACGCTTCTCGATGTGGTGGCCGGCCTCGACTGGCTTGAGCAACGTGGCGCACAGCGCCGGCGTCAGCGACAGCGCGAGGAAGGCCGAGAACGCGATGGCCGACACCATCACCGCCGAGAACTGGCGGTAGATGTTGCCGATGGAGCCGCTGAAGAAGGCCAGCGGCACGAACACCGAGATCAGCACCACGGTCACGCCGACGATGGCGCCGGAGATCTGGCCCATGGCCTTGCGCGTGGCCTTGAGCGGCGACAGCCCCTCCTCGCTCATGACGCGCTCGACGTTCTCGACCACGACGATGGCGTCGTCCACCACGATGCCGATCACCAGCACCATGCCGAACATCGTCAGCACGTTGATCGAGAAGCCCAGGGCCAGCAGCGTGGCGAAGCTGCCCAGCAGCGCGATGGGCACCACCAGCGTCGGGATGAGGGTGTAGCGGATGTTCTGCAGGAACAGGAACATCACGAGGAACACCAGCAGCACGGCCTCCACCAGCGTCTCGACGACCTGGGAGATCGAGATGTCGATGAACAGCGAGCTGTCGTAGGGGATGTCGGCCTTCACGCCGGCCGGGAAGTAGGGCTGCAGCTCCTTCAGGCGCTGCTTGATGAGCTTGGCCGTCTGCAGCGCGTTGGCCGACGGCGCCAGCTGCACGCCCACGCCCACCGACGGCTTGCCGTTCAGCCGCGTGGAGCGGCCGGTGTAGCTGTCGGCCCCCAGCTCGATGCGGGCCACGTCCTTCAGCTTCACGGTGGAGCCATCGGTGTTGGCGCGCAGCACGATGTTGCCGAACTGCTCGACGTTGGTCAGCTGGCCGCGCACCACCACCGTGGCGGCGATGGTCTGGCCCGGCACGTTGGGCAGGTCGCCGATGGAGCCGGAGCTGACCTGCGCGTTCTGCGCCTGGATGGCCGCGTTCACGTCGGCCGGCGCGAGCTTGTAGCCCACCAGCTTGGCCGGGTCCAGCCAGATGCGCATGGCGCGCTCGGTGCCGAACAGCAGGCCCTGGCCCACGCCCGGCACGCGCTGGATCTCGGGCAGCACGGTGCGCGACGCGTAGTCACCCAGCGCGATGGGGTCGAAGTCCGGGTTGCTGCTGGACAGGATGATGAACAGCAGGAAGTTCGGGTTGGCCTTGTCGACGCGCACGCCCTGCTGGATGACCGCCTGCGGCAGCCGCGGCTGGGCGCGGGCGTAGCGGTTCTGCACGTCGACCTGGGCCAGGTCGGGGTTGGTGGACGGGTCGTAGCTCAGCGTGATGGAGCCGGTGCCGTCGGCCTGGGCCACGGCCTCCATGTAGATGAGACCGGGCGAGCCGTTCATCTCGCGCTCGATGACGCTGATGACCGAGTCCTCCAGCGTCTGCGCGGAGGCGCCGGGATAGGTGACCGACAGCACGATGGACGGCGGCGCCACCGGTGGGTACTGCGCGATCGGCAGCTGCGTGACCGCGACCGCGCCGAGGACCGTGATGAAGAGGGCGATGACCCACGCGAAGATGGGTCGATTGATGAAGAACTGCGCCATGGTCGGTCAGTCCCTCAGCGCGACGCCGCCGAGGCCGGCGCTGCCGGCGCGGAACCCGCCGGCGCCCAGGCCACCGGCCGGGCCTTGCCGCCGGCCTTGGTCTTCTGCAGGCCATCGACGATGACCTTCTCGCCGGCCTTCAGGCCGCCCAGCACCAGCGCCTTGCCATCCTGGGCCGGGCCCAGCTTGACCGGGCGCGCGCTGACGCTGCCGTCGTCGGCCACCACCAGCACGCTTGCGCCGGTCGCGCCGCGTGCGACGGCCTGCTGCGGCAGCCACACGGCGCCGTCCACCTCGGCCTGCGCCAGGCGCACGCGCACGTACAGGCCCGGCAGCAGCAGGCCCTTGGGGTTGGGCAGCTCGGCGCGCAGCGTGATCTGGCCGGTGCTCGGGTCCACGCTCAGGTCCGAGAACAGCAGCTTGCCCGGCTGCGGATAGACGCTGCCGTCCTCCAGCAGCACCTGCACCTTGGCGGCGTCCTTGCCGGCGCCCTGCAGCTTGCCGTCGGCCAGCGCCTGGCGCAGCCGCATGACCTCGGCGGCCGACTGCGTGAAGTTCACGTAGAGCTTGTCGATCTGCTGCACGACGGCCAGCTGCGTGACCTCGCCCTGGCCCACCAGCGCGCCTTCGGTGACCAGTGCGCGGCCGATGCGGCCGGCGATGGGCGACGTGACGGTGGCGTAGCCGAGGTTGATCTGCGCCGTCTGCACGGCGGCCTTGCCAGCGGCGACGTCGGCCTTGGCCTGCAGCGCGGCGGCCTGCGCGTTCAGCGCCTCCTGCTGGCTGACGGCCTGGGTCTTGGCCAGCGGCGCGTAGCGGTCGGCCAGCGCCTGGGCCTGCACCAGGTTGGCCTCGGCGCGGGCCAGCGTGGCCTGTGCGCTGGCGAGCGTGGCGCGGTAGGGCGCGGCGTCGATCTCGAACAGGACCTGTCCGGCCTTCACGTCGCTGCCTTCGGTGAACAGGCGCTTCTGCAGGATGCCGGCCGCGCGGGCGCGCACCTGTGCGACGCGGAAGGCTTCCAGCCGGCCCGGCAGCTCGGCTGCGAGGTCAGCCTGCCCCGGGGCCACTGTGACGACGCCCACCTCGGGCGGCGGCGGCGCGGCCGCGGCGGTCTGGCCGTTGGACTGGCCGCAGCCCGTCAGACCCACGCCCATTGCGCCCAGTGCCAGCGCCGACAGCGCCCATGCAGCCACTCGTTCGAATCCCGCAACCCTCATGCCGACCCCTGTGCTTAGCTTGCTGCCGGCAGGCGGCCGGCAAAGTCGATCACTGTAACCGTTAGCTAGCTAACGATCTCGTGAAGGAAAGCAAAAACCCCAGTGTGGACTCGGCCGTTTCAGCCCTGGCCAGAAGTCACGTTGCCGGCTGCCGAAGCGTGCAACGCGTCGAGCCGCGCGCGCTGCACGGCGCGGCCGATGTCCGGCCCCTTGGCGCCGCGCGCGATGGCGGCAGCGCTGGCGGCGGCCAGGTCCACCTGCTGCGTCGCGGCCAAGTCGGCGGCCAGGCGGGCGCGCTGCGGGTAGTCGCGCCCCTCCAGGCCGAGCCGGCCGCGGGCGTCGCACTCGCAGGCCCACAGCAGTTCGGCGAAGCGGTCCGGCCGCCGCCAGGCGTCGCAGCGCTCCAGCAGCCGCAGCCGCGCCTCGGTGCCGAAGCCGCCGCTCTGGTGCACGTGCGTGTGCTCGCGGGCGACGAGCTCGGCCAGCTCGCGGCAGTCGGTGGGCACCTTCCAGCGCGCGCTCACGCCGCGTGCCAGCTTCTCGCTGCGCCCCTCGTGGCCGATGTGGCGTGGCAGCTCCTCCTGGCGCGTGGTGCCCTTGCCGAGGTCGTGGCACAGGCAGGCGTAGCGCACGGTCAGCGGCGCGCCCTGCAGCGCGCACTGGTCCAGCACCATCTGCAGGTGGATGCCGGTGTCGATCTCCGGGTGATGTGCCTCGGGCTGCGGCACGCCGTAGAGCGCCTCGACCTCCGGTAGCAGCCTCTTCAGCGCGCCGGCGTCGCGCAGCACCTCCAGCATGCGAGACGGCTTCTTCTCCATCAGCCCGCGCGACAGCTCCTGCCAGACGCGCTCGGCGACCAGCGCGTCCACCTCGCCGGCGTCGACCATCGCGCGCATCAGCGCCACGGTCTCGGGCGCGACGGTGAAGTCGGCGAAGCGCGCCGCGAAGCGGGCCAGCCGCAGGATGCGCACGGGGTCTTCGGCGAAGGCCGGCGACACGTGGCGCAGCACCTTGGCGGCGATGTCGCGCTGGCCGCCGTAGGGGTCGATGATCTGGCCGGCGTCGTCCTCGGCCATCGCGTTCATCGTCAGGTCGCGGCGGGCGAGGTCCTGCTCCAGCGTGACGTCCGGCGCCGTATGGAAGGCGAAGCCGTGATAGCCCGCGGCCGTCTTGCGCTCGGTGCGGGCGAGGGCCGCTTCCTCATGCGTCTTCGGGTGCAGGAAGACCGGGAAGTCCTTGCCGACGGGCTGGTAGCCGGCATCCAGCAGGTCCTGCGGCGACGCGCCGACGACGACCCAGTCGTGGTCCTGCACCGGCAAGCCCAGCAGGCGGTCACGGACGGCACCGCCGACGAGGTAGGTCTTGAAGTGGGGCATGGCTGCATTCTGCGCGGCCGGCTGTCATGCGGCCGCGTTCAAATCACATGGGTGAACGACAAGCGGTCATCGTCTCCGGAGCCCCTCATGATTCGACGCGACCGCGTGACGGCCAACCTGGAGGGCGACTTCGTCGTCTTCCTCATCGGCATGCGCATCAACAAGCCTTGGAAGGTCCACAAGTGGCTGCCGGTCGCCTCGGCCATGCCGAAGATGCTCAAGGAGCTGTACCGGCAGCCGGAGCTGGGCTTCATCCATGCCGAGTCCTGGTTCGGTCGGACGCTGATCATGGTGCAGTACTGGCGCTCCATGGACCAGTTGTTGGCCTATGCCAAGGACCGCGAGGCCCAGCACCTGCCTGCCTGGCAGGCCTTCAACAAGGCGGTGGGCACCGACGGCACCGTCGGCATCTGGCACGAGACCTATGCCGTCTCACCGGGGCGCTATGAGAACGTCTACGTCAACATGCCGCCCTTCGGGCTGGGCCGTGCGGGCAGCCTGAGGCTGGCCTCGGGCGGTCTTCAATCCGCCGCGGGCCGGCTGGGTGCCCGCCGGCACGAGCCCTGAGCGGGCCGCGTGATTCGTGCGTGCAGGGCCGCTCAGCGGGCCTCGGGTTCCAGCCCCGCCAGCGATCGGACCAGGCGCGCATGGGCCTCCAGGTCGACCGGGCGCAGCTTGGGCTCGGTCCGCGCCGGGTACCGGCCCAAGTAGTTGTCGCCCTTCCAGTTCCGGGCCGGCCGGATGGGCCGCGGCACGAAGCCGCCTCCGCAGTTGGGGCAGACGTTGCCCAGCAGGCCCTCCGCGCAGTTCACGCAGAACGTGCACTCGAAGCTGCAGATGCGGGCCTCCAGCGAGTCGGGCGCGAGCGTCACCGCGCAGTGCTCGCAGCAGGGGCGGAGTTCCAGCATGGTCAGCGTGACTGGCGATAGGGCTCGGTGTGGGCGAGGAAGTCCTGCTCGCGCAGCGCGTCGGCAATCCAGTCCTCCACGGCCGGGTGGGCCAGCAGCGCGTCGCGGTAGGCGGCGGCCGTGTCCGACACGGGCAGGCCGTAGCGGCTCAGGCGGATGGCCACCGGCGCGAAGAAGGCGTCCGCCGCGCTGAACGCACCGAACAGGAAGGGGCCGCCGCTGGCCTGCAGCGCGTCGGCCCAGGCCGCCTCCAGCCGTGCCACGTTGGCGCGCAGCACCTCGTCCTCGGCCCACAGTTTGGCGCCGACCTCGGGGAAGAAGGCCTCGATGTTCATCGGGCAGACGGTGCGCAGCCGCGTGAAGCCGGCATGCATCTCGGCGCACAGGCTGCGCGCGCGGGCGCGCGCCTTCGCGTCGCGCGGCCAGATCGGCAGCTCGGGGTGGCGGTCGGCAACGAACTCGGTGATGGCGAGCGTGTCCCACACGGCGAAGCCGTCGTCCTCCACGAGCACCGGCACCTGCTTCGTCGGCGTGATGGCGGCGATGACGCGGTGCCAGTCCGATGCCGGGTTGCCGTAGTCCAGCCGCAGCTTGACCTCGTCGAACGGAATGCCGAAGGCCGCCAGCAGCACGCCAGCGCGCATGGACCAGGACGAGTAGTTCTTGTTGCCGATGTAGAGCTTCATGGGGCCTCGTGGGTAGGGACCGTGGAGCTTACGCACCGCAGGCCGTGCGTGCGATGAGCAATGCGCAACGGATTAATGCCTGGCACGCCAGGCGTCGAGCCGGGCGACACCCTGGCCTGGTGCGAGATAGTCCTGCAGCACGGCCTCCAGCGAGGTGGGCGTGATGCCCAGCGCCGCCAGACCCGGCAGCGCGCCGCCAGGCACGTTGGGCACGCGCAGCGAGGCGAGGTTGTCGCGCGACAGCAGCGGCTCGCCGGGCAGGCATTCCATGGCCAGCGCCTGCAGCGTGGCCAAGGGTCCGGGCAGTGGCAGCACTGGGCGCGCATGGCCGGCGATGCGGCCTGCCAGCCGCACGAGTTCGCCCAGCGTCAGCTCGCGCGGGCCGGCGATCTCGTAGGTCTGGCCGATGGCCTCGGGGCGCAGCAGCATCTCCACCAGGGCCCGCGCCAGGTCCTGCACCCACACCGGCTGCAGCCGCGCGTCGGCGCCGCCCAGCGGCATCAGCGGGAAGAGCCGCTGCAGCCGTGCGAACAGGTTGACGCTCCGGTCGCCTCGGCCGAAGACGAGCGAGGGCCGCGCCAGCGTCAGGTCCAGTCTGCCGGTCTGTGTTGCGACCTGCAGCACCGCCTCGCCGGCGGCCTTGCTGCGCAGGTAGCGCGACGGCGCGTGCTCCGCCACGCCCAGGGCGCTGACGTGCACCAGCCGGCGCACGCCAGCGGTGTTCATGGCCGCAACGAGGCGCCGGGGCAGTTCCATGTGCACATGCTCGAAGGCCGCGGCGCTGCCCTGCAGGATGGCGACGAGGTTGACGACGGCGTCCTGGCCCGCCACCAGCGCGGGCAGGTCGCGGAAGACGTCGGCCTGCACGACGGTGACGCCGGGCAGGCTCTGCACGGCCCGGGCGTGCGGCAGGCGGCGCGTGGGCACCGTGATGCGCACGCCGGCGCCGAGCCGGCGTGTCAGCTGCTCGCACAACGCCTGGCCGACAAAGCCGCTGCCGCCGAGAACGAGGATGGACAGGCTCATGGCGCGTTTCCTCCCACTGCCGGTGGCGGTACATCGCTGATATCGGCCTCGCGGCTGCCCGCCGGGCCAATGCTGAGGCCCAGGCGTTCGCGCACCTTGGTCGTCGGCAGGCCCAGGATCTGCGCGTAGACCGCACCGCCCAGCAGCACCTTGCGCACGTAGTCGCGCGTCTCGTTGAACGGGATGTTTTCAACCCATATCGCGGCGTCGATGACGGGGCCGTCGCGCCAGCGCGCGGGGCGGTTGGGGCCGGCGTTGTAGGCGGCGGCGGCCAGGGCCTGAGCACCGTCGAAGCGGTCCAGCACCAGTTTCAGGTAGCTGGTGCCGATGCGCAGGTTGAAGTCGCGGTCGTGCATCAGCTCGGCGTCGTAGTTGATGCCGACCTTCTTGGCCGTCCACTTGGCCGTGGCGGGCATGACCTGCATCAGCCCCGCCGCGCCGACGTGGGAGCGTGCGTCCAGCACGAAGCGCGACTCCTGGCGGATCAGGCCGTAGACGTAGGCAGGGTCCAGCGACGCGGTCTGCGACTCGCGCATCAGCTCCGCGCGGTGGGGCAGGGGGTAGCGCTGCGTGATGTCGATCTCGGTCTTCGTGCGCTCGCTGGTGTTGATGCAGCGGTCCCAGACCTCGCGGTCGCAGGCCTCCTGCGCGGCCGCCAGCAGCTGGCGGTCACTCATGCCGCGCAGCGTGAAGTTCCATTCGCGCACGCCTTCGCTGCGCAGGCCCAGGCTGATGGCCAGCAGTGCGCGCGCCAGGCCCGGGTTGCTGCGCGCGGCGCGGCGCTCGTCGGCCGTCAGCGGTGCCGGCGCCGGAGGCAGCGGCGTCGGCAGGGCCAGGTCCTCGGCAGCCAGGCGGCCGAAGTAGTTCAGCGGTGTCGTTGCCAGCGTGGCGAGCTGGGCGCGCGCGGCAGGCGCGTCGCCCTGCATGCGCGTCGCGCGGGCCCGCCAGTAGATCCAGGCCGGCTCGCGCTGGTCGTTGGCGTTCATCTGCTCGATGGCGCGCAGCGCGGCGGCGGGTTGCTTGGCGCGCAGCGCCGCGCGAGCGGCCCAGGCGAGGGCGTCGTCGCTCCACTCCGCGTCGGGCGCGAGCTTGCGGGCGCGCTCGAATGCGGCCGGCGCGTCGTCCTGCAGCTTCAGCGCGGACTGGCGGCCGATCTGCACCCACAGCCAGGCCTGCAGGTCCTTGGGCAGCTTGCTCCACTTCTCCTGCAGCACGTCGCCGGCCTGGTCAGGGTCGTTGGCGGCCACGCGGGCCAGTGCCAGCGCGGTCAGCTCCGCGTCGTTGCGCGGCGAGGTGCGGGCCCTGCGCGTCAGGTAGCGGCCGGCGTTGTCCTGCAGCTCGGCGAGCTTCTGGTCCAGCGCCTTGTTGGCCAGCAGCGCGACGGCCTGCTTCGCCGCGCGCGGGCGGCCCTGCTCGATGGCCTGGCGCGCCTTGACCCACGGCCAGTCCGGCTTGAACTGGCCGGCCTCGACGAAAGTGGTGGCGAGCCAGTTGCAGCCGTCGTCGCCGTCCTTCTGCGCCATCCACGCGGCGCGGGCGGCATCCGGGGCGACCTTGTTGCCGGACAGGTGCTCGGCCAGCAGCGCGTAGCATGCGACCTCGCGGTCGTCGCGCATCTGGTAGTTCGTGTGGTTGCTGCGGAAGGCCGCCCAGTCGCGGCGCCGGCCCAGCTCCAGCAGCCAGTCGTTGCGCAGCCGGTCCTCGACGTAGCTGCCGGCGTAGCGCGCGTAGAAGTCGTCCATCTCGGGCTGCCGCACCTCGAGGAGCCGCGCGTTGAGATCGAAGTACTCGACCCAGCCGGCCAGCGGGTGGTTCTGCGTGCGGGCGGCGTCAACGAGGGCGGCGAGGCGCTTGCGGTCGCGCTTCACCCAGGCGTCGCGGGCCTGGACGGCCAGGTCGCTGTCGGCCGGGGCAGGTGCCGTGGCGGGCGCCGCGTCCGCGCTCAGCGACGCGGCCATCAACAGCGCCACGATCGCGTTCAAGACTCGCCCACCCATTTGCTTCCTGCCCACTGCACCTGCCATCGGGGCAATTTAACCCACGGCGCCCACCCCGTCGCCCGTGTCGGACAAGGGGCTCCACGCACCACGGCGTTTGCCTAGCCTTAGGGGCGTTGATAGCGCTACCCAACGCCTATCCTCGCGTCCGAATCCCCGTGGAGAGCGCCGATGAACATCGTTGCACGAGGCCTGACCGCCGTGGCCGCCGGTCTGCTGAGCCTGGTGGCGCAAGCCGCGCCCGCCGCCTATCCCAACGCCGGGCACGAGGCGCCGTCGAGCAGCTTCGTCGCCCAGGCCAGCGGTGAGCTGGTGGGCTACTACACCGGCCTGGCCGGCGGCTACACCGATCTCGTTGGCGTGCGCATCAACGGCGTGGACCATGCCGCCGGCCTCAGCAGCCACGGCAGCGCGTACGGCGACAGCTTCGTGCTCGGTACCGTGTCGGCGGGCGACAGCCTGGTGTTCTTCATCGACGCCACCGACTAGGGCCTGTTCACGCTACGGGAGCAGGCCTCGTTGTGGCCAGAAAGCCTGCGAGCAAGGCGCAAACCGCAGCCGGGTTCTATACCCGGCAAGGATTTGCAACGCCGCGCGCAGGCTTTCTGGCCACAACCCGAAGGGAAGGCCCGCCGCCAGGGGCCACTCAGCGTTGCACCGCTGGCCCGCATATCAATGCGGGCTGCGCGCCGCGCCTTGATTGGCCCCT
>NZ_JBIGIC010000027.1:0-17750 GCF_043555985.1 Pelomonas candidula | reverse complement strand
CTGTCAACGCTTCGCAGTGCACCTCGCGGTGCACTGCGCATGACTCGGGGACAACATGAATCGCTACTTCTTTGTTGTCGGGGACTTTCACCCCTGACCTCCTACCGGTCTCCCGGCGCACTACTGTTTTTTTATACAGTATTATTTACACCCCACAGCATGACCGATTCGCCGAGGAACTCCGCGTGCGCAGCCATCTTGAACCCGTGACCGACGCCTCTCGATTGCTTGCGGCGTTCGGTGTCGCTCTGCCCATCGACGTCCAACTGGAACCGGCTGACGGCGCCGACGCCCTGGCACTATTCATCGTCCCCGCTGAGCACCCGTCGTCCGGCGCGTTGGGCGACGTCAACGTCGGCCGATTCGGGCTGCTGCCGGGGGCAGCGCTCGACGCCGGCATGGCTACGCAGACGCGTCACTGCCGCGTCGAGACGATGAAGTCGAACCCGACCTTCCGGCAGAGCTGGTGGTCCGGCTGGCGCTGCGTCATCCCGGTGGAGCGGCTCAGCCAGTGGAGCCATGCCTCGGGCCAGCCGGCGATGTGGCACATCGGCCGCACGGATGAGCAGCCCATGGGCCTGGCTGGCCTGTGGAGTGCCTGGACGAGCCCGGCGGGCGAGACTCAGCTGTCGTTCTGCGTGCTGACCGTCAGCGGCGAGGGGCACGCCCTCTTCGACCGTCTGAACCCACCGGGGCACGATCGGCGCATGCCCGTCATCCTGCCCGCCGAGGCGCAGCGGCCGTGGCTGCATGGCACGGGCGCCCAGGCGGAACGGCTGCTCGTGCGCTTCCCCGCCGAGCAGTTGCAGGCGTCGCCCCAGGAGCCGGCGAATTGGCCGTCGCGCCTGGCCTGGCCCGATGAGGGCGACCTGTTCGCGGACGAATGGTGGCCCGCGGTGGCCGAAGCCCCGCGCCGCAAGCGCGTTGTCGTACGACGCCGGGCGCCCGACGTGCCGATGCCGATCACGGGCGACCTCTTCGCCTGAGGCCGCCGGCTCCGGCCCTAAGCAGCCGCGGCCGGTGCCTTGCCCGCGATGATCATCGCCAGCACCTCGTCCTCGGTCACGTCGGCTGTGCGGCAGGTGGCGACCGGGCGGCCGTTCTTCATGACCATCAGCCGGTGCGACAGCGCGAACACGTCCGGCATGTCGTGCGTGACCAGCAGGATGCCCACGCCCTCGGCACTCAGGCGGCGGATCAGGTCGTGGACCATCGCTGTCTCGGCTGGGCCCAGCGCGGCGCACGGTTCGTCCATGATCAGCACGCGCGCCTTGAACTGCAGCGCACGCGCGATCGCGACGACCTGGCGCTGCCCGCCCGACAGCGACATCACCGGGTCGGCGATGTTCTTGAAGTTCGGGTTCAACCGCGCGAACAGCGGCACGGCGGCGGCGCGCATGGCGGCGTCGTCCAGCAGGCCCAGGCGCGTGCGGATCTCGCGGCCCAGGAACAGGTTGGCGACCGAGTCCAGGTTGTCGGCCAGCGCCAGTTTCTGGTGGATGGTCTCGATGCCGGCCGCGCGCGAATCGGCCGGGCTGGCGAATTTCACGGCCTGGCCGTTCAGGTGCAGCTCGCCGCCATCGAACGGCAGCGCGCCGGCCAGCATCTGCATCAGCGTGGACTTGCCGGCGCCGTTGTGGCCCAGCACAGCCACCACCTCTCCGGCGGCCAGGCTCAAGCTGACGCCGTCGACCGCGTGAACGCCGCCAAAGGATTTGCGCGCCTCGCGCACTTCAAGCAAGGCCGTCATTTCTGCACCACGCGATCGAAGACCACCGCAGCGACCAGCACCTGGCCCAGCACGACCATGCGCCACCCGATGGTGACGTCGGTCAGCAACAGGCCGCTGTCGATGCTCTGGATGATGAGGGCGCCCAGCACGGTGCCGCCCACGCTGCCGCTACCACCGGCCAGGCTCACGCCGCCGATGACGGCTGCCGCGATGACGGTCAGCTCCATGCCCGTGCCCATCGAGTTCGTGCCGGCATTCAGGCGCGCCATCGCGACGACGGCGGCCAGCGCGACCAACGCCGCCAGCAGCAGGTTCAGCTGGATCATCACGCGACGTACCGGGATGCCGGCCAGCCGCGCCGCGTCGGGGTTGCCACCGATCGCGTAGACATAACGGCCAAAGCGCGTGTGCTTGGCGACAAAGCCCAGCACCAGCACGACGGCCACCCAGATGACGAGCGGCAGCGGCAGGCCCTGGCCCTGCTCCTGGCCCTCGAGCTTGTAGGCGTTGAACACGGCCACGGTGCCGAACACGGCGATGACGGCTAGCGCCGCCTTGAGCAGCTCATGCTTCGCTTGGCCGGGCACGCCGCCGGCGCGCTGCTGAGCGCGGCGCTGCACGAGTTGCCAGCCCAGCAGCACGGCGACGAGGCCCACGCCCAGCAGCCAGCTGCCACGCTCGCCCAGCGAGCCGTCCAGGCCGCCGCCCAGCGCCAGCAGCCACGGTTCGGTCACCGGCTGCGTCTTGCCGTCGGCGACGAGGAAGGCCACGCCGCGCAGCGACACCAGGCCGCCCAGCGTCACGACGAAGGACGGAATGCCGATGACGGCCGACAGCCAGCCCTGGAAGAGTCCCACCGCCAGCGCCAGGCCCAGGCCCGCGAACAGCGACGCGACGACGGACCAGCCCTGCGTGTACTGCAGCCAGGCCATCAGCACGCCGACGGCGCCCAGCAGCGAGCCCACGGCGAGGTCGATCTGGCGCGCGACGATGATCAGCGCCATGCCGCTGGCGACGATGCCGACGACCGCCGTCTGCTGGGCGATGTTGTAGAGGTTCTCCGCCGTCAGGAAGCTGCCGGTGAGCGCATGAAAGCCGATGGCGATGGCCACCAGCACGGCCGCCATGACGGCGAGCCGCTGGGTCTGGGCATTCATCGCGATCCTTACTTGCAGGCGGCCGGCGCCTTGGCCGCGTCGACGCCCTTGCAGGCGACGGCCTTGGTGATCCAGCCGGCGCTGATGACCTCGCCCAGGTTGGCCTGCGTGATGGCCACCGGCGCGAGGAACTTGGCCTGCAGGCTGACCTTGCGTTCACCACCGGCCCACGGGGCGGCGCCCGGCACCTTCTGGCCGCTGGCGAGTTGCACGGCGGCGGCTGCGGCCTCCTTGCCCAGCAGGCGCGAGTCCTTCCAGACGGTGACCGTCTGCGTGCCCAGCGCCACGCGGTTCAGCGCGGCGTGGTCGGCGTCCTGGCCGCTGACCGGTACGCCCTTGATGCCCTTGCCCGCCAGCGCCGCGATGGCGCCACCGGCGGTGCCGTCGTTGCTGGCGACGACCGCGTCCACACCGCCCTTGAGCTTGGTGAGGATCTGCTCCATGTTCTTCTGCGCGACCTCGGGCTTCCAGCCGTCGGTGTACTCCTCGGCGACGATCTTCACGTCGCCTTTCTTGACGGCGTCGGCCAGGGCGTCTTGCTGGCCGGCGCGCAGGAAGTCGGCGTTCGGGTCGCTGGGCGAGCCCTTGATCATCACGTAGCGGCCCTGCGGCTTCACGGCCAGCACGGCCTTGGCCTGCAGTCGGCCCACCTCGCGGTTGTCGAAGGTCAGGTAGAACACTTCGGGCGCTTCGATGAGGCGGTCGTAGGCCACCACAGGCACCTTGCGGGCCTTGGCCTTGTTCAGCGCGGGGACGATGGCGTCCTTGTCCATCGCCAGGATGATGAGCACCTTGGCGCCCTTGGCCAGCAGCGACTCGACGTCGCCGATCTGCTTCTCGGGCGAGCCGCCGGCATCGGCGCTCACGTAGCTGGCGCCCAGGCGGGCGAGTTCGGCCTTGATCGCAGCCTCGTCGGTCTTCCAGCGCTCTTCCTGGAAGTTGGACCAGCTCACACCCACCACGGGGCCGGCGGCCAACGCTGTCGTCGAGGCCATCAAGCCCATCACCAGCGTCGCCGCTGCCCACATCTGCTGTCTGCGCATCTTGTCTCCAACGCCCGTTCGTCCGGGCCGCGGATTCTAGGAACGCAGGCAACAAAAAAGCGACCCTCATGGGTCGCCTTTCATGCGGTTGAAACCGCTTTGTTTCAGCGGCCAGCCAGCGCGGTGGCGCGACGGCCCACGGGGGCCGGGAAATCCCCCAGTTCGCGGGCGGCGTTCTCGCCGTGGTCAGCGGCTTCGGCGGCGGCCGTCTTCGCGTCGGCGCGCAGGTCAGTCGGCTTGACGGCCAGGACGGCCTGGCGGGGCAGCGTGGACGTCGCGATGGCGGCGGCCTTGGCGCTCGCCGGGGTCGTCACTTCGATGCCCTTTTCACCCTGGATGGCGGCCAGTTCACCGCTGTTGCGGGCGGCAACCAAGTCGGCGATAACTTGCTCGCGGGTCAGCGGGGTGGACTGCGTGGTTTGGGCGGAGGCCACTCCGGCGGCGATCAGCAGGGTGGCGGCGATGACGGTGGACAGCTTGCTCATGACGGGCTCCTTCAGTAACTGGCAGGAACGTCCTGCTTTTGGACTGCGGACATCGCGACCGCGCTGTCCATGGGTCTGAACTGTAGGGAGCCGCCCTCGGTAGAAACACTAGGCCAACGGGAACTGACTATTCACCCAACGTGAATAGTCATCCCTAAGTCATCGGCGTTGAGCCGCAACGAGCAATGACCATTCGGCGCCGGTCGTGGGACGCCGTCAAGGCGGCGCCCTGCGGGTTTGCAGGCGCCCGTCTTGTCAGCCGACGCGATACAGGCCGGCACCATGTGCCGGGATCACCTGAGTCAGGCTGCCGGACGCTGTGTCGAGCGGGCGCCGCGCCCACAGGTCGCGCACGGGGACGACGCCCTCCAGCCCCAGGTCGCGCAGCTTCACCGACACCTCGCCGGCCTTGTCCGAGGTGTTGAACAGCGCGACATAGCGGCCCTTGCCGTCGGCCGGCCGCGCGGACCAGATGCGCACGCCGTCGGCGACGAAATGCGGGCGGTTGTCGCTGCTAGCCTGGTCGACGGCCAGCACCTCGGGGTTGGTCAGCAGCGCCAGCGTCGGCTCATCCAGATGGCGCAGGTCGCCGCCCATGATCAGCGGCGAACGGGTGATGGCCCACAGCGTCATCAGCGTGCGCTGCTCGTCGGGCGTGAACTTGGTGTCGCGCGCCCCCAGGGCCAGGCGGCCCAGCGGCAGCATGTCGGGGTCGGGCCAGGCACCGGGGCGGCGCCACGGGTTCCAGTTCTCCAGCCGCGTGAACTGCGCCTCCAGCATCTTCCAGTCGTCCCAGAAGTCGTCCGATATGCGCCACATCTGCGCGTACTGGCGCACGTGCTCACCGCGGATCACCGGAGTCTCGCCGGGCGAGAGGCTCAGCACCATCGGCCGCTTCGTGCGGACGATGGCGCGGTGCGCGGCCTCGATCTCCGGCGCGTGTGCATCGTAGGGGCGGCTCATGTCGTCCATCTTGACGAAGTCCACGCCCCACGACGCGTACAGCGCGAACACGCTGTCGTAGTAGGCCTGGGCGCCGGGCTTGCGCATGTCCACGCCGTACATGTCGGGGTTCCACGAGCAGACGCTGCTGGTGTCGGCCACGTCGGCCGCGCGGTACGCCGTGCCGAGGATGGGCAGGTTGCGCTTCACGGCCAGGCGCGGGATGCCGCGCATCAGGTGGATGCCGAACTTCAGGCCCAGGGCATGAACCTCCGCCGCCAGCGCGGCAAAGCCGCGTCCGCCCGCGGCCGAGGGGAAGCGGTTCTCGGCAGGCAGCAGGCGGCCATGGCCGTCCATCGCCGGCTCCGGGTTGGCGCTGTAGGTGTAGCTCGATGCCGTGGCCTCGTACCACTGGATGTCGATGGTGAAGATGTCGTAGCCCGCAGGCAGCAGCTTGTCGGCCATGATGCGGGCCGTCTCGCGCGCCTGGGCCTCGTCGATGGTGGTGGCGAAGCTGTTCCAGCTGTTCCAGCCCATTGGCGGGGTGGGCGCCAGCAGGGCGGGCGGCGAAGCGGTGCGGCTGGCCGCCTGGGCCGGCAGGGCGGAAGCCGCGACACCGGCTACGCCGGTACCGATCAGTGCGCGTCGACTGAGCATGAGGGTCTCCGAAGTCTTTTTGTGCGAGCGCTGACCGAGGATGGTCAGCCTCGAAGGCTCGGAAAAGTATCGACGGCGCATGCCATGCCGACTTTGAAGGGGGCGATCAAAAAAAGCGCCTGGTGGATATCCAAACCGGCATCACGCCCCGACAGCGCCCCGCAGGGCGCGGCCGTCACCTGTGCTCGAAGTTCGGCGCGCGTTTGGCCAGGAAGGCCTCCATGCCCTCGCGCTGGTCGTGGCTGCCGAACAGCGCATGGAAGTAGCGGCGCTCGACGTTCACGCCGTCGGTCAGCGGCGCCTGGTAGGCGAGGTTGACGAGTTCCTTGATCAGCGCGACCGATGGGCCACTGAAGCCGTTGATCGTCTCGGCGGCGGCCAGCGCCTCCTCGAGCAGCTTGTCCGCCGGCACGACGCGCGACACCAGGCCCGCGCTCTCGGCCTCGGCAGCGGCCATCATGCGGGCCGTCAGCAGCAGGTCCATGGCCTTGCTCTTGCCGACCGCACGCGGCAGGCGCTGTGTACCGCCGGCACCAGGCACGATGCCGAGCTTGATCTCGGGCTGGCCGAACTTGGCCGTGTCCGCCGCGATGATGAAGTCGCACATCATGGCCAGCTCGCAGCCGCCGCCCAGCGCAAAGCCGGCGACCGCCGCGATGACCGGCTTGCGCACCTGCAGGATGGTTTCCCAGTTCTTCGAGATCAGGCCGCTCTTGAAGGCGGTCGCGAAGGTGTGGGGCAGCATGGTGGGGATGTCGGCGCCGGCCGCGAACGCGCGCTCGGAGCCTGTCAGCACGATGGCGCCGATGCCGTCGTCGGCGTCGAAGGCCAGCAGCGCCTCGCCGAGTTCATCCATCAGCTGGTCGTTCAACGCATTCAGCGCCTTGGGGCGGTTCAGCGTGATCAGCGCGGTCTTGCGCGGGCCGTCGCCGTGAACGGCGGTGATGATGCATTCGTAGGTCATTGGCTCAGCCTCCGGGGGATGTCGTTGCTCGATTCTGGCGCGGCCTGAAGCGGCACGCTCTTGAGCATCATGTCGATGTAAGTCTGCTCATCCTGGCGGATGACGAGGCGCACCGGCAGGTATTGCAGCGACGGCGCGAGCCAGACCTCGGCGACGAGGTCGCCGCCGCTCACCTGTGCCTGTGCCGCTCGCGTGGGCCGGAGGTGCCACGCGGCCACCGGTCCCATCGGCGTGGCCAGCGTCTCGTCGCCCAGCACCTCGTACTGCCAGGCATATTGACGGCGTGGCAGCACCAGCGGGAATTGCACGACGCGGCCGGCCTCCAGCGGCTCGCGCCCTGTCAGGAACAGCCAGGTGAGCTGCACGAACTGGCTGGCTGCGTCCTGCGCTCCGCGGGCCACAGGCTGGCGCTGGCCGCTGGCGAGCTGCGCCTCGTCGGGCAGGAAGAAGACGCTGGCACGGCGGGCCTCGCCGAGGATGAATTGGGTCTCCTCGTCGTAGCGCTGCGGTGCGATGCCGTCAGGCGTGAGCCGGCCCTGGCTGCTCATGCGCCGCGTGATGAAGGGCGCAAAGCTCGGGCCCACGCCGACATCCAGGTTCACCTGGTAGCTGCTGCCCTTGCGCAGCCATTCAACCTGCGCCCGGCCGTGCACAGGGCCGCGGTAGTTGCCGGTCAGCTGGTAGGTCAGCCGCGTGGACAACGGCCACTCGGGACCGGGCTCGTCGCTGGACGGTGCGGAGGCCGCGGCGACGGGGGGCGCCGCGGCAGACGCCGCCTCGGCCACAGGCTCGGGCGGCGGCAGCGGCTCGGGGGCCGGCTCGGGCGCGGAGACCGGCTGCGAGGCAGCGGGCGCGGCACCGGCCGTCGTCACCTCGGGCCGTGGCGGCTTCGGTTTTGGCGCGGGGGGCCTGGGCAACACGCGCGCCGTCACCGGCGCCTGCATCGTCATCTCGCGCACGAAGTCGACCTGCATGCGCGGTGGCATCGGCAGCGGGCCGTCATGCACCCAACCGTCCTGGATGCGCTGCACCTCGCTGCCGAGCAGCAGATGCAGTGCCAGCACGGCCGCCACCAGCAGCCACGGTGGCCGCGGGGTCTTCATCGTGAGCTTATGCGCCGAGCCAGCGACGACGGGCCGCCTGGGCGCCATCCGCCAGCGCCAGCCCCACCGCAGCAGGCCGCGCGGGCGGCAGCGCGACGCCCAGCTCCACGAGGCGCTGGTCGCGGCTGACGAGCAGCCGCAACTGGGCCTCGCCAACCTTCAGCAGGCCCGGCGCATCGTCCAGCCGGCGCAGCCGCCAACCGTTGCAGCCAAGGATCTCGTCGCGCGCGTTGACACCGCCAGCCTCGGCCGTACCGCCGGCCAGCACATGGCTGACCTGCACGCCTGTCAGGGCCGACTCGCGCACGCGCAGCCCCAGCCGCTGGGCCACGCTCTGGCGGCCCTCGTCGCGCCACGCGACGCCATACGCGGCGAGCAGCTCGCGCAGAGGCAGCTCGTCGGTGAGATGCACCCAGCCGTGCAGCTGGGCCGCGAGGTCGTCGCCCCCCAGCGCAGCCACGGCCGCGAGGATGTCTCTCTCGCTGACCGGCCCGCCCTCGCTGCGCGTCCAAAGCCGCTGCATCAACGCGTCCAGGCTGGACTTGCGTGCGCGCAGGCTCAGGTCCAGGCACAGCGCGACCAGCGCGCCCTGCGCGTAGTAGTTGCTCGTCGCGTTGGGGCTGTTCTCGTCGGGACGGTAGTACTTGGTCCAGGCCTCGAAGCTCGCCTGCGCCAGCGGCTGCACGCGCCGGCCCGGCGCGGCCAGCACGCCATTGACCGAGGCCTGCAGCAGCTTCAGGTAGCGCGGCGCGTCGACCAAGCCGGCACGGCGCAGGAACAGCTCGTCGTAGTAGCTCGTGAAGCCCTCGAAGAACCACAGCAGCTCGGTGTAGTTCTCGCGCTGGTAGTCCAGGCTCGCGAACTCCGCAGGGCGCAGCCGCTTCACATTCCAGGCGTGGAAGTACTCGTGGCTGAAGAGGCCCAGCAGTCGCGCGTAGTTGTCGCTGGGTGCCGCGGCCTCGATGGCCGTCGGCAGCTCGCGCCGCGAACAGATCAGCGCCGTGCTGGCGCGGTGCTCCAGGCCGCCGTGACCGTCGTCGACGGCCCACAGCAGGAAGCTGTAGCGCTCGAACGGCGCGCCACCCCAGAACGCGATCTGCGCCTCGCAGATGCGCTGCACGTCGGCCAGCAGCCGCTCGCCGTCGAAACTGGGCCAGGCGCCGGCGACGACGACGCGGTGCGGCACGCCCGCGGCCGTGAATTCGCCCTGCCAGTGCGGACCGATCTCGAACGGATGGTCGACCAGCTCGTCGTAGTCCGCCGCCTCGAAGCCGCCATCGCGCTCGGCCATCGCCGTGGCCACGTGCCAGCCCTTGGGCACGCGCGCGAGTTCGATGCGGTGGGGCTCGGCCTCGCGCCCCTGCGCGCGCAGGCACAGGCTGCTCGGGTTGAAGAAGGCCCGCTGGCTGTCCAGCCACGCCGTGCGCACCGACGCGTCGAAGGCGTAGACGTCATAGCTCAGCACCAGCGCCGCGCGGCCGGTGCAGCGCACGCGCCAGCCCGCCTTGTCGAGCTGCTCGACGGCCAGCTCTCGGCTGCCCTGGCGCGCCGTGAGACCGCTGAGGTGCTTGGCGAACTCGCGCACGAGGTAGCTGCCGGGAATCCACACCGGCAGGTTGAACTGCTGCTCGGCCGCCGGGTTGTCCAGCGTCAGCGTGACGCGGTAACGATGGGCCGCGATGTCGGCCAGCTCGATCCGGTAGCGCGGCCCCGCCATCAGCTGCCTGCGGCGGCGAGGAAGCAGCTCAGCGACGACCCCAGCGTGAGCCGGAAGCGCAGCGTCAGCCAGTCGGACGCGCCCAGTTGCGGATAGACGCGGCGGTCGACGACGTAGCAGGCGATCAGCACGCCGCCGTGGAGTGCCAGGCCGGCATAGGGCGACATCAGCACGCCCAGCCAGCCCAGCAGCATGGCGCTGATGCCCCAGACCAGCGGCTGGCGCCCGGGCAAGCCGCGCGCGAAGGACAGGCCCCAATGGATGCCGCCGAGGAACGAGATGACCAAGGCCGCATAGGCGGACAGCGCGAGGCTGACGAAGGCGTGCTGGTCGAGGTCGCGGTCGCCGATCAGCCAGATCAGCAGGAAACCAAGCACGAAGGGCACGAGGCCGGCATAGCCCAGGCGATGCGCGAGCTGGCGGGTTTCGGCGTTCATCGGGGTCAGGACTTGTTGGCCGGCACCAGCGCCTGCAGGCGTTTCTCGAGCTCCACCGCGCCGACGGCGCCGGGAATGCGGTTGCCGTCTTCCAGCACGATGGCCGGCGTGCCGTTCACATGGATCTTGCGCGACAGCGCCAGGTTGCGCTCGATGGCCGCGTCGTCGCATTTCGCCGTGGCCGCCGGCGGCGTCACACCACGGAGCATCCAGCCCAACCACGTGCCGGCGCGGTCGTTGGAACACCAGATCGCGCGCGACTTCTCGGGCGAGTCACCGCCGAGGATGGGGATGAGGAAGGTGTAGACGGTCACGTCCTTCATCTCCTGCAGCGCGGCCTCGAAACGGCGGCAGTAGCCGCAGTTGGGATCGGCGAAGACGGCGATGCGACGCTTGCCGCTGCCGTTCTTCCACGTCACGGCGTCCTTGAACGGCAGCGCCGCGAAGTCCACGCGGTTGAGCTGCGTGATGCGCTCCTCGGTCAGGTTCTTCTTGGCCTTGAGGTCGATCAGGTCGCCTTCGAGCAGAAAGCTGACCGTGGGATCGGTGTAGCGCACCTCGTTGCCGATGACGACCTCCCACAGCCCCGGCATGGGCGCCGGGCGCACCGCGTCGATCTTGGGAGCGCCGGGCATGCGTTCGGCCAGCACCTTGCGGATGTAGGCCTCGTCGACGACCTTGGGCGTCTCGGGCACGCGCGCAGCAGGCGTGGGTGCTGCGGCCTTGCGGTTGGCGGGCTGGTCGGCAACGGCCGGCAGGCTGGCGGCGATGAGCAGGCCGGTGAGGAGGCGGGCGAATGAGGACAACAGCACGATGCGCAACAAGCGGTGAGTGGGTTAGAGACCGAGGGCGCGCTGGGTCAACCAGCGTTTGACGGGGGTGAGTTGGTTGAGCGCGTCCAGCCCGCGGTTGCGCAGACCGTGCGCCGCCGGCGATGCGTGTGTGAACAGCCGCTGCAGCGCGTCCGTCAACTCGCCCATGGCCAGCGTCGGTGCGAGACGTTCGCGGGCGTAGCGGCGCAGCAGGCGCTCGTCGCCCAGCGGCCGCCACGCTTCGCGCCCGGACAGCACGCGGGCCAGCGCAGAAACATCGCCCAGGCCCAGGTTGAGGCCCTGGCCGGCCAGCGGGTGGACGATGTGGGCCGCGTCGCCCAGCAGCACCCAGCCGGGGCCGCTGACCGCATCCGCCCGGGCCAGCGCCAGCGGCCAGCTCGAACGCTCGCTGCCGAGCTTGAGCTCGCCCGCGGCGCCTGCCGTGGCGGCATTCAATTCACGCTCGAACTCCTCGGCCGACAAGTCCTGCAGCCGTTGGGCCTTGGCCTCCGCGCAGGACCAGACAAGACCGTAGGACGCGCCCGGCATCGGCTTCTCGAACGGCAGCAAGGCCAGCACCTCGCCTCCGGGCTGGAACCACTGGCGGGCGACGCCTTGATGGGGGCGGTCCGCCGACAGCCGCGCAGCCAGCGCACGATGGCCGTAGGCCTGCGGCTTGAACTCGACGCCCAGCGCCGCGCGTGCGGCCGATTCGCGGCCTTCGCACAGTGCCGTCAGCGCAGCAGGCGTGTTGTCGGGCACGTTGTGCACGTGGGGAGAGAAGCGCAGCGCCGTGGCCAGTTGGGCGTCCAACGCTGCAGCATCGACGATGACGGCCAGTTCCCGCAGCCCCTGCTGCCAGGCCGAGAAGCTGAGGCGCCCGCCGGGTTGACTTTCCGTGGCGTCGCCGCAGACGACCATGTCGTAGACCGGGCTGACGGCGTCGGCCGGCAGGCTGTCCCAGACCTTGAGCTCCGTCAGCAATGCGACCGACGCGGCGTTCAGCGCATAGGTGCGAACGTCGTCCGTCCTGGGGGCCTCGGGCGCGCCGGTCATGCCGACACTCAGCCCCTGCGCAGCCAGACTGAGCGCCAGGCTGCTACCCACCGCCCCTCGGCCCCTGACCAACACATCGACGCTTTGCATGCCGCGATTGTAGGCAGGGGGTGTGACCGCAACGCGGCGCAGGGGTGTGCCTGTGGGCTTGCCGCGCCGGCCGACTAAAATCGGCCGCTTCGCCACCGGCATCGGCTGGTCGCACCTCCCCAACGGAAAGCCTGACATGAGCCTCAAATGCGGCATCGTGGGCCTGCCCAATGTCGGCAAGTCCACGCTCTTCAACGCCCTGACCAAAGCCGGCATCGCCGCCGAGAACTACCCCTTCTGCACGATCGAGCCCAACGTGGGCATCGTCGAGCTGCCCGACCCGCGCCTCGCCGCACTGGCCGAGATCGTCAAGCCCGAGCGCGTTCTGCCCGCCGTGGTGGAGTTCGTCGACATCGCTGGCCTGGTGGCCGGCGCCAGCAAGGGCGAAGGCCTGGGCAACCAGTTCCTCTCGCACATCCGCGAGACAGACGCCATCGTCAACGTCGTGCGCTGCTTCGAGGACCCGAACGTCATCCACGTGAATGGCAAGGTCGACCCGATTTCCGACATCGAGGTGATCCAGACCGAGCTGTGCCTGGCCGACCTTGGCACCGTCGAGAAGAGCCTGCACCGCTACAACAAGGTCGCCCGCGCCGGTGACAAGGAAGCCATCGCGCTGGTCAAGGTGCTGGAGAAGTGCCAGGCCGCGCTGGACCAGGCCAAGCCGGTGCGCACCATCGACTTCAGCAAGGAAGAGCTGGCCATCCTCAAGCCGCTGTGCCTGATCACGGCCAAGCCGGCGATGTTCGTCGGCAACGTGTCGGAAGACGGTTTCGAGAACAACCCCTTCCTCGACCGCCTGAAGGAATACGCAGCGGCCCAGAACGGTCCTGTCGTGGCGATCTGCGCCAAGACGGAGGCCGAGCTATCTGAGATGGAAGACGAGGACCGCGCGCTGTTCCTGGCCGAGATGGGTCAGGACGAACCGGGTCTGAACCGCCTGATCCGTGCCGCCTTCAAGCTGCTGGGACTGCAGACCTACTTCACCGCCGGTGTGAAGGAAGTGCGCGCCTGGACCATCCACATCGGCGATACCGGACCGCAGGCCGCCGGTGTCATCCACACCGACTTCGAACGCGGCTACATCCGCGCCCAGACCATCGCCTACGACGACTTCATCCAGTACCGCGGCGAGCAAGGCGCCAAGGATGCCGGCAAGATGCGTGCAGAAGGCAAGGAATACATCGTCAAGGACGGAGACGTACTCCACTTTCTCTTCAACGTCTGAAGGGAAGTTCGTCGCTCTCGGCGACCATTCCACGACCAAGTCAAACCCGCCTCGGCGGGTTTTTGTTGCTCATGCACGAGAGAGGGCGCCCGGTCTGCCCTCAGCCCCCGCATCAATCGATTTGATGAGTCCTATAGGCTGAAGAACGACTATTCGACGCCGCGCGCAGAAGCTCGTGGCGCGGTGGATCGCTACCTGGCAATCCATCAAGCAACTAGGCCCGCAGCCGGGTGCATCCAGGAGTTGGAACAACTCCACTTCTCGACGGGCACGACGACGCCCACGCTCTTGCGCCAACTACAGATCAGCTGAGGGTTTGGCAGGCGCCCCGTAAGCGTGGCCTCACGGCCCTCCGCGGTGCGGTGGCCGGGACTGCGTCGCCTGGTTGTGCGACTCACTTTACGCGAGCCGTGTCCCGATCTTTACACTGCCTACTGCTTGCTCAACACGTGGTCGCGTTCCATCGCCTGGAGCATGTCTTTAGCGAACGACTCGAAGAGTTCATCTGAGACGGCCGACAAAACTGTCGCCGTTCCAACATTGCTTGTGTAGGTCCAGAGCGTCGCGTAGTTGTCGCTACGCAGAACTATGGCTCTTATCTCCAAGTTCGGCCTGCAGCCCATATCAGTGCAGTCCAAGTGAAGCGCGGTCACAGACAGCCTCAGGATCGACTCGCTTTGAGATGCCGGGTCGATACGAAGGCCGTACGACTTGGCCATTGTCGGAAAGCGTTCCGTGAAGCCTTTGAACATGACGCTCACGAGGGCCCTGCTGTCGGACAACGCCCGTTGCTTGTCCTGTTCGCTAATGCTTGATCCGCCCTTGACACTCGATGTGCGAGAAATGTTGATCGCCTTGGGCAGTTCCAAATTGAGCGACAACTTGGTGCTGCCAATCGCCCCTTTTGCGTCTCCAGAAGTCTTTGCATCGCGCACAGCACAGCTGGCCAAAATCAAACTGCACAACAGAAAAAGTACGGCGATGCGCCTGCGCATAGGGTCTCCTCTCAAGGTGTAAAGATACCAGGCGCAATCGCTTCGACGCGGCCCATGGAAGCAGCTCGCGCTTCCGGGCCGGCATACGTGGTAGCTCAGATGTCCAGCACGTGTCGCAGCAACCCGAAGCCCACGCGCCACTTGGTGCCATCACCCGGGTCGATGCTGGCGGTGCGCTCGTTGATGCGCACGATGGTGCCGACCACGGTGTTGAGGTACTTGTCCTCGAAGGCGACCTTCTCGCCGCAGCGGAAGTCGTTGCGCGTGGGTCGAGGCGCAGCAGGTGCTGGCGCGGCTTCGGCTTGCCGTGCCGCGGCGTTCGGCGCCGGTGGCTCGATGGCTGCATAGGGCAGCTTCCATTCGCGACGCTCGCGCAGGTCTTGCAGCGTGACCTGGGTGTCGCGCAGGGCCACGACATTGCCTTCACGCAGGCTGCCATCGCGCCAGTCCAGGAAGCGCACGGTCTGGCCCAGGTGCATGTCCCTGCGTACCGCGATGATGCGTCGCGGGTCGGCCAGCAGTCGCTCGATCAGCGTGCTGAGCTGGAACAGCTCCAGGCTGCTGGCCTGATGAAGGACGTCCAGCAGTCGTGGGTCGATGCTCGGCCCGCTCATGCCGCCGCGCGCGCCTGGGCGTCGGCGCGCTGGCCGCCGATGTTCCACGGCAGCAGCTCGTCGATGCGGTTCACCGGATGGTCGGCGATGCGCTGCAGCACCTCGCGCAGATATGCCTCGGGGTCGAGTCCGTTGAGCTTGGCGGTCTCGATCAGGCTGTACATCGACGCCGCGCGCTCGCCACCCGCGTTCGAACCCATGAACAGGTAGTTGCCGCGCCCGAGCGCCACGCCGCGCAGCGCACGCTCGGCGGCCGAGTTGTCGATCTCGATGCGACCGTCGTCCACGTAGCGCGTCAACGCCTTCCAGCGCGCCAGGCTGTAGCGGGCTGCCTTGGCCAACTCCGACTTCGTCGACACCTGGGTCAGCACACCCTGCAGCCAGAGGTGGAACTTCTCCAGCAAGGGACCGGCTCGCGCCTGGCGCTGCTGGCGTCGCACCTCGGGTGGACGACCGCGGATGTCGGCCTCCACTGCATACAGCCCCTGGATGTGGCGCAGCGCTTGCGCCGCCAGCCCGGTGTCGTCCCGGTGCTGCTCGTACAGGTCCCACCACGGCCGTCGCGCGTGAGCCCAGCATGCCGCTTCGACCACGTGGCCGCCGTCGTAGAGCGCGTTCCAGCCCCCGTAGGCATCGGCCTGCAGGATGCCGCGGAAGTCGCGCAGGTGGCGCTGCGGGTGCTCGCCCTTGCGGTCGGCCGAGTAGCGGAACCAGACCGCCGGCGGCGTGAGGTCGCCCGCAGACCGGTCGTCGCGCACGTAGACCCACAGCCTGCCGGTGCGCGTCTTGCCTTCGCCTGGCGCCAGCACCTTCACCGGCGTGTCGTCGGCATGCACCTTGGCTGCGTGCAGCACGTGTCGGCCCAGCGCGGCAACGAGGGGATCGAACAAGGTGTGGACCTGCTCCACCCAGCCGGCCATCGTGCTGGGGTCGATCTCGACGCCTTCGCGCGCGTAGACGCGGCTCTGGCGGTGCAGAGGTGAGTGATCGCAATACTTGGACACCGTCACGTGGGCCAGCAGCGCCGGACCCGCGAGACCTCGCGCGATCGGCCGACTCGGTGCGCTGGCCTGGAAGATGGCCTCGCACTTCGTGCACGCCAGCTTGGGTCTCACGGTGCGGATGACCTTGAAGCGTGCCGGCACGTACTCCAGGTGCTCTGAGACGTCGGCGCCGATGCTGCGCAGCCGGCCACCGCAGGCCGTGCAGCCGCAAGACTGACCCGCGGCGTCGTGATGCGCGGGGCTGGTCGCAGGACGAACTTCGCGCTGTTCTCGCGGCAGGTGATCCGGCAGGCTGCGGTCGACGCTGCCGGCATTGGCCGCCGGCGCGGTGGGCTTGCGCACCGGCAGCTGCTCCAACCCGACCGGTTCGATGAGGCTGACCTGCAGATCGAATCGCTCGCTGGAAGTGCCGAACTCCGCGCGCACGCGTCGCGCCAGTTGCAGCTTGAGCTTGTCGACCATCAGCTTGAGCCGTTGCACCTCGTTGGCGCTGGCGCGCAGTTGCTGCTTGAGCAGCTGCGCATCGTCGGGCAGTTGGCTGATCGGGTCGGCGTCTTGCGGCACGGACCGCAGTGTGCGGCACGCCCACCGCGGCCACATTGGGATCACTCCCAGGGCGCAAGCGTTATGCAGCCAACTGAGGAGAGTGCGTGCGTGTCGGCATGCGCCAATCGATGCCTTCGAGCAGCATCGACAGTTGTGCAGCGGTCAGCGCCACGCGGCCGTCGACGGCCTGCGGCCAGACGAAGCGGCCGCGTTCCAGACGCTTGGCCAGCAGCATCAGGCCCTGGCCATCGAACCACAGCACCTTGACGATGTCGCCGCGCCGACCACGGAAGACGAACACGTGGCCGTCGAACGGGTTCTCGGCCAGCACCGTCTGCACCACGGCGGCCAGGCCATCGAAGCCCTTGCGCATGTCGGTGTGGCCTGCCACGAGCCACACACGCGTGTTTACCGGCAGGCCGATCATGCGAGGCTGCGCAGCGCGGTGAGCAGCGCAACAAGGCTCTGCGGATCGACGGCGCCATGCAGCCGCAGTCGAGCCCCGGCGAAGTCGAGTTCGATGCTGCCGGCGGTGGGGGTCGCGCACGGTGTCGGCACGGGAGGTGGCGGCGCCGCCGTATCGCACGATGGGGCCGAGGTGAGCGTGATGGGTAGCAGCAGCGGTGCCGATGCTTGTGTGGGCCCTGCGCCGGCGGCCTCGGCAGCACGATGTTCGCGGCGCCACTTGAACACCAGGTTGGCGTTGATGCCGTGGGCCATCGCGATACTGGACACCGACGCACCGGGCAGCAGGCATTGCCGGACCAGCTCGCGCTTGAGCTCGGGGCTGTGGTCGCGCCGGCGGCGCCTGGAGGGTGTGTCTTGATCGGCCATGGTGTGCGCTAGCGATGCCTGATGCACACCATCTCGGGTGCGCAGGATCAGCCGATCTTGGTCAGAACACCACCGGCCCACCAGAGGGCCGTGAGGCCACGCTTACGGCGCCCCGCCCCAAGACGCACTACGAACCATTAAAAATCGAATATCAGTCCCGCAAAAGCGAAACCCCCACCAGTTTTCACTGATGGGGGTTGGCTTGAATAATAGCCTGACGATGACCTACTTTCACACGGGAATCCGCACTATCATCGGCGCTGACTCGTTTCACTGTCCTGTTCGGGATGGGAAGGAGTGGGACCAAGTCGCTATGGTCGTCAGGCTTGACTGG
>NZ_JBIGIC010000026.1:0-19327 GCF_043555985.1 Pelomonas candidula | reverse complement strand
CATGGTGATCACTCCTCACACCCCCGCCCAGCTGTGGATATCTCGGGCAGGGTAGGTTGAACACCTGGGTCAAATTTGGGTCGGCAGGGCCCTCACGGGTGGGTCAAATTTCAGTCGGCGTCAACATCAACGTGCCGCCCAAGCTCTGGGCGGCCTTCAAGAAGCAGACCGATGACCTGTTCCTGTCGCGGGCGCCCTTCCTTGACTACATGCTCTCCACCGAGCTTGGGCACCTGCGCGTGGAGTTGGAGGGCTTGAAGCTGTCGTTGCGCGCGAAGCGGCACATAGCGGGTGCGATGAAGCGCACCGGGCCGACCTCGGTGAACATTGAGGTGCGGCCTGAGACGGCGGAGGCGCTTCGTGATGCGGTTCGCGCGCACAACTTGGTACGCGATGCGTTCATGTGCCGCCTCATCATCTTCCTGCGCAGTCCTGCGCCCTTGCTGAACCGCCTGGAGGTCCCGCTCATCGCGACCGGGGGCGATACGCACATGTGGTTGGAGCCGATGCCTTCCAGCCCCCTCGCGGCGATGGAGGCAGTGCGAGACGACCCACTGTTCTATGTGCGAAGTCACGTTCAGAACACTTGGGACTGCGGCATATACCGCGTAGCGCTCCCGAGGTCCCTCGATTGGGCCGCGTGCTACCTCGAAGACGAGGTGGTCCCAGGCACCGCCGCCCATCGCCGCATGCAGAAGGAGGCCGACGCGATGTTGGCCGAGTTGTTGGACGAGCCCCAGGCGAAGTCGACCCGCAATGCCAAGAGGAGCAAGCAATGAACCGCGACCCCATCCACACCACCAACCCCCATCAGGCGGACCGCATGTGGGTGCTTCTCGGCGGCAGAATCGAGCCGGTGCGCCGCACGGGCGAGAAGCGCTACCTGCACGAGCAGTTCGCCCATCCCTTGCGCACGAATGGCAGGCGCAACGACGTGCCAGCGAAGCTGCTCAGTCGGCTGAATCAGCTGATGAAGCTGCGGGCCGCGAATGACGAGAATTGGCTGGATGGGAGCACATGAGAAGGGGTCCCTTGCGGGGCCCCATTTACGCGACTATCTCTCCGCACCCCGTCCATGGTCTCTATTCCTGTCCGGTCTTGGCTGCATGTGCGACGACTTGCCGACACAGGGCCACGAAGGCTTCGATGCTGAGGTCGTTCTTGGCGTCATTGGTGCGCCACGCGCAGATGCGAAAGCTCGCCTCCGTCGCACCGGCATCAAGATGGTCCACGGACGGCAGCATCGCGAAGCGCGCCTTGTACTGGTGGCGCCCGAGCTTCGACTCGTCGTTGTCGTAGGTGCTGATTAGATGCCAGTCCAGTTGCTCGCCGGTGTACGCATCGCGGCCGCCGGAGAGGACGACCGCAGCATGGATGGCCTCCTTGTAGAGGGCCCGGGTTGCGGTATCAGTGGAATGACCACGGCCTCGGTCCCGTTTGACGTGGGCCATGGCCTTTCGGTTGAGCCAACGTTCGTAGGCTTCTGGCGTGACAACGCTCTCGAGGAACGTCGGCATGGTGTGCTTGCGAGCCATCGCGGTGCCTCAGGCATCTACGGCGCAGAAACGCCGTGACGATGGAAGAGGGACTGGAAGAACGCCTTCACCATTGCGGGGGTGCTCTCCTGCTGGAGCTCGATGCCAGCGAACCTGTAGACCTCGTAGCCAGCCAGCTTCAGTTCGCGCTCGCCGGCGGCCAAGCGGGCGTACTGCCTTGGGTCGGCTCTGCCCGAAGCGTCAGCGTAGTGCTGCACGCCATCGACTTCGAACACGACACGCCCGCCGCCCGGGAGAAGCATCAGGAAGTCCATCCTGTGCGTCAGCAGGGCTTGCGCTCCGCGCTGCTCGACGGTCTTCGGGTCCCAGTGCAACCACACCTCGGGCAGGAGTGCCGGCAGATTCGGTATCGCATTTCCGAACGAGCGGAAGTAGAGCTCGAACAGCTGGCGTTGCGGCGGCGAGGAAGTCGGCAGGCATTCCATCAGCCGTCTGTACAGGGTCTTCTTCGCTCGCGTCGCATCGGACTCGCCGGTGGTCTCCGCCCACCAACCTTGGAGGTCTTTCCAGCGAAGGCCATCAACACCCAGAGGGCGGTCATAGACCAAGACGTCGTCGATGTTCGAGACAATCTCGATGTCGTTGTTCACCGCGTCTCGAAAGCGGAGGTCAGGCTTCCGGCTGGACGCGAAGATGAGGTTCTTCGGTCTGCCGCGGGCCGACCGGAGTGCGACGACGTTGAACACCGGGTAGCCGCCGGCCTCGCTGGTTTGCCGTAGCTCCGCACCGCAGCTTTGAAGGACCGGGTTCATCGCTGCGACCACGGCGACCTGTGCCTCCGCATCCACCTGAACGTCAGCGGAGGCCAGACCTTCGAGCAGCAAACAGAACCGGCGGTCTGGAAGGTCGAATGCCTTCAGCTGTTCGAACAGGGCCTCGACGTCGGCGTCCTCTGGATTTCGAACGAAGTGCCGATGGACATCTTCAAGTACACCACCTCGGCGTCCGGTGAACAGCATGGTCAGGTCGTCCTCGATGATGAAGACGTCCTGCAGCAACTGCTCGAAGTTTTCCCAGTGGTGGAACAGCTCGAGCCGTTGGAGCGCGCGTGCCAGCTCTCTTCTGTTTCGCTTGGGAATCGCGATGTTCGGCGTGTCTGACCAGAGCAGGTCCTGCACCTCGTTACGAAGCTGCGGGCCGAGCATGCGCCGCGATAGCAGGCCCACCGCGAACTCTGGAACATCGTCGTCCGGCAGTGCGTCGAAGGCCGCATGCATGCGGCCGCGCTTGTCTCCGCCCTCGGGCGGGGGAGGAAGTCCGAGCTGCTGGCAATACTCGGGCATTCTGGTGTTGGTGCAGTTGTCCTTCAGGCCACCAACGAACGGCCGAAGTGCTTCCCTGAGCGCGGCGACGTCCATGTTTCCGGGGCCTGGGTCAGCCTCTCCAGACTTGGCTGCGATGGAAGCGTAGGTACTCGCGGTGCTCCGCTCGAAGGCCATGAACTGTCATGGCCTCGACCAATCCCATGCTCTGCTGGCGTTCCATGGTGATGGCCGCCCCGAGGTGCACTTCGCCGCTGTCCTCAACGGTCATCAGCCCCGCATCAAACAGCGCGTCGAGGTGAGGCGCCAACAGCAGGCCGTTGAACACATCGAGTCGCTGCTCGTCGGTCTCGCACAGAGCCCATGGTCGGATGTGCGATGCGCGAAGGAGCTCCGGAATGTCGAGGCCGGTCACGCAGCAGCGACCTTGCCAGTAGTCGAGCAGCGCGCCACGAAAGAGCCCCTGCCCAACGCGTTGAACGACAAGTCGCTCCGCCTCGGTGCCTTTGGGGAACGAGGCCGTCTTTCTCCTGAATTCATCAGCTACCCGGTTTGGCCTCGTGCGGGCGTTGGCTCCAATAGAGCGCAGGATGGCGTACAGGTCGTTGAAGCCGTGCACCGTCAGCGATGCGGCACCTCCAGGAGAGGGGAGGATGGCAGCATCGGAAGCGCTCAGTTGGAAGGAGTCCCCGCCGACGGCGCTGACGAGGACAGTTTCAGGAAAGCGCGCAGAGCGCATGACGATGCCTCCAGCCGTCTCCAGAGGAGTCATCTCGAACCCGCAATCAGCGGCCGCCTTTTCAAGTCGCAGTCGGTCCAATGGTGTCATGGCATTCGTCGCCCAACCTCATCCTGCCAGCCTGTCCCACGCCTCTAGCACCAGCCGGCGCGTGCGGTACTCGCCGTAGGTGCGCTGCTCTCCTTCTTTGAGCACGCGGAAGGTCTCGCTCGGATAGTCGTCGCCCATCACGTCTTTTGGGTCGAGGACGTAGCGCAGCTCGTCGCGAGTGAGGCCGTATAGACGGGCGATGTAGGCGTCGAGCTCTGCCCGCAGCAGAGCTCGACGGTCAAGGTCCCAGGCGAAGGTGCGAGCGCGGTCGGCCAGAGGCCGCCTGTCGTATTCGGAAAGGTCTTCGGCCCAAGACCGCATGTCATGAGCGGTGTACGTGAGCTCCAGAATGCGGGGAACTATGAAGGCAAGCTCACTTGGCGAGTAGCGGTCTGGCGGAAGCACCGCAATTTGCTTCATCGTGAAGTATTTGAACGATGTCCCGCCAAGTTTCTGCCGAGACACGAAGTCACACGCCATTGAATTCAGATTGGCGAGCAGCGCAGCACAAAGCGGTGGCTGTGCGCTCGGCATCATCAGTAGAAATTTGTCGCCAACACCCGACCGGGGTATCACCGAAGAAATGAGAGTTCTGTAATCGGTGCTGCGGCAAATGTCACGCCAGCCAAGCAGCCAGCGCGGACTGCGTTGGTCCATCCAAGTGTCGAGAAGGGTGCGCAGGGCGACGGTCAGTTCGGCACCTCGCAGTGCCGCTCCTAGGTCAGCCAATTCGTCGTCGGCAAGCCGAACGTCGGCATTCTGTAGCGCCCACTTCGGGAACTCGGTCAGCGCCTTCTTCGTCGTCAGCCCATCACCGCGCAGTGTCGCGTCCAGCAACGGGAAGCGGCCTCGCATTTGCCGTTCCACCGGCTCGATGTGGCGTTGGGCATGCTGGACGGGCCAGCCATCGACGCCGAGCGCCGGTCCGGCCTCGCGATGAAAATATTCGCCGGCAACCCACTGCGCCAGCGCGCGCAGCATGGCCTCCCGCGCGGCGTCTAGCTCCTCGCTACGCGCAGCCACGGGCGCATCGTTCGCCGCATGCACAGCCAGCCATGAGCGCGCTACGCGGGCTGGCACTCGGGCGATTCTGGCGAGCACTTCTCGCTCGTCTACCCAGTAACGTGGGCGCACGGTGACGGTAGGTTCAGCCTTCTGCGCCTCACCGATATCCATCGTCTCAACTTCGCCCGTCGCGCCACTGGCCGCTGGCGCATACGTGGCCCAGCGATGGTCAAATTGGTGAACCATCTTGGCCTCATATAGAGGCAAGCGGCGGGCTCGACCAGTGTCTTCTTGCGTGTAGGCAAACAGTCCGCTGTCACCTGACATGTGGAACATCGCCTGGAAGTGGATACCCCAGGTGTTGACCTCAGGTCGTACGATGGCACCGGTTTCGTCCCGCACCGCCTCCTGAATGAGAACCGGTGCGGAACGATAGAGTTTCTTGGTCAACTCCGCGTCACGCTCACTGCGGAACACCGGCAGCGTGAGCGTGTTGGGGTTCAGCGCGGCAAACTCATCAGGTGTGAGGCCGTAGCGTTTCTCGCGGCGCGCAAAGTCCTGCCAATCCTGAACATCGTAGGCGAACTCAGCTTCGTCCGCAGAGCCGATGGTGACAAGGCAAAATGCTTTGCGGTCATCTGTCGCAGGGAACCAGCGCCGAATCTCGTAGAAGCTGTACAGCGACGATAGACGCCTTGCCTTCACGAGGCCAGAGAAGTAGACCTTGGTTGTATCGTCCGTCGCGATGCCGGTGGGCACGATGAAGCCGGCTCGACCCTCAGCACGTGTTGCCTGGAGGAACAACTCGGAGAACATGGCGAAGGTATTGACGTCACCCACCCCGGTTAGCGGGTAGCGTCGACTGTCGTGCGCAAACAGGCTGGCAGCTTCTGCACCGCGCCGCGCCTGGATGAAGCTGTCGTACAGCGCCATCTCAACACGGTTGGGAGGCGTCAGGCCTTCGGCGAGCTCAACGTCTGGTGCCACTCTGTGCAGCAGCATTCCTTCGCGCAATAGTTCGATTCTCTGTGTACGCTCGGCCTTGTTCTTGGCGGCAGCGACAAGTGGACTGCGTGTCGCGAAGAACTCCTCCTCCTGCAGCTTGATGCGCTCCCATGGAGGGTTCCCCAACATCACGCTGAAGCCGCCGGCCTCCGCCACCTGCGGGAAGGCCAGCCACCAGTGAAAGACGCTGTGCTGGCGACATAGCTTTTGGGCTACGTCTTCGACTCCTGCGTTTGGCGTTTGGTCACTCAGCACCGCCCACAGGTGCCCCGACACCGGCACTGTCTCCTTGGACTCGGCGAGCTTTGGCGCCAGGAAGGCAGCCACGTACGTGTCCGCGATGCGCGCGAAGGTGCTGCGCCTTGCGTCGGATTCGGTCTGTGACCAGGCCTTGCGCTTGGCGGCCACGTGTTCAGGAGTGTCGTCGTCCAAGGACTCGACGCTCACCGCCTGCGCAGCCAACCCGGCCTGGGTCAACAGGTCGCCGCCGGCAATCTGGTGCCAGCTCTTCAAGTCAGCCTTGTTCTGCTTCTTCAAGGCGCTGGCCACGGCCTTGTCGTCGCCGGAGAGCGCGGTGTAGGCCTCGTCGGGGATGCCGCCTTCCAGCACCTTTGGGTCCAGTACGCCGAGCAATGCGTCGCCAACGCGCAGGTGGTGGTCCACGAAGCTCAGCGGTCGGTCGGGCGAGTAGGCCTCCAGCCACAGCGCCGTCTTCGCGAGCTGAATGGCCATAGGGTTCTTGTCCACACCGTAGAGGCAGTGGCTCACCACGTCGCGCAGCGCATGGCGGTAGTCTGCCGGCGTGGGTGCGCCGCCTTCGCGTTCGGCCGCGGCGCGGTGCAGCGCCACCTCGTCGGCCAGGCGTCGCCCAGCGGAGAGCAGGAAGTGTCCACTGCCGCATGCGGGGTCGCAGATGGTGAGCGCGAGCAGAGCCTCTACTGGACGCTGCGGGTTGGCTTTGACCGTCTGCGCGATAACGGGCTCGAGTGCGCTCTTGATGAGCTCCTGCACCAGGCTGTCGGGGGTGTAGTAGCTGCCAGTCAGCTTCCGAGTGTTGCCCTTGGTGCTGGCGTCGGCCTCGTCATCACCGACGAATGCCAAGCGCGCCGAGGCCGCCGTGGCCAGGCCTTGCAGGTCGGGCACCAACTCCAGCAGGCTTTCGTAGACGCTGCCCAGCTCCTCTGGGCCCATGTCGCGGTAGTTGACGCGCGACAACCCTCCGCCCTTTCCATCAGCACGGAACCAGCCAAGCTGGAACACCGCGGCCAACAGATATCGGTTGTCCAACTGCGCGGCGTCCAACCGCGCGCATTGGTCGAGGTCGAACAGGCCTCCCAGGGCCGGCAGACCCAAGGCCGGCTCGCCTCGGGCCAACGCCCCAAAGGTGATGGCCAGGGCCTGCCAGAGGTCAGCGTGGCGGTCATATTGGCTGCGCCGGACGGCACGCTCTCGCAACCAGGTGAGCGAGTAGCCGGCCATGTAGCGGGCCTTGGCCTCTTCACTGGCGTCCGGGGCGAAGACCAGGTGCTCGCCGGTGCCACGGTCGCGGCGGTCTTCCACGGTGGCCAGGAAGATGAGGCGGTAGACCAGGCGCAACAGCTCCTCGAAGAAGGCCTGGCGGTCGTAGCCGTCCTCGGAATTCTGCAGTGCGGTGCGCAAGGCGCCATTGGCCGGGTGCGACAGAAAGCCGGTACCGAGGGCCCGCAGCGCCTCGGCCACTTGGTAGCGAAGCTTGCCGCGCACGGTGACGCCGGCCTGCTGGCCGGCGGCGCGCCAGCGCTCCCAAGGGCAATCGCTGGGTGGCGATTCCGCGGACCCAAAGCGGCTCGCGTGCGCCAGCAACCAGAAGGCGCTGAAGTCGGCCAGCAGTTCCTCGTTGAACAGCGCCTCGAGGTCCACCTCGATGTAGGCGGGCCGAGTGAGGCTGGCGTTGTCGCGAAGGATGCGCAGCGTCAGCCCGTTGGTGACGATGGCCCAGAGACAGTCATCGCTGGCATTGAGCGCCTCCTGGGCCAGCATGAAGGGGCTGCGGCGGCGGGTCTTGCCGGTATCGGGATTGGTCTCCCCGAAGCGCTCTGCCGCGGTGTCCAGCGGCTCGTCGAATCCAGCGAACACCAGCGGCACGCGCCCGCTACTTCCGGCGTGGCCGATGGCGAACTGGTGGCCTGCGTGTTCGATGGCCCGGCACCGCGCGGCATCGTGAAAATGGAGAACGTCGCGTAGCAGAGGCAACAGCCACTCGCGCACAGTGATTTCGTGAGCGCGGACGTCTTGGCGATTGCGTAGTGCCTGAAAGTCTTGCCAGAGGTTGAGTGCAATTTTGAAGTCCCGCGCGATTTCGTCTCGCAGCTTCAGTCCGCGGGCGATTCGGTAGTGACTCTCGGTCTGCTCGGTGTCCTTCGGCTCAGCCAGCAAGGTCAGGCGGGTGAGCTCCTCGGCGGGTATCAGGCCGCCTTCGATGCGGATGGCACGAAAGGCAAGCTGGTGGGTGATGCGCTTGGCCATGGCGTCAGGCTCCCATGGCGGTGACCGCGCCGGCGTCCGGCAAGAGCACGTACAGGCCCATCACGTCGACCGGCAAGCTGGCACTGACCTGGTAGCTGCCACGCCCTTCGGCGGCTTCGCGGACGCGGCGATGGTCGGCCAGCAGCGCCTGGGCGCGGGCTTTGGCGATGGTCTCGAGCTGGTCTCGCCAGTCAGGCAGTGCATCGAGCGAAGACTGAATCTGTCGGTCTCGAAGTGCGGCCGGCATGTTGCGGGCCGCATCGGCGCCGAGCAGTTGCTGTGTCTGCTCCGGTGAGAGTTCAGTGAACGGCTCCGCGCCGGCGGCAGCAACGGCTACCGCCTCCTCGCACATGAGCAACCTGGAATTCTGACCATGGGCGACGGTGAGCTGCTGGCGGATGCGCAGCAGCACCACGGTGGTCTTGAGCGGCACTGCGCTAACGAAGGCCGCGCCGGCTCGGGCCACGGTGGCCCCGCCGTCATCGTTCGATGGCCCGGCATCAAGAGCTTGCTCCAGCAGCGTATCGGCCAACACGGCAACCAATGGATGGGTGCGATGTATGAAGGTGGCGCCCTGTGCTGCAGGCTGGTGGAAGTCGATGCGCAGCGAACCCGATAGCCCTTCGGCCGCCAGGCGCTCCTGCACGACCTCGGGCAGGTGCTCAGTCAGCAACTTGAAGTGTTGCTTCACCGGTTGCAGCGGGGCGCCGAGCTGGCTGGTTGCACGGGAGACGAAGCGTTCCACCTCGGCCTCGCCGCCCAGCACCGCGGAGGACTTGCGCCATTCTGGCAACACGTCTTCTGGCTTCAGGCGTCTCTGAGCAAATATGCTGCGGTTCTGCTTCGCCTTTTCCTTCGCGCTTTGCCAGGCCAGGTCGATTTGCTTGGCAGGTTCGCCGAACAGGTCGAGCTGGGACTGCGCGTTCAGCGGCGACCCCTTGCGCAGCAGCACCGCGTTCATCAGCGCCTGGGTGAGCTTGCCCTCGTCGTCGGGCATTGGCACGAGCACGCCCAGTTCCTTGCGGATGCTCTCAGCCTTGCGCAGGATGACCTGCAGCACGGCGCCGTCCACAGGATTGTCCTCGCCATATAGCATGGTGCTGCGCACTTCGCGGGCCTTCTGGCCGAAGCGGTCGACGCGGCCCTCCCGCTGCTCATGGCGGGTCGGATTCCAGCTCAGGTCGTAGTGGACGACAGCGGTGAAGAGGTTTTGGAGATTGATGCCTTCAGACAGGCAGTCGGTGGCCACCAGGATGCGGACATCGCTGTCGCCCAACTGCTCGACCGCGGCCTCGCGTTCGTCGGGAGTGAGCTCGCCGGTGACCGCCTTGACGGTCGCCGACTTGAATTTCTCCTGCAGGGCCGCTGCCAAATAGTGGGCGGTGGCGATGTAGCGGCAGAACACGACGGGCTGGAAGCCGTCCTTGAGAAGCAGGGTCAGGTGCTCCTGCAATTTGGCCAGCTTGGGGTCGTTCTGCTGCCCGGCCAAGGCCGCGGCGCTGGCCATGAGCGCCTGCAGGCGTTGGCTGTCCTCGGTCTGAGCGCCGGGCTCGATGTCATCCGTCGACAGGGCGTCTTCCGTGCCATCGAGGACGCGGTCGCTGGCTTGAGCTTCAAACTCTTCCAGCGAGGTGGCCTCGGAGTTGTCTGAACCAACCTGCGCGCTTTGAAGGCGGGTGCGCAGGGCGTTCACTGCGGCGGCCGGGGACGACGAAATGCAGCGCAGGAGCGCGAGCGCTGCCCACCAGTTCATCCGCTGCTCGCGCAGCCCCTGGCCTTCTGAGCGCTCGACCAGCTCGCGGGCATAAGCCAAGACGTCGTTGAACAGTTGGCCCCAGGCGCCGGTAAGTCGGTAGGTGATTTCGGCCGACTTGCGTTCCGGGAACATCGAGGTGTCCTGCCACTCGGCGATGTCGGGCCGGCGGCGCTGGACGAAATGGCGCGACAGGGCCTCGCGCAGGTCACTGCGCTGGCCAGCGGGCAGGTCTTTCAGCTGGGTGAAGTCGGGGTTGAGCAGGCCCAGCAGGTTGAAGAAGGCCTCCTCGTCGCCACTGTGCGGGGTGGCGGTCAACAGCACCAAGTGGCGCTCAGCATCGGCCGCCAGGCCCTTGAGCAGCTGGTAGCGCTGCTGCCGGCCCTGGCCGGCCTGAGTGCAGGTGTGAGCCTCGTCGACGATGACGAACTCGGGGCAGAAGCGCTGAAAGGCCTCGCGCCTGCGTTCGGACTTGATGTAGTCCAGGCTCACCACGGTGAACGGGTGAGCGTCGAACAGCGAGGCGCCCGGCGGAAGGTCCCGCTCCAAACGGTCAGCAGTGTTGGAACGCACGACGACGGCTGCAATGTGGAAGCGCTCTGTCAGCTCACGCTGCCACTGCTCGCACAGATGGGGCGGGCACAGGACGGTCAGGCGCTGGACTTCACCGCGGTCAAGCATCTCGCGCGCGATGAGCGCACCCTCGATGGTCTTGCCGATACCGACGTCGTCGGCAATCAGCAGCCTCACCGTCGGCAGCTTGAGCGCCATCAGCAAGGGCACCAGCTGGTAGGCGCGCGGTTCGACGGCGATGTTGCCGAAGCTGCGGAAGGGGCCGGCCCCGCTGCGCAGCTTGAGCTGCAGCGCATCGAGCAGCATCTGGCTGGCCGAATGGTTGCGGGCCTGAGCCACCGTGGGCCAAGGGAACGTGGCTGACTGGACAGGCTGGCGCTCGAGCGGCAGGTAGACCAGGGTCTCGTCTCGGTCGCCGCCACCGAGAGGACGAAGGCGAAGCGTCTGCGCGTCTGATTCGGGGAGGACTATCCACTCCCGGCCACGGGCAGCAACAAGGCTTCCCGGAAGGAATTCCGGAACCAATGCATTCATGTTTTCTTATCCCTTGCCGGGGCCAAACAGGTCGGCGTTGTTCTTGAAGGTGGCGCTCCAGCTCCCCGTCTCCTTCGGGAAGCGGACCACGAGGTACCCCAATTCATCGAGCTTGCGGTCGACTGCGGCATCCTTCTCCCGCTGGGACGCGCCTTCGTGGTGAGGGCCGTCGATGAAGACCGCCAGGTTCAAGTCGTCATAGAAGAAGTCGGCGCTGGCGTTGGCGCCAGGAATCGCGTGTTGACCTCGGTCGGGCTTGCGATAGCCATGCTCGTTGATGTAGGCCAGCCAGGCCTGCTCCAGCGTGCTGCCTGCCGTGCGGGCAAGCTGTGCGTCGTGTTCACCGGGTGCGCGACCCTGAGTGCCCTGGTTGGCCCGGGCCTGCGTGAGGCGGCACAGCATGTCGAGCAGTAGCCCGCCGGCGGCCTTGTCCTTGCGGTCGATGAGGGTGTGGTCCGGCTGGTTGTAGTAGGACAGCAGGCAGCGGTAGCAGCCAGCTTCGCAAAATGGCTCTCCGTTGTGGTCCAACTCCTCCACGAGGCTGTCCCGCGCCCACGTCTGGCCAGCTGGCGGTGCACGAAAGTGCATAACCTCCAGGGCCTTGGCTGCAACCGCGGCCAAGGCATCTGGCTCCGTGGCGAGGCGCGTCAGCACGCCGGCGCCACCTTCCGCCGCTTCGAACAGCAGGATGGACTGCCGGTTGTCGCGCGTGGGAAGCGGCTCAGCCATGAGCTCGCTTTCTTCGAGCTGGTAGACCGCCTCGATACCGCGCTTCAGGGCGTACTGCAACGTAGTGAGCGTCTCAGCCTCGAGCACCCCAAGCCGGTGGTGCGGTCGGATGATGAGAATGTTGCGACGGTCTTCGACGTAGGGAACGATGCGCTGGGCCGGTGTCGTGTCTGGAGCCCCATCCCCCTCACCTTCAGGTTCACCTGAGCCGTCCTCTGCGCCGCCGACCCATTGCCCCGTGACGGGATTCATCATGAAGCCCTGGATGGACTTCTCCTTGCGGCGGCGCCAGCCGAAGTTCATCCGCCAGACCGTCGCGGCGGGGCCGTATTGCATCTCGAGCAGCGGCCCCTTGTCGTCTTCGACCACCGTGGTGACCATCTGCAATTTGCCATCGGCCTCGGCAAACTGCAAAGTGGTCTGCATCTCGTAGCCCTGCCGCACCCGCTCTTCCTCGTTGGCAGTGATGCGTTCTGCGCGCTTGGTGGAGACGTTTTCGATGCGGTAGAGGCTCTTGACCTCTTGCGCCTCCGCCAACGACGCGTTGCATGACACGCAGCGGTCGGCATCGCGCTGGGAGCGGAAGTGGCCGTAGCCGCAGGCCGGGCAAAGCCGTGCGACCTCGGTTGGCAAGCGGGCGCCTTCGGTGACCTGGTCGTGGCCAGTGATGGTGAGCAGCGCCTTGGTCACCCGGTACTGGCTGCCCTCGTGGTAGATGAGGCTGTAGGGCCCGAACTCTCCCAGTGCAAGGAAGCGCGGACGTGACAGGAAGCTCTCGCGCCCGATTTGTCCGCGGCGCGCCGGAAGGTACGCCAACAGCGGCAGACGCGGGAAGTTGTAGCCGGGCAGGAAGCCCTGCGACGCCATGTAGCGGTAGGTGTAGAAGTCGGAGTTGAAGGCGCTGTCGCCGGCCAGCAGCAGGTCGCGCTGTTTGCGGGCCTCGTTGTGGCGCTGCTGGGCCTCACGGCGTTCGCGCTCTGAGGCGGCCGGGTTGTTCTCGATTTTGAAGTTGCGCTCGATGGCACTGGCGGTCGCGCGGTACAGGTCACGCCAGCGCTGCAGGGAGCCGTCGAACTCCTTGTAGGCGCGCTGGAAGACGGTCTCAGCCCACTGGGCTGTGTACCAGGGCGCGCTCTTGGAGGTCAGCTCGTTGGCCAGCATGGACAACACGCGAAGCCCCCGCTCGTGAGCGCGGCGCTTGGCGGCGTCCTTGTCAAGGTCGGACGCGACATCTTCAGTGATTGGTAGCGTCTCTGGCTGATTCATGTCCAGCAGGTCACGCACGCTATTGCCAAGGCGCTTGCCGGTCTCGGCCAGCCAGATGGCGTGCATGTGGCTCTTGACCAGTTCGAGGTTGGCCAGGTCCAAGGTCGGTGCATTGACCTGGCCATGCACCATGCGGACTGGGTCGCGGAAGTAATACTGGTCGTGTGGTGACTGGCTGGCGCAGTAGGTGATGACGAGCGCAGGCTGTCCAGCGCGGCCCGCGCGGCCACTGCGCTGGGCGTAGTTGGCCGGTGTGGGCGGCACGTTGCGCATGTAGACCGTGTTCAGCGACGAGATGTCGACGCCGAGTTCCATCGTGGGCGAGCAGAAGAGAACTGGCAGCCACTCAAGGTCGGTGGCCTTCTTCTCCCGCCATTCGGTGCGGTCCTTCTCCGTGAAGCGGAAGCGAGCCTCGCGCTCGAGACGGTCCTCCTGCTCGACCTGGGCCGTGTGCTCGCGCGCCTCAAATTCGAAGAGCTGATGCACCGGGCTTTCAAGCAAGCTGGCGATGTTGCGGTACAGCCCACGAAAGAACGTGTTGTCCTCGGCCTGCCGCTGGGTCTGACCATCGCCCAGCTGCCAGAGCAGCGCGGTCCCATTGAGCTGCCAGCCGGTCAAGCCAACGTCAGTCTCTTCTTTGCGAACCAAGCCGTACGACTCCGCGGCTTCCAGCAGCGCTTCGATGAGTTTCGACCAGGTCTTGTCGTTGATTTCCTTGTAGTGCGGATTGCCGCCGCCCCAGGTGCTTCCCAGTCGGAGCCGGCGACCCAACTGCGAGCGGCTGGAGCCGATGACAAGGAAGTCTTCAACCTTCACGCGTCGGCCGCGGCGGTCCGTCTCTTCCTTGGGGCGTGATGTGACGAACCAGCGGGCCGGAACCGGCCTCTCGTCCTCGGTGAAGCCCCAGGGCTCGCGGAGGTTGGCGTAGCTCTGGGTGCGCAGCTGTTCGAGTTCGGTGCGGTCGAGGTACCGCGTGGCGATGCACAGGCCCTGGCGCATGAAGTCGAACAGGGCGCGCAACACGATGGCTCGCTCGGCCGGCGCAGCGGCCTGCAGCACTTTCGGCGATTCGGCCCACTCAGCGGCGTCGGCGGCGAGGTCGTCAATGTCTTGGTAGCCGATGCGGACGAGGCCGAGCTGCTCGAGGTTCGGATTGTTGAATCGCCAGCCTCGACGCAGGTCGAAGTAGGTCCGGTAGCCCAGGATGCCGCGCATGGCTTCCTGAACCTGGCGCCGGGTGTTGCCCTTGAGCTCGGGCTGCTGCATGTACTCGGCGCGAACCGCCGGGTCGTCACGATGGAAGCCCAGGGCCTCGAACACCGCATTCGCCACCTCGCGCTCGGTCAGGGCATTCGCGCCGGCCTTCTGGATAGCCGACAGCAGCGCCGAGCGAGTCATCAGGACCTGCAGGAAGTCGTTGAAGTGCCCGGCCTGCAGGGCGGCGTCCTGGCGGTTGTCGGAGAAGCCAAGCACCTTCTTCGCTTCGGCCGACAGCTGCTGGTCTTGCTCGTACAGGTATCGCAGGGCCGACAGCGTCAGCATGGTCGTGGCCGAGCTGCGGCCCTCGCCGGACAGGGAGGTCAGGCGCAACGAGTCTTTGCCGGCCGAGCTGTGCGCGACGCCGCAGGCCAGGCAAAAACGGAACGAGCCGGGGATGAAGAAGGCCTGCAAGCCTTGTTCCGTCGTGACGACACCGTCCGGACGAACATTGACTGCTTGGGGCCTGTACTTCCGCTGCCCGGACTTGATGCGCCACTCACCGTCAGCTCCCTCCTCGAGCCAGGACTCCGGGTAGCGCTCGAGGTTGTCCGGCTCCCACAGGCCGCGTCCATCGGGCATGAGGAAGCCGAACTTGACCTGCTCGTCGTCGTTCTGCCGCTCCTCGATGTTCCGCACTTCAAAGGCCCGACCTTCGGGCCCGTCGGTGTCCCAGACCGGGATGTACTCCTGACCGCAGTCTCGGCAGAAGTGCGCGTTGAAGTAGCGGCGCCGGCGCTGGTCGTCGCCCGTGACGAACTGCTGGCCATCCAGCGTGATTGCACGCTGCCCAGCGGATTCGAGCGTTGTGTAAACCTTGCCGCCACCCGCGATGAACTGGTGAAGTTTGAACGCGAAGAGGCTCTTGCCGGCATCGTCTGTAACCGAGTACGCACGCAGCATGAACTGCTGCAGGTAGGCCAAGCACGTCTCGACTGGTTCGCCCGAGTCGATGTGCAGCGCCTCAGCGGCGTCGGAGAGCATGCGGGGCTTGGCACGACGAGGCTTGTCGTCCTCGTAGGTCAGTCCAAGCGTCAGTTCGACCCAGACCGACATCGGGTGCGCTGCCATGGCGTCGTAGTCGAGGTCCATGGGCACGCTGGCGCGAATCGCGGCCCCTAGGCGAGAGCGCACGGTCTCGAGTGTCTCGTGCTCAGGAGTCGTACGCCGCAACGTCTCGGTGATGACGTTGCGGTCATGGATGGAGGTCCCGAACAGGCGCCGGGCGACGTTGGCCACGGTGGCGTTCCTCTCCATCTGGGAGCCAGTGGACGACATGGTCGCCGAGGTCCCGATGCAGATGAGGTTGTCGGACAGGGCTTCTCGAACGCGCCGCACCAGCAGCGCGACGTCAGCGCCTTGGCGGCCCCGGTAGGTGTGGAGCTCGTCGAGGACGAGGAAGCGCAGGCCCTTGGCGTTGCGCATGACCGCCTTGTCGATGTCATCCTGCCGTGTCATCAGCAGCTCGAGCATCATGAAGTTGGTCAGCAGGATGTCCGGCGGGTTGGCTGCCATGGCCTCCCGCTCTTCTCGGCTCTCTTGCCCGGTGTAGCGACCGAAGCTCACCGCGCGCGAGGCCGGGTCCGAGCCCAGGAACTTCTTGAGCTCCTCGAGTTGCGAGTTCGCCAACGCGTTCATCGGATAGATGACGATGGCTCGCGTGCGTGCCGTGGAGTCCGTCTTCTTCGCCTTGACGCAGGCGTCGACGATAGGAATGAAATAGCTGAGAGACTTGCCCGAGCCCGTTCCGGTGGTCAGAACGTAGCTTTCTCCCGCGCTGGCCAGGCTGATGGCCTCCGCCTGGTGCTGATGCAGCGGCAGAGGGACGCCCGCTGAGCTGTTGGACTTGCCCAGGCGGAAGATGGTCGCGCACTCTGGACTGAGCTGGCCGCTGGCCACGAGCTGGTCGACAGTGCCGCCTGAGCGGTACGTCGGATTGATTTGAATGAGCGGCTCGGGCCAGTAGCGCTGGCTGGCGTACTCACGGTCTACGAACGCGCGAATGTCGTCGGACCGAAGGCGCGTGAAGCTGCGGCTGAACTGGGCGTACTCGCCGACCAGGTGCTCGCGAAATTTGAAGACGTCCAAGTCATCCTCCCTTGTTGCCTCAGCGGCTCGTCGTCCGCTTTGAGGGTGTTTGCCCGGCGGTGATTCCTTGCCGCGTGCAGTGCTCTCGAACGAGCATCTCGACGAAGTTTGCGATGGTGCGGTGGTCACGCTCGGCCGCCACGCGCACCAGTTCCTTCAGCTCCGGGCTCACGCGGAGGTTCAACGTCTGGGTCTTCCTGTCCATTTGCCCGTCCTTGGAGGTGCCGGACTCAATGTAACGCAGATGTGCGTCAGGACCGTCAGGGTCTACGCCCGTGGCTTGCGTCGAACTGCGGGAGGAGAAGGGCTACGCCTACCTGCAGGCTGCCTCGAGCGAAGGACACTCCCATTCCAGCAGCTCGGCCATCCTTCTGGTGACCCATTCGGCCTCAGCGACGGTGAGGCCGGCATCGCCCGCCAGGAGGCCCCTGTGGATGCGCACGATGATGTCCGCCTCGGTGACGCCGAGTTCCCATTTCTTGGTGCTCGCGTGGTCCATCAACATCGTCGCCAGGTCCTCGCAAAGCTCGTAGCGCTCCAGGATGTGCTCGCGCGGCGCGTTCGGTTTGATGCGGCCGGGTTCGATGAATAAGGCCACGAACGACGGCGGCACTACGAGTTGGCTCTCTTCCGACATGCTGAGGATTGTCCTGCTCCGCGCATCACGCTCGCGCAGTTGGAATCTCGTCAAGCCGCGTCGTGTAGCGCGGCGACCGGCGTTCCTGCCTCGCCATGTAGCCGCCGCCGCCCTCGGAGTGCTGCGCGGCGCTTGCAACGGAGACAGCGCCGCGCCCGAACCTCCGGTTCAGCTCATCGATGGCACCCATGAGCTGCGCCCGGTCCCTCTGCGGCGCTGGCGTCTCGCGTTCTTCGGTGCCGGAGAACAGGTCCAGCTCGCTCTGCTCCTGTCCCTCTGGCTGCAACTCCACCAGCATGACGCCGGCCTTGACATAGTTGAAGCCCGGCCGATACACGCCCTCGAGGGCACGCACAGCGGCAGCAATGAGTACCCGGGTGTCGCCCGTCGGTCTGACCAACGGCATCGTCGCGCTGCCACTGTGCTGTCGGTCATTCTTCCGAAACGGGCTCGTCGTGATGAATACGTGCACGGCGCCGGCGACGCTTTGCTGGCCTCGGGCCTTCTCGGCCACACGCGAGGCGAACTGGCTCACCACTTCCCTGAGTTCGGTCAGTTCGGTCACCGCCGAGCCGAACGACCGTGAACACATGATTTGCTGGTTGGCCGCCGGCGCATCATCGACGTCCATGCACGAGGTGCCGCGTAGCTCAAGCACCGTCTTCTCGAGCACAACGCTGAACTGCCCACGAAGGGTGGCGGCGTTTGCATTGACGAGGTCGAGGACCGTGCGGATGCCACCATCGTTCAGGCGCGCAGAGGTCTTTCGGCCAACGCCCCACACGTCGCCGACCTCGGTCTTGCTCATCACCCAGTCGAGCTGGCGCTTCGTCATCTCGCCAAAGTTGCAGACCTGAGCAAGTTGCTCTGGGTAGGAGCCGGGCTTGCGGTCCGCCGTCTTGGCCACATGGTTGGCCAACTTCGCGAGCGTCTTCGTCGGCCCGAAGCCCACGCTCGTCGGGAGTCCGGCCCACTGCAGCACCGTCGCTCGCAGGTCGCGCCCGATGGCGACAAGGTCGCCTCGCATCCCATCGAAGTCGAGGAAGCATTCGTCGATGCTGTAGACCTCCTGGCGGGGCGCGTACTGAGCCGCCAGCGCCATCATTCGAGATGACATGTCGCCATAGAGCTCGAAGTTGGCGGACAGGGCGATGAGGCCCGCCTGCCGCTCAAGATGCCGAATCTGGAACCACGGCTGGGCCATCTTGACGCCCAGGTCCTTGGCCTCGTTGCTGCGGGCGATAGCGCAGCCGTCGTTGTTCGATAGCACGACTACGGGACGGCCGTTCAGCGAGGGGCGGAAGACCCGCTCGCAGCTGACGTACATGTTGTTCACGTCGACGAGCGCGAACACGGCGTCGCCTCAGACCGGCATCGACTTGATGGCGTTGGTCACCACGCCCCAAACCTGGAAGTCCTGCCCTTCGCCGGGGACGATGTCAACGGTCGTGGGCTCGGTTGCTTGGAGCCTGATGTCGTGTCCCTGCTTGAAGAGTCGGCGACAGACGAACTCGTCATCAACGACAGCAATGACGACGTGCCCGTGCACGGGCGTGATGGCACGGTCGACCAGTACGACATCACCATCGTCGATGCCGGCCTCGCGCATGGCGGCACCCGTGATGCGCATGAGGAACGTGGCCTGGGGATGTTTGACGAGGATGTCGTTGAGGTCGAGGCGCGTGACCCCGCTGTCCTGCGACGGCGAGCCAAAGCCGATGGCCACGCTGGAACGTGCTGGTGCCTGCGCGGTCGCCGTCGCGCCCCCTATACGGACAACATCAACGTCAGGGTCTGTACTGGACATATTCACAGTATATGCGCCAGCCGAGCTCACGAGCATCAATTGATAGCGAGGACGGCCGCCTACGGGACGGCGGGTGTCGGCCGCCCCTCAGAATGGCGTTCCTCAGCTGACTGCCTCGACACAACCGGAGACCGCACGATGCCCGAACAGCAGTCCGACCTTTTCGACGCCTCGCACAACGAAGCGTTTCGTTCGCTCGGTGCGCTCGAGCCGGGGCAGCAGTGGTCGGCATTTGACGTTCCACGCGATGCAGCGCGTGAGGGTAAGGCCACCCGGTTCGTCACCACCATCTGGAACTACCACAGCACCCTTGATGCAAAGGGTCGGCGGACGCCAACCGAGCTGGCCATTTGCAAGGATGTGGTCGATGGGTCTCTGTGGTACCGCATAGCCAAGTGCGTATTTCGGCCAACGTGACCGGTCATTTCGGTCATCGTGACCGACGCTGTTGAGGAGCGTCGGAGAGGTCGTTTCGGTATCGTGACCGCCCGTTTCGGCGATCGTGACCGCCGGGCCGGCGG
>NZ_JBIGIC010000025.1:0-23104 GCF_043555985.1 Pelomonas candidula | reverse complement strand
CGACGAGGCGGGCTGACCGAGCTCAGCGCTACAGTTGTCCACAGCCGGCGTCAGCCGATGCCGGCCCCAAGCCCTGGGTCAAAGTTCAATCGGCAGGGTGGGTCAAATTTAGATCGGCGCCAACAGCACGCCTTCTGATCGTGCTTCTCGTCCTGCGTTGGGGAGGGCACGCCATCAGCGGGACCGTATCGCTGTAGATCTGCGGGGCCTGCGATCTCGCATTGAGGCGAGGGCCGCTCAAGACGGCACCACAACAGCCGTGCAGGTGCGGCGGGCAGTTGCGCTCATGCTGGACCAAGCCGGCCCTGAAAGCATCTCTATCGCAGTCTCCAGCGACGCGTCTGCAGGACGCCTCGTCAAGGTCACGCTGCGCATGTCGGCCGCGCACGCGGTGTTGCTCGCGAGGCGCGCACGTGCCGCGGATGTGGCGCAGGGGCGCTACGTCTGTTCGTTGTTGGATGGCGTGGCCGCGCCACCGCTGGCCGCCGATCATGGCGCGGTGGTCGCCACGCTGAGAGCGTCCACCGACCGGGTCGCCGCCATGTCTGCAGACCTCAACGCGTTCCTGCGGCTGCTGGACCGCCTGCCGTCAGGGCAGCTGGAGGGACACCGGGCAGGGTTGACGTCCCTGGCCAGCGACATGCGATCGCACCTGGCCAAGGCTTCGGCGCTGATCGCCGAACTGGCGCCTTCAAGGAGGTGCAGGAAATGACGGGGCAGCAGGTCGACGGCGTTTTGGTGCAGTGGGGCGAACGGCTGTTCTATCCCGCCAACCGCATGGTGAAGTCTCCACCGACGCCGAGGCTGAACACGATGATGCGGCGCAAGGCGGCGGTGATCCGCCAGCGCATCGAGGCGACGGTGCGGCGTGCGCCTCAGGTGATGGTCAAGGTCACGGGCGGTGGCCGCGGCATGGGCGCCATTGCGGCGCACTTCCGCTACATCAGCAAGAACGGTCGTCTGGCCATCGAAGACGATCGCGAGGTGGTGCGCGCCGGCAAGGACGCCGTGTGCGATCTGGTGGACCAGTGGCGCTACGGCGGAGCGTTCATCGAGGACGTCGGACATCGGCGTGAGGCGTTCAACATCATGTTGTCGATGCCGGCGGGCACGGACGCCGAGCTGCTGCAGAAGGCCGTTCGCGAGTTCGCGCAGGTCGAGCTGGCTGGGCACCGCTACGTCATGGTTCTGCACGAGCATCAGGCCAACCCGCACGTCCACCTGAGCGTGAAGGCGGAGGGCGTATCAGGCCAGCGTCTGAACCCGCGCAAGGCTGATCTTCAGCGCTGGCGTGAGACGTTCGCAGAGAAGCTGCGCGGGTGGGGCATCGATGCCGACGCCACGCGCCAGGCAACGCGTGGCGAGAGTCGTAGCTACGAACCCTTGTGGCGACTCAAGGCGAAGGAAGCAGGGCGCCTGCGCGTACTGCCAGATGCAGCCAAGGCCATGCGGCCTGCCTCTCGCGGCCGGGCTGAAGCAATGCTCAGCTGGGGGCACATCTTGAAGGTGCTCGCGGCCTCAGATGCTGCGGAAGACCGCGAACTGGCAAAGCGGATCAGCGGCTTCGTACGAAGTTCGTCAGTCTTCAGAACGGCCGCGGATCGACGGCCCGAGCAAGCGGCCCGCGAGCCGCTTCATGTCCAGCGGCTGGACATCTCCCAGGTGGCTGGCCCGAAACTTGAGCGCTGAATGCGATGCGCTGAAGTATGCAGGGTCAGCGATCCGTCCCTCGGCGAGCGGCTGCTCCGCAGCGGTTGCGGTATTTCGCTTCGTCGAACTCGACGCCTGAAAGCTGCCGTTCAACGTTCGACGTAAGGGGCCTGCCGAAGGCAGGCCCCTTGAGGGATGGGTTAGGCCTCACTGGCGCTGCAGCAGCCCGCCAAGCACTTAGAGCTTCTTTTCGTTGACAAGGCGCCAATACTGATAGCCTAGAGCGGTCAGTCGGCACGATGTCGAGTTGATGGCGGCAAAGTACATGAATTCGGCATCGACAGGAACGACCAAGCCGACGCTTTGGAGCTTCTGCAGGTCTTTGAAGATCTTGACCTTCGCAGCGTCAGCAGCGGCTTCTGTGTCCTCGTACGAAGGATCGAGCTTGTGTTCGGCGTCCGGAGTCGAGAAGTACTGAGTAATCCGCCGTAGGACTTCAAATGGAACCTTTGGCGGAATCTTTCTCAGCGACGCGAAGCTAGTAACGTTGGTCCGGAATATTGGTCTTTGGTCCCATGCACCAAGTGCCTCGTCCACGTAGGCGTAAAGAGACCCCGGTGTTATGTTCCCACGGAGGTCCGCCGCGCCACCGCGTAGTGCGTCCGAAAGTAGCGATGTGAAGACGCCGGAACCATTGACTTCGAGGGACGATTCGTAGTCGCGGCTGGCGGTAAGGACAGACAGCCCTTCCGAGAGTTGTGCTGTTCCGTTCTGACTTCTTGAGTCCCAGGCAGCAGATCGGTACGACCGGCTTGCCCGCCATGACACCGTAGCCCGCTTCGATGTTGATCCATGGCCGGGAGTGCGAGGTGGGAGAGAAGAGGACAAACACAAAGTCGGAGTCGGTAAGAGCCGTCTTGACCTTCGCCAACCAGTTGTCGCCGAGGCGGGTGTCTTCAGAGAGGAATACCTCGACCATTGCCCCGAAGATCAGGTCAAGCTGCTCCTTGACCATCTTCGCTAGGGCGAACTCTTGATGGACGTGCGAGATGAAGACTTTCACGCGTATCTCACTTGTTGGATTGACCGGAGGCGGTGCCCGTTTGTGTGTGGCGAGGCCTAACGTTTGACATGAGAGGCGGGGCCCGGTTTGCCGGGGGCGCATCCTCTCGATGGAATAGTTAGGTTTCAGTACCAATCTTGTTGCCAAGCTTTATGTCGAGTTGATACAGGATTCGGTCTGCCTGCTCAAAGGGCAGCTTTGGCGACGATAGCTTGTGCAGTTCGTCAAGGTAATCGAAGTAGATGTCGGATGAGGTGCTCAAATACCGTTCATTCAACTTCTGCGGCTTGGCAGGATATTTCACCTTACCCGGATGAACAATCCGATAAACGCGGTCATCAATGATCTGAAAAGTTAAGGGATTAAGAAACCTGAGGATCGTCGAGGCGATTCCTGGGCTCTTCAGCATCTTGTGCAGAACGGGCTTGGCATCCCGGTGCTGTGTAGGTCTTAGCGTCGCTACACCTTTGAGTTCGCCAAGGAGATCATCCTGAATGCTCGGAAATCGGTTCAGCTTCCATAGAACGATCTCGTAGAAGATCTTGATATCGAGGTCTTCTGGCTTGAGTGTATCGAGCTTCGCCGTTAGCTCGTTCTGGTAGTCATACTCAACGAGCAACTTCTTCGGATCGTCCCCCCAGACTTCTTTGTATTTTGAGATGAGGTCAGTCACCGGCCTTCTCCTCGTGAAGCCTAACGTGTGCGATAACCGGCGGCTGGAGTGCGCAGCGCGGAAGCCGTCCGGTTTATTAAGGTGTTAAACATTTGCACCTCCCAAACTAGCCAAGATCTCTGCAGCAAATTTGCGACTTTGCGTACGGCTCATCTCGTTGCTTGGGCCAATACCTGAATCGCCCCGGTTTTCCTAGACACCCGTGAGCCGTTGGGAATGGCGTCGTTCGAACTCGACCGGCGAAGTGTCGCCGGCAGTGCCGTGGCGCCGCTTGGGGTTGTAGAACATCTCGATGTAGTTGAAGACGTCGGCACGAGCGTCATTGCGCGTGGCGTAGACCTGCCGACGGATGCGTTCGCGCTTGAGCAGTTGGAAGAAGCTCTCGGCCACGGCGTTGTCGTGGCAGTTGCCGCGCCGGCTCATGCTGCTGACCAGGTTGTGGTCGCGCAGGAAGGCCTGCCACTCATGACCCGTGAACTGGCAGCCCTGGTCGGAGTGCACCGTGACGGCCTGCTTGGGCTGGCGGCGCCATAACGCCATCAGCAACGCATCCAACACCAGGCTGGTGTCGATGCGACTGCCCATCGACCAGCCCACCACCTGTCGCGAGAACAGGTCGACCACGACCGCCAGATACAGCCAGCCCTCGTGCGTGCGGATGTAGGTGATGTCGCTCACCCAGGACTGGTTGGGTTGGGTCGCCGTGAACTGGCGCTGCAGATGGTTCGGCGCGACCACGGCAGGCTTGCCGCCGCGCACCCCAGGGCGGCGCCTGTAGCCTGTCTGCGAGCGCAGCCCTTCAAGCCTGAGCAGCCGCGCAACGCGGTGCTTGCCGCAGTGCTCACCGAGGTCGCGCATGTCCAGCGTCAGCTTGCGATAGCCGTACACGCCGCCGCTCTCCAGCCACGCCTGCTTGAGCAGGCCGGTCAAGCGCTGGTCGTCCTGGGCCCGCGAGCTCTGCGGCTCGGCCTTCCATGCGTAGTAGCCGCTGGGGTGCACCTGCATCACCTTGCACATGCGCCGCACGCTGTAGTGGGACTCGTGCGCCTTGATGAACGCGTACCTCACCCGGACTGCTTGGCAAAGTACGCGGCGGCCTTTTTTAGGATGTCGCGCTCCTCGGTCACGCGCCGCAGTTCGGCCTTCAGTCGCCGCAGCTCCTCGGTCTGCGAGGCCTGCGCCTGTCGCTCAGCGGCCGGCGCCGAATACGCCTTGATCCACTTGTACAGGCTGTGCTGGCTCACGCCGATCCGGGCGCAGACGTCAGCCACCCGATGACCTCGCTCCGTGATCTGCTTGACCGCCTCGATCTTGAATTCTTCCGGGTAGGGTTGCTTCGCTGTCATGGCACCTCCTCAGGGCCTCAGTTTGAGGCTCGAAGGTGTCTACTGAACCCGGGGCGATTCAGAGGCGTTTCTGACGCACTTGGCCGACGACCGCTCGGTAGCGCCATCGACTCACAGCCAGGCCTTGTCGGCTCTGCTGTTCTTCTACACCAAGGTGCTGCGCCATGACTTGCCCTGGCTGCAGGAGATCGGCCACCCGCGCCGCCACCGGCGCCTGCCCGTCGTGCTCAGCGTTGAGGAGGTGCGTTGCGTGCTGGCAGGGCTTCAAGGCGAGCATCTGCTGCTGGCCCGTTTGCTATACGGCACGGGCCTTCGTATCACCGAGGCCTTGCAGTTGCGGGTCAAGGACGTGGACTTCGCACAGCGGGCACTGATCGTGCGCGAAGGCAAGGGCGCCAAGGATCGGGTGGTCATGCTGCCGCAGTCACTAGCACCTGAACTGCGGCATCAACTGGGCCGCGCCCGGCTGATATGGGCGGCCGATATCGAGGCCGGGACAGCGGGCGTTGAGATGCCCCACGCGCTGGAGCGCAAGTACCCGCGTGCAGGCGCGTCCTGCCCGTGGTTCACTCGACTAATGCGGCCCTCCCGTGCCCAGGTCTAGCAGGCCTGACTCCTTCTCGCTGCGCGTGAACGGGCCTGCTTGGCGAACAGGCCGGCCCTGATCAGCTGCGCTGCGCGCAGCTCCGGCCAGATCGCCACCCTGTGCACCCGCCGCGCCCGAAGCCGGGCCGCTGAAGTCCCAGGAGGGCTCATGCTGCAGCTTGGGCCTCGGGGCTGCCTCCTGGCCACTGGAACACCAACGCCTGGAGATCCAGCGCCTCGAAGCAGGCGTCCAGCTCGGGAAGCACGCCACGCGCCAGGCGCTGCGTGGCCAGTTGTCGTGCCAGCTCGATCTTCTCGGCCGTCGAGCTGGCTTGAGCGATCAGGTGTTTGAAGTCGGTCGGATCGCCAGCGATCTCCTTCAGGGATTGAGCGGCGCCGCGCACCCGCGCGTAGACCTCGTTCATGTGCAGACGGGCGTCGAGCCGAACTTGCGCCTGGCCGGAAGACCTGCAGTACGCAAGCAGCGTCCCGAAGACCTGCTCGATGGGAGCGTCGTGCGTGATCTGGTTGAAGACCAGCCGCACGCGTTCGGCCGGGACGCCGATCCGGGCCAGCTCAGCCAGCGTTGCCGCCGTGTCCTGCTGCTGCTTGCGGGCCGGCACCGTGGGCACGATGTAGCCGTCGAAGTCGGCATGACTGCCGTCATACCGTCGCATCAGGTCCAGCAACTCCTCGACGTTGCTGGCGCCGACGTCGACGACCACGTTGGAGACCGTCTGCAGGTACTCCTGCAACTCGGCGAACTGGCTTCCCTTGACCTTCATTGGCTCGGCGTCGTCAGCATTGATGCTCTCGACGGCGACGACCTGGCAGCGCGGGATGCGAGGCGCCAGCAGGTGGCGGGCGATGGTGCTCTTGCCGACGTTGCCGGAAAAGTTGATGACTGCGAGTTTCATGACATCTCCTGGTTGCGCATCAGCGGGTTGGAAGGGTTGGCCTTGAAGAAGGCCTCTGCGGCGTCTCGCCCGCGCGTCGTGGGTGGCAACGTGGGGCGGGCATCTGGCGGCGGCGGTGGCGCCGGGGAGCGGGCCTGAATGGGCGGCGCGTATGGCGCAGCGTCATGTCGCGCTTGCTGCAGGCGAGGTAGGCGCCTGACTTCGCGGCGTAGCGTGCTGGTGCTCAGCTCAATGCCGACGTCACGAAGCGCTTCCCGGATCGCTTCGTACGTGTACCCGGCGCTGCGCAGTTGGCAGATCTCCAGCGCGTAGAGCGCGGCCTTGCGGTCGATACGTCCGGGAGGGCGTTTGGGTTGCAGCTGCACGGTTCGCTCGCGGGTGTGACCTCACCAATCTAGGTGCCGGTGGGGCAGCGAACGGGTGGCATTCGGGCGCAAATCACGCCCTTGCGCGGCGGCAGTTCGTCGCCTAGCGAGCGTGTCTGCAGCAGCGAGGCGCGCTTGGCCATCGCATATGGCGCGGCTTGGCGACAGGCTCGTACGGTTTCGCGTCAGTGGCAGCGCCTGTGAGGCGCCTCCGGCACGCCTTTGCAGCGGCATCTGTCAGCGATGCGTCGCCTAACAGTCGGATGTTGGACGTCTAGCGTGCCAGTCGCCTCGCCTGCTGGACGGGCTCCCCTGCCTTTGGCGCTGTGGTGTCAGACAAATGCCGACGAATCTAGATGAGGGCAGGATAGGCTGCGCGCCGGCAAATGGATGTCGGTATGACATCTGGCGACCCTCAGGGTTTGCGTATGCGTAGGCGGCGTGTCCGTTGATAAGCCCAGACGTGGAGGCGTTAGAGGAGGGCGGGTTTCGGAGGAAATCTACAGCCCGGCCCCGTGGACCAACACGATGCTGTCCCACCGCTTGTTTGCTGCATCTAAGCCATCACAGCGCACGAACACCGCCCCCGCCGGGTCTCGAGAGTTCGTTGTCGAGTTCGCCCCATCACATGTCTTCGACCACCTGCGGGTGCGTGTCGGCCACGGCTGCCAGCCAGTCCGGCAGACCGTTCAGTTCCACCAGCGCGTAGCGCACAGCAAGCCCGGCATCGCTCGCCGTCAGGGCCTGCGTCCAACGTGGGTCTTCCGCTTCGGCGTACAGCCCCATGAGGCCGATCGTCCAGGCGACGAGATAGGTGTTCCTCTCTTCACGCTCGGTGGGCATCTGCGACAACGACGCGCGCCAGACTGCCCCGTGTGACCCGGCGACTGATGCTGCCTCGTTCGGTCAATCTGGGTTGCCGAATCGCTTATCCAGTACGCGCGCTGCGACGATGAACAATGTTCATCAGCCCGTCTGGAGTAAGAGCAGCAGCCGCACCAAGTCAGCCTGCCGCCGCGTGTAAGTCTTGTCGAAGACGGCACGCATATGCGTTCGCACGGTGCTGATTCCGATGCCGGCTTCAGCGGCATATTCGTCCGGCGTCCTCCCCCTGGCCAGCGCGAGGGCCACAGCGCTCTCGGCCCTTGTCAAGCCGAAGAGGCTGACCAGCTGTTCAGTCGCTGGTAACACGGCGAGCCCTGGGGAGCGCGCCATCACAAGTACCCTCGCCGTCCCAAGCCTCGAGCGAAGAGGCGCTTCAGCCGGCAACGCGAAGATCGTGAGGAAGCAGGAGTGCGGCTCCCCGCTTCGGCTGGTCATCGCGAGACGCCGGGCCAGGCCGGTGACCGCAACGTCTGCCAGCGTCTCGCGCAGGCGCGCCGCGTCGCCATCATGGGCGGCCTGGAGGATTGCGCCGCGCCGCATCAGGTGCTGTGCTTCTCGAAGCATCGTCTCTGCGTGTGAATTTACATGCACGATGCGGCCGGACTCGTCGAGGCCGAAGAGCGCCAGGCCAGCGGCATTCGCCGCTTCTCGCCCGATCTCCGCGGCTTCTCTCAAAGGCTCCGTCTCGATCCACAGTCTGACGGCGCGCTGCAGATGAGGAATCATCCGTTGTGTGCGCAGGATATCGTCGTCGTGGAAGGCTCCACGATCGTCCGCGCGCATCATGGCGAGCAGCACATCGTGGTTGCCCGCCAATACAGGTCGCGTGAACCACGTGTAGCGCTGACCTACGACAGGAAGCAGGTAGTCCTGGAAGAATTCGCTGCGGGAGACGAACCTCTCCGTGAAGTGGTGCTGGCAGACTGCCACCTCCCCCACAGACAGGCTATCTACCAGACGGCGTCGCGGATCGACCGACCAAAAGTGGTCGTTGTAGACGTCGATGGCATTCTGCTGCACGCCTTCGGTGAAGACGTTGAATGGCGCGGATTGCGCCATCGGGTCCCAGCACAGGAAGTGGAAGACGTCTGTCCCACTCCAGGCGGCTAGACCGGCCAGCGCCGAATGCCACCGCTGCGGATGTATGGCGGCCTCGTACAGGCCAGCCACGACGGTGTCGAAATCATCGGCCGCGCTTTTCTCCACTCGTTCTCCCGATGGAATCCGCCCTCAATGGAATCGAATGCGCCACGATTCTAGGGAGGGTGGTAGGGCAGGGGCGGCGCAGTGAGCCTTCGCAAATTGCCGAACCTTCCTGGCGTGCAAGACGTCACATTGCGAGCGAAGGTGAACGAGCGCCCTCGTTCATTTGGATGAGATGGGCGGCCGCGCCTGAAAAACAGAATGAAACCAGCCCGCAGGTCCGTTTCTTGCGGCATACAAGACCAACCACGCGCTCGGCGCAGAAACCACTGCAGATGAACTCGACCTCGACCGCCCGCCTACACATCCTGTCCGCTGCCGTACTCGCCCTGACCTTGACCGCTTGCGGTGGCGGCAGCAACTCGTCCTCCGCCGACGCCAATCCGCCCGCGCCTCCAGTCCAGCCGACCACGGTCACAGGTACGGCCGCCACCGGCGCCGCCATCCAAGGCACCGTCGTCGCCATCGACGTCAACGGCAAGGTGTCCAGCGCCGCCACGACGAACAGCAGCACGGGCGCCTACACGGTCGATGTGGCCGGCATGACGGCGCCTTTCCTGTTGACCATCACCGGCAGCTCGGGTGGCCGCCTGGTCTCGCTGACCTCGGTGGCCATGGCAGCCGGCCAGACCGTCAATCTCACGCCACTGACCGACTTGATCGTGGCCACGGCGTCCGGCGCCACGGGCGGCAGCAGCCTGATCGATGCCTGCACCCTCGCCAGCGGCAGCACGACCGCTGCCACGGCCTGTACCGATGCGCTCAAGGCGGCCACCACCGGAACCAAGCTCAAGGACGCCGTGACGCAGGTCGCCACCATGATCGCCCCGCTGAATACGGCCGGCACGGACCCGCTCAACGGCACTTTCACGGCGAATGGCACGGGCATGGACGGCGTTCTCGATCGCATCCTGGTGGCTCCCGACTCCAGCGGACAGGCCACGGTCACGCTCGTTGCCACGCACGAGACCATCGGTCAGCTCGGCAGCAGCGGCACACTGGCCGTCACGGCCCCGAGCACGGCACAGGTCAATGCCGCCGACAAGGTCGCCACCGTGCTTCCAGAGATCAACGCTTGCCTGGCCTCGCTCTCCGCGTTGTATCCGAGCACCGGCTTCACCAAGCCCACGGCCGACCAGGTCTCGCCCTTCATTGATCCGAACTTCAACAGCTTCAGCGCCGCCAAGGCCGACGTCGTCGCTCTGTTGACCAGCGGCGAGGCCCCCTTCAACGCCGGCCTGATCATCAAGGCCACGAATCTGGCGCGCCGCAACCTGAGCCTGCTCAGCAGCAGCGAGATCGCCATCCTCACGGACTCGACCACGACCAACAAGGTCAGCACCATCCTCAACACGCGCGCCAATGGCGGTTCGCCGGTGATGGTGGACGGTTCGGGTAACCCGACCAGCGCCTGGGTGCTCATGGAGGTGAGCAGCGGAGGCATGTCGGGCGAGCCACAGAGCTTCGTCAGGGGCGCGGCCTACACCGGCTGCCCCGGCGGCTGGCGCTGGGCCGGTGCGCAGCATCTGGATATGCACATGATGGCCCGCGTGGCTCGCAACGAGACCACCTCCACGCTGACGCGCGAGCGAGCCTTCCACATCGAACGTGGCGCGGTGGCCAGTGAGGTGGCGGCCGGCTTCATGGTTGATGTCAGCACGGTCGATGTGCGCGGCCCCGGCATCGTGGCCTACTCTGGCACCGCGAGTGCTCCGGTTGGTGCGTCCGTCAAGCTGACGCTGAACCGCTCGGCTGACCCCTTCCAGAACACCTTCGTCATCGGCAACGGCACAGGTTTTTATGGCACCAGCGACGCACTCCAGAGCTGTTCGGACGTGGCTGCCGCCAATGCGCCAGCGGGTACGCCCTGCATCGACGAATCGCAGGTCAAGCCCGGCAGCACCTACGCCTGGGCCCTCAAGGCGGCCAGCAACGGCCCAGTGGTGAAGGCCTTCTTCTATGAGGTCAACGCGGTGCCGCTGTCCAAGTCCTTCGCGCAAGCCAACGCAAGCAACCTGTTCGCCACCATCACCGCGGTCACGCCGGCCTCCGTGGCAGCCGTCAATACCGCCATCGGCAACGCCAGTGGCTCGGTGCTGGACGGCATCTTTAGCATCAGCTACACGCAGGGCAGCGCTTACGGCTCGAAGGCGGACAACTGCGACATCTCGCTGGTGAACGCCGCCAACAACACGCTGCTGCGCGCTGAAGCCAACGCCGTAGGTCAGGAAACGCAGTGCAGCTTCACCACTGCAAAGCTGAACTCTGGTGCGCTCGGCAAGCCTGCAAATGCGGATCCGAAGGTTGCCAGTGGCTGGGTCAGCGTGGCGACGCAGGTCTTGGGCAACCAGATTACGACGGGTCGGACATTGCCTAAGCCCTGATAACCCAATCAGACAGAAGAAAGCCCGCTCTAGGCGGGCTTCTTTCATTGCAAAGAGCGCTTGATGCTTGGGAGCTTTTTCTGAAGCCAGTCTTCGAGGTCTCCATTGCCTTCTTCTTGGCACTCGCAGGGCTTCTTTTCGCGCGGTAGCGGGCGTACGCAATCGGTAGTCAAGTTGAATTCGCCGCTCGCTTACGACAGAACCCCAGCAAGCGTCCTCGCGCTCACCCGCCCGCAACCCCGCCCCCCTTAGCCTAGGGAGAGGACGGTCTTGCGTGTCCAAGACCCGAGCCTCGGCGCGTTCAGTAGGGCAGGTGAACTCCCAACGCCCTCACAAGGGCTGTGCCTCGATGAACGGCTTCAGATCTCCCCCACTACGTTGGCGGACCACCCTGCTCCTTGCGCTGTTGGCCGCAGCACCAGCCGCACAGGCCCAGCCGCGTGAAAACACGGGCCGCGTGCAACAGCCCATCATTGCCGGCAACAACGTCGAAGAGGCCACGCAGCGGCGGCTGGGCCTCGTGACGGTCAATGGTGGCTGCAGCGGAACGCTGCTCAACCGATATTGGGTGCTGACTGCGCGGCATTGCGTCTCCACCAACAGCCATCCCGACGGCCCGCTGATGCAGGCACAACAGGTCCGGATCACCGCGGCCTGGACGTCGTTCACGGCGCATGGCACCGACTACAACGAGTTCGCTGTGAACCGGCCCACGCCGAGCCGTGACATCGTGATGGTCTATCTGGGCTTGGGCGACCTGGCTTGGGACGGCGAGAACTTTCCCTACCTCACCGATGCGACAGACCCGCAGCACGACGACCCGGCCACCTGGGCCGGGGCCCGGCTGAAGGACACCGACACGGTGACGCAATACGGCAGGGGCTTGACCAGTTACGCGTCAGGGGTCGTCGGCACGCCGTCCGAGACGCGGGCGCAGGGCAGTGGTACGTATCACAGCGCGTCGTTCACACCCTCGTCCATCAGCGAGACGCGGTATGTGCTGCAGGCCAACGGCATCGGCCAGGTGGGTGCCGGTGGCGACAGCGGCGGGCCGACGATGGTGGCGCGCCGGGGCCGGGGCGGCGGCCTGGCCATCGCCGGTGTTCAGTCGACCTGCACCGCGACGGGATACATCCCGGTGGCGACGGGTGTCGCCACGCCGCCGAACTATCCGGATTGGTCCTATGCCACCGGCGAAAGCGCCTGCCAGTACGTCTCGACGGAGCCGTTCGTCAAGGAGATCGGCGCGGCCCTACAGCGCTCGCCCGATCCGAAGAACCCCGCTTCCGCCGCGATTCGGGCATTGCCCGACATCGTCGACTACGTCCTCCAGTGACCCCACTTCCCCTCGAAAGGCTCGACACCATGAAATTCCAAAAGACCCGACTGGCCCTCATCGCCGCGCTGTTCGCCCTCGCTGGCTCGGCCATGTCTCAACCCGCGCCGAGCGTCACGAACGGCGTGCCGGTGAACGTGTTTGCCGACCCGTCGGACGTCGTCATCGAACTCGACCAAGCGGGGCGCTGTGGTTCGAAGTATTTCCACATCCAGCGCATGAAGCCCAATTTCAAGGAGGTGACCGCCGTGATGCTGACGGCGTTCGCGACGGGGAAGCGCTTCGTCGCTTTCGTCGAAGGTTGCGCCGGCGACCGGAACATCATCAGCCACGGATTCGTCACCCGCTGAATTGGCGGCGGGTCTCAGGGCCCGCCGTCGGGCTCTGTCGCGTTAAGGGAAACCGGGCGAAGCGGAGCGCAGTGCCGCGCCGCTCAGCGAGTGGCCAGACTGTAGAAGGGCTCTGTCGCGTTAGGGCCGACGAGGACAATGCCGTGATGCTGGCCCGCACGTCCAACTCCAGAACTCGACCCTTCGCGGGGTGATCAAACGGCTGCGCTTCCCGCTGGAGGTGATGTTGGTGTGCGTGCGCTGGTATGCGGCCTACCCGCTGAGCCTGCGCCACCTCGAGGAGATGATGGCCGAGCGCGGCGTGCTGGTCGACCACGCCACGGTTCGCCGCAGGGCGGTGAAGATGCTGCCGGAGCTTGCGGCGGTGTTTCGCCGGCGAAAGCATCCGGTGGGCACGTCGTGGCGGGTCGATGAGACCTACGTGCTCGCGGGCGGACTGTGGAAGTACCTGTACCGGGCGGTCGCCGCGCAGGCCCGCACCACGGACGTCGACGCCGATAAGCGGGCTGTGGCGGCCGAGGCCCGTCTGGAGGGCTCACAGAAGGCGCTGGAGGCGATGACGCCGCAACCGAGCCAGGCCAGGGCCGAGTTGCAGCGCCTGCACCCCGAGCCCACCCGCGCCGCGGCCGCCGAGGCGACCAACCGCGGTCACGTGGAGTGGATCCACCTGCTCACCCAGACCGTCGACATGATGCGCCGCCTGGTGCCGGAGCGTCCGGGCGCGGGCCGGCTGAGGCAGGGAAGGGCGGCTGATGAGGTTCGTCGTTCGGGACACCGTCAACTTCGAGCTGATGGAAGTGAAGGACGTCAGCCACAAAAAGCCGCACTACCTGGCGCTCACCGCCACGCTCAAGGCGACGGAGTTCTTCCACGACGACGGCCGGCTGCACTGGGCCAGCGCGACCATCGAGCTCGACGCCATCTACTTCGCCGGCCCGGCGTTGGCGCTTCAGAGCCCGGTGTCGGACTGGTTGTGCTTCTCGATGGCGGCCACGGCATCCAGCGTGAACCGGCCGCTGGACGCGACCACGCAGACGTCCACGCGCGGCGGCTCGCCAAACTCCTTTGCGTCCCGGCTCACGGGGATGCCTTTGGCCCACTTTTGGCCCACTTGCCGTTGCCGGCTCATGATCGAACTAGCAATCTAATGAAAAAAGCCATGCAAATCTGTGACTTGACCCAAAAGCTGCCGAGGCCTTGAACCCATAGGTTGGCCGCTTTCGGCACGGCCGCAACGGCTTCAACTTTTTCTCCCCTGGGAGAGCCCGCTCCGTCGCGTGGTCGCGTTCGCCGACCGTTGGCCGAGAGTCGTCTGTTCTACTTCACCTTGGCCGGGAGTTCTTCAATGCCATCAAGGCCTTGCGGATGCGACCCCGCAATGGTGGCCAAAGCCTGGCCGGAAGTTCCCCAAAACCTGCGGCCCGACCGCGACCCCTGCACTCCGAAATCGCGCCTCCGCAGACCGCCGGCGGACGCATTGACGCTGCGCCGCGCCGATTCCTATCCTGATCCTGTTGCCGTTCAACGCTTGGGCGCCCCAGACCAAGCTTTGGTGGCGGCCGAATTGGCATTCACATGGAGCATGAAGATGACCAGCGAGACTCTCCCCCTTCGTTTCGACATCCGTCGGGTCGGCCGGTCGTGGACGCCGGAGGAATTCGCCATCAAGGCTGAATGGGTTCCGGGCAGACTGGAGGTTGTCCTTGGGCGCGTCTGCCCAACGCTGGAGCAACGACTCCTGCTGCTCGGCATGCTTCTAGAGAACGTCGGGCTCGACCTCACCTTGAGGTTCGCAGACCCGCGCCTGTGGACCGAGGCGTTGGCGGCCCGCGAGAACGAAGCGATCCGCCCAGCCGCCAGCCTTGGCCGCGACATCGTCGACATAGCCAGGTTCGTCGAGATGGCCGAGGTTTCCGCGTCGGCCACGGATACAGAGCCATCGCCGCGGCGGACTTGGAATTACCGGGTCATGCGCTTCGAGCATGGCGAAGACGCATGGGAGGCGATCCACGAAGTCCACTATGACGGCGAACGCCTATTGGCTTACAGCGCTGAGCCTGCCGTGCTGATGTGGAACGAATCGGAGGGCTCACTGGCGGCGCTGCGGTGCATGGAGCGGATGAAGGAAGCGCTGTTGAAACCGGTGCTGACCGAGGCGGATTTCAAAGATGTTCGGTAGAACTTGGCCGGGCGGTCCATGTTTTGATTGGGCGCAAGATCTGCGTTGGCCTTCAGGACTTGATGCGGCAGTCGAGTTCTGCCTGGGAGAAAACGCGCTGGTCAGCTTCAGGAGCTCGATGGCCTGGCGCAGATCCTTCACGCGCTGCGCCTCGCTGGCCGTCACGCCCTTCAGCACGCCGGCGTCGACCTCTGCGCACTTGACTCATTCCTTCAGCATCTGCGGCACGCAGCCAATCTTGGGTGTGATGGCCTCGACGGCCGCCAATAGCGACGGGTACCACCCGAGGAGTTCCTACGTCATCCTCGCAAGGTAGTTCGGAGGCTCTGCTCGAGCGGAACGCCGTCATCGGCCCAAAGCGGCGTTGAGCTGTGTCGCCAACCGCGCTCCCGCCTTGGCCATCCGTTGTTTGCTTGCTTCCGCACCTCTGGTCTCAGTCGTCTGTCGCCGTAGAGGTGACCCTGCTGGCGAAGCATCCAATTAGTAGGTCGCCGACTTGGCCGCATCGTTCCTTGCGACGCCATCTTGGAACAGAGGTCGGTTCGTGGCGTTTCCTCTAGTAATTGCGCATGCCATGCTGAACGCTGCGAGGGACTACTGACGTCGGGCCGTCGATGGTGGGTGCGCTCAATAACGCCACTCGCAAGCGCAATGTGTTCGGGATTTCCCGTCCTGGTAGTGGGTGACTATTCCCTCGTCATTGACCTGGCACCTTCACGGCCGGAGCACCACAATCCGCCCGCATAAATGCCGCCTACCTTCGGGATAAGTAGCGGCGCGAGACAGGGCCGATGGAGTCATCGGTGGAATCTCAAGGGAGGCGTCATGCAGGGATGGGGGAGTTCGTTTGGCCTGGGCAAGCGGTTTGCTGTTCTGGGCCTGATGCTTGCCGCGGTCGTCGCACAGCCTGTCGCATCGGCGGCAGGCGTGAGTGGCGGCGTTGGAACAATTGGCGAGGAGACACTGACGTCGCTGACGTTGTCTACCTCGGCAACCACCGTCTCGCGAAGCAGCAGTGTCGCGATAACTGCCGCCGTTCGGCCTGGCGCGTCCGGCACGGTGACTTTTGGCGCTAACGGTTCAGATTTGGGAACCGTGATCGTAGAAGTCGCAAATGCGCCCGACGCCTGCCCTCCTCCTGGGGACGATGCGAAGAATCTCACCACTAGCAGCACTACTACGGCTGCCGGCTGCGAATCCAACTCGGTCGCGTCGGTTGTTCTGACGGTGCCGCCCAATAGTTTGCCGACTGGCGTCGTTCTGATCAAGGCATCCTTCTCAAGCAACGATCCAGCTTACTCCGCAAGCACTGCGGAACTCAGTCTGACAGTTATAGGTGATTCTGCCCAGAAGATTGCTTTTGTGACGATGCCCCGCGCTGACGGCTATGACAGCAGCTGGAAGACCTTTGCCCCCACCGTTTCCAGCGGATTCAACGCAACTCGCTTCGAATGGGATTTCGACGGGGATGGTGTCGTCGATGTTGTCGACGTCACTGGCACCGTACAGGTATGGCGCTATCCCCGAGCAGGTAACTACACGGCCACGTTGGTGGTTCGCGATGCATCTGGGACTTCGCTCAGCGCCACCCAGGTCGTGAATGTGCCGAACCCTCCACCGGTCATCAGTGGATATTCGCCAAGCGTAGAAGCGAATTTGTCCGTCGGTGCCAAGCCGGCTATCGGCGCCTCATACTCCGACCCACTTGGAGTTGACACCCGCTCAGTTCGACTCGTGGTGGACGGCGCTGACGTGACGGCGCTCGCCAACGTGACCGCTACAGCTATCTCCTACACGCCAGCCGCTGCGTTCGCTGCGGGTAGCCACAGCGTTCTTGTGACAGCGTTCAATTCGGCTGGCTCGGTCGCGCAGGCGACCTGGGACTTCTCGGTAGCGGCGGCGCGGACGTACACGGTCAATGTCATAAGTCCCAGTGGTCCGACAGTCGTCAATCCAAGCCTATCCGTCGTGGTGGACGTAGGCAGCAATCAGGGCCACGCCAACAGCGTGACGCTGAACGGGGCGCAGATGTCCGCGGTAGATGGAGCGTTGCTCGCCGGTGGGCAACGGTACCAAGCACAGGTCGCGCTAGCCGATGGTCAAAACACCTTGTTGGTTGAGGCTGCGTTCGACGATGGACAGACTCGCAGCACGAGTGTTGCCATTGAGTACGACGCGCCGCCCCGTGTGACCATCATCACCCCGGTCGACAAGGCCGTCTTTGGCCGTGCTCTTGCTAGCAGCCCGGGTAACCTCACAGGCAATGTCGATCGACCTATCACAGTGACCGGTTCGCTGGCTCGCCCAGTTTCATCCGTCAGCATCAACCAGCAGCAAGCGCAGCTGGATTCGTCAGGGCTGAGCTTCAGCTTTCCCAACTTCTTCTTGCACGAGGGTAGCAACCTGCTGAATGTTGTCGCGACCGACGCTCGGGGGCGCACCGGTTCGGCCTCGTTGAGTCTATATGTGGATCAGACTGCCCCCATCCTGTCAGTAGAGTCGCCGCGACCGGGTGCTATCACTCGCGCCGGGTGGATCGACGTGCGGGGAATGGTGAACGACGCCGTGGAGGCCGGCGTTGGTTCGGCGGAGCCGCAAGTTCTCGTCTCCGTCAATGGGCAGCCTGAACAAGCTGCCGTAGTGGCAGATCGATATTTCCAACTCAATCGGCTGGTGTTGGGCCAAGGGCTAAACCGGATCTCGGTGCGAGCAGTTGACAGCCTCGGCAACGAGCGCAGTCAGACGCTGGATTTGTACCACGTGAACACCGGCCTGGCTGGCCTGGTGCTCGTAGATGGTCACGATCAGACTGCTCCTGGTCGAGCGGAACTACCCAAGCCATTGGTGGTGTTGGCACTGGATGCCAACGGCGAGCCGGTGCCCAACCAGAGCGTGGACTTCATCGTTGAGCGTGGCACCGGCTCGCTCAGCCCTACTCAAGGTCAAAGTGCGTCGGGGAATTCCGCCTACACAGCGCGGGCGATCAGCGTGGCAACCGACTCGCAGGGCAAGGCGTCGGCCTGGTTTACTGTTGGCAAGCAAAGTGGTCCAGCTGCAAATCTGGTGCGTGCCGTTGCTGGAGGTCTGGGTGGGGAGTCGGTGCTCTTCGTTGCTAGCTCATTGCGCGGGGACCCCGCTCGCGTCACCGCTGACTTGGGTATTAACCAGATTGGCGAAACCGAGGCGCAGGTGATGGAACTGCTGAGTGCGGTGGTGCGCGACTCCGGCGACAACTATCTTCCCGGTGTTCGAGTGCAGTTCCGTGTGGAGGAGGGGAAGGCGATGTTCGTCGATTCGTCCGGTGGAACGGTAGCTCCTGACGGTCAGAGCATCGTTGTATTCACGGACAAGAACGGCGTCGCCGCCGTTCGGCCGAGGTTGGGCAGTCAGCCCGGTGTGGTGCGTATCAGTGTGCAGGCAGCTAAATCTGCAGCAGCGGACTTCAGCGACCCTGTTGGCGTCGTGGCTGGCGGGGGCTTCGTCATTCGTGCCAAGCAGTCCGGCGAAGGCCCTACAACGTTTTCTGGCTTCATCTATTCCGACAAGGGTCAACCACTGCAGGGTGCGAAAGTCAGCATTGGGCGCACAGCTCTGCTCGCCACCAGCGACGACAAAGGGTACTTCGAGATCGCCAACGTGCCAGCGGGACGCATTGACCTGTTCGTGGACGGGCGCGCTGTCAACCCGGGCAACGACCCCACCCGGCCACAGTGGCCCAGTCTCCATTTTGAAGCGTACGCGGTACGTGGGCAGCGCAATGAGTTGCCGCATGCGATCTACCTGCCAGCCCTTCTCACGAGCGAGGCTAAGGTGGTAGGTGGCAATGAAGATGTGGTGCTCACCATTCCCGGGCTCGAGGGATTTCGGATGACGGTCAAGGCCAATAGCGTGACCTTTCCCGACGGCTCGCACACTGGCACCCTTGTCGTGAGCCCTGTCACTGCTGACAAACTCCCCATGGCTCCGCCCGCCGGCGGTGCGCAGTTTGGCGTCCCCGCTTGGACTATCCAGCCGGCCGGTACGCGCTTCGATCCACCTGTAGAGGTGCGCATGCCTAACAGCACAAACGAGCAGCCAGGTGACAACTTGCCTGTGGTGCAGTGGGATCACGATCTAGGGCAATACGTACCGATGGGCCGGGCGACCGTTTCGTCGGACGGGGCGTGGTTGACCACCGACTCGGGCTCTGGTGTAACCAAGGCGGGCTGGGGCGGGGTGTGCCGTTACGACAACTGCAAAACGGCGGCAACCAAATGCCCCGACTGCATGAAGATGAGTGCTCAAGGTTCCTCGCAATGTCCTAATTGCGCACCTGATCGAACTCAGGATGACAAGCCATGTAACGGGGATGCCTGTATGCGCTGCCGAGGAGGAAGTTGCATTGAGAAATTCTCGAAAAATACAAAGGCAATTGACAGCCTTTTTGTCGATGTGCAGCAGGAATACCTTCCATCAATTCCCGGCGGTAATTTGGGTTTGTTCAATGGATTTAAGTCGAGCCCCGGGAAGCCTGCCATATGGGACATCGACGTCAATCCGCAATGTTCGAGCGACGGGAGCTGGAAATTCAAGATTTCAAAGGCCTTCATTAGTTCGTACGTCCTGATTGCCGTCAACCATGAATATTTGGAGCTGAATGATGCAGAGCTTTCCAAGCTGGCTGGAGGTGCAAATGTATGCAGGGCATTAAACCACGCTGAATACTCTTTGAGATCCTCTGCATCTAGTCACTATCCAGAAGGCTCAAGATCAAACCCCGATGTCGCCCTTTTGCTCGGGCTTTCGTGGAAGGATCCAAACGCGCCGGTATATGATTTGTTGGCGGGTATCATTGCGCATGAAGGCGAGCATTATACGCGGTTTAAAAAATATGTTAGCGATCCCTGGGAGAGATTTAAATTGGTCATCGGCCAGTTGCAGACCCCTATTCTCGATGGGGACGACGTTGCGTCAGCGAAAGCTCGGATGCAACAAAGGGTTGACGATGAAATATTGAAAATGCATCAGGCGACTAAGGATGCGCAAATTCTTCAGGCTGGATATTACGATCACGGAAATCCGGAAACGTTCTACGCCCGCTCAGTTGGCGCCATGTCACGCACGTTGCGGCTGCTGTATCAGGCGCGGGCGGCGAACGGCTGCGTCAAGTCGCCTTTCGATAAATAGGCATAGCAATGATGAAGAACTTCTTTGCGCTGGTGGTTTGCGTCCTGCCTTTGTATTCAGGTGCGCAGACACTCATGCCAGAGTGCTCGGCAGAAGATTCTGTGATCTATCTCGAATCGATTCGGGTCACAAACTGTTTGGTTAAAGGTATTAGATCGGACGGAGTTACGACTGAATTCGCTCAAAGGATCGAAAATGTTGGCAAGCAGGAAGTCGTTCTCGAGTTGCTCGACAGCTATTTCGTAGTTTCGTTGGCGAGAATATATTTGAGCGGCTCGCGGGCTGTTCTGAATAAGGATCCCACTATCGCCAACGGCCACGATGCCGCAGATCATGCAAATGAATTCCCAAGCTTCAAGGAGGTACTGCTGAAGTCCGGAGAGTCCGTTATCTTCAGAGTGCTTGCCTCCGAGATTCTTTCTTCTCCTCCCATTAATGGACAGAAGTACACCGTATTCATGCGGAGTGATGTGCCCTTTCGACGGCCGGCGGAGCCTAGAAAGCAGGGAGCATCCCTTCGAATGAAGGAGGAAATCAAGTCGGGACGAGTTGTGCAGGACTCCATGTTTGAGGGTGTGGCACTGCGATGAGAGCCATACATGCAACGGCAAGCCACTTGGATGGAGAGAGGGCGAACCGTCCGCCTACTCCCAGTCGGGCGTGAATGGTGTGGAGGATGCATGACGGCCGGATCAATCAGAACATTTGGTACGTGCAACTTGTTCTCTAGCATGGTTCCCAAGCTCAAGTTTGTTGCGCTGCTGGCTTGGGCGACGCTGACATTCTTGGCTGAGGCATCGGCGCCCGCAGCTGATCCCACGGGATGCGTCGCAAGTGCTCAGAACCGCAGCGTTCCTCTGACCAGTTTCGGCGACTTCGTACTCACGAACCTGCCGGGCAGTGGCTTCGTTCCTTTCGGAACAGTCGACGCACAGCCGTTCCGAGTTCGCGTGACATGCAATGACGGCACTGTTGGCGAAACGGCGTTGGCTTTTCCAATGTTTGAGCAGTCGCTGGTCCAGTCCGGACCGATTGTTTGGGGCCAGAGCACCCCCGTGCCCACTCAGTTGCGGCTTGATCTGCCGAGCTACGTTATTAGCCCTGGCAACCCCAATATCGCTGGCCAAGTGACGGCGCGCTACGCCGATGGCAATGAGAAAAACGTGACAGCGCGCACGTCAGGTACGGGGTATCGCTCCTCGTCCGCCGGCTTCGTGGGCGTGAGCAATGACGGACGCGTCTATCTGCAGTCGGCCGACACGCTGTCGTCGGTCGCGGCTCAGCTGCCCGTCCCCTCGATTATCACAATCACCGCCGAGAACGACGGCGTGGTGAGTAGTCGCCTAGTGCAATTGGTCAGTAGTATTTCCTTGAGTGGGAAGGTGGCTCAGGCAGACAACCGCGACGCGCGAGGGATCGAGGTGCGTCTGAGCATCGCCGGGTACGACGACTTACTGACTACGACAGATTCTGCCGGCAACTACCGTTTCAGCAGCCTGCCTCTTGCCGTTAAGCGCTATGCCGATTTATTGGTGCTGGATCGCGTCAATCGTCGGATGGGGGGGGCAAAGGTTTGGTTGGACGCCAATGGCAATGGCCAGCCGCCACAGATTGTGCTGCAGGGGGGAGGTAGGGTGCGCATCAGCGTCGTCGATGCGGCTGGCTCGCCGCAAGCGGGCGTGTCGGTCGGGGTCAGCGATGCCTACGCGCGCGCGCTTGGCCTTGCACCTTCGATGCTCACCGCCGATGCGAATGGCCAAGTCGAATTTCAGGACGTCCCCGCAGGCACGGTAGTGGCCGTCAGCAATGCGGCGGGATACGCCGCTGTGCCGGGCCAGGTCTTGCTGGCTGCCGGCGCTGTCGCAGCGATCACGCTGCGAGCGACCGGCGCCAGCCCGGCTTCACAGGCGGCCATTGTGGGGCAGGTATTGCAGCAGCCTAGCCTTACGGCCGCCGTGGGCGCCACGATCGAACTGCTGGAAGACAAGCCAGGTGCAGCTCCCATGCGTCAAGTAGTCGACGGGTCAGGGCGCTTTTCTTTCGCCGGATTGCCGGTCAACACGCTGTTCAACTACCAAGTGAAGGTGGGCGCGGAGGTTCTTGCCAACGGGGGCGTGTACACCGGCCTTGCGGGCAGCCAGCGGGCACTGAATGTCGAGCTTTCCGCGCAGCGCGGCTTGAGCGGCATCGTCGTGGCCACGGATGGCCTGACGCCCGCGCCGGGTGTTGCGGTTCAACTCAGCTATTTCGACGGCAGCATCCAGACGTGGACCGCAGCCGGCACCATGACGAGCCGCGCCGATGGTTCCTTTGTCCGGCGCTACCTTGAGCCGCGACGCTACCGACTTCAGGCGCTCGCGGTCGACGGCTCCAGCGCGACCATTGAGGTCGATCTGAGCACCGCCCCGCCGAATTCGATGCAGAACAACCTGCGCCTTCAGCTCGCGTTGAGCCCAGCGCAAGTAAAGCTCGGCCTGCGGGCGACGGTACTCGGTGCCGCCGACTTCGGTCCCTTGGGGGCGGAATTGTTCGTCAGGAATTCCTCTTGCCCCGCCTGGTGCGGGATGGGGCAACTGCCGACAACGACGGCGACGCTGACCACCGACTTCTTGGGGCAGGGCCGCAACGATTTCGAGCTGCGGTGGCGTGGCCGCGTGCAAGCTTTTTCCGTCGACGTCGGCCCTAGCAACGACGGACAGACGGTGTCGCGCGTGATCGATTTCGGTCCCGATGTGAGCGGCGTGAATCGCATCCCAGCCCAGCGTTCGCTGTATTCCTTCAACGTCGCGCAAGGTGACAGCATCTACGCGGCCGTGCTAGGCCGAGCGCAGGACGGCGTGGCTGCGGCCGCCGCAGTGAAGTACGAGCTCTATGACTGTTGGCGCCGATCTAAATTTGACCCACCCTGCCGATTGAACTTTGACCCAGGGCTTGGGGCCGGCATCGGCTGACGCCGGCTGTGGACAACTGTAGCGCTGAGCTCGGTCAGCCCGCCTCGTCGC
>NZ_JBIGIC010000024.1:0-36352 GCF_043555985.1 Pelomonas candidula | reverse complement strand
CGACGAGGCGGGCTGACCGAGCTCAGCGCTACAGTTGTCCACAGCCGGCGTCAGCCGATGCCGGCCCCAAGCCCTGGGTCAAAGTTCAATCGGCAGGGTGGGTCAAATTTAGATCGGCGCCAACACGAACGGCGGAATACGCCATCCTGCCACCCCTTCTCGCCTATCTGAGGCAGAGGTTCGGCGCCGCTGTGCCGATGTACTTCTGGGCTACACGCGAGGGCAATAGCGTCGCTCAGGAGCGGCACTCGGGTCGACGGTTCCGGGTGCTTGTCGTGTTTGCTCGGCGGCCCAAGGTTCTCGACGGTCACCACATGCTTGGGAAAATTAACCGGGAGCTGTTCGAGTTTGCGGACCGGGCAGGCAAGCACCGAATACCCAGCGTGGCTGCGTTCCCCGCCGTCAGCGACCTCTTCGAACTTGGTCGGGACTTTCACACCTACTGGTTCCCGCTTGCCGGCCTGCCGCATCAGGATGCAGTCTTCAAGGTCTCTCTTTCGAGGCCAGACCTAAGGCCAGAGCCACTCGACGGCTTCCGCCTGGAGCCCTGGGAGCTTGAGGATGTGGGAGATGCCGTGGAAGTTGCGCCCGTGCTGACCTGGCGCGATGGAATGTGTGCGATTCGGGATGTCCGGCATGCACACCGAATCGTCCCTGACATGGGTTTCATCGGAGGTGGCAGCAGCTACATGCCCGTCTACGTTCTCGTGCCAGAGTGAGCGGGTATTTACAGTCCCAGTTGGCGTGAAGCTCTCAATCCGGCCGTCTGCGACGTCGTGGCTACCCCTGACCAGCGATTTCAGCCTATTCCGGCACCCCAGAGGCGCCCTGGTGGCGCGTCAAACGTAGCCGGATTCGAACTTGGCCGGCCCTGCAGTCGACTTCCGAACCCGACTCTCCGACCGTCTGAAGCCGGAACCGCCTGGGGCCCCTTTGGCGACGGGCTTCGGCTGTGGCCGTCTTCAGGTCGGCAAAGCTCGCTCGAGCCTTATGAATGCCAGACGTTTGAAGACGGTCAGACCCTGAGGTGCTTCAGCTTGAGGCCTGCTCAGCAACTGCCTCGGCTGTGGCCGGCTTCGGGGGGGCACTTTTCTTGGCTACTGCCTTCTTGGCGGCCGTGCCTGCCTTGACTGCCGTCTTGGTCGGCGCTTTACGGGCGGGCTTCGCGGCGCCAGCCGCCTTGGTTGCCTTCTTCGCCGGTCCAACCTTCTTCGCAGGGGCCCTCTTGGCTACGGCAGTCTTTGCTGCAGCAGACTTCTTCACTGCTGCAGACTTCTTGGCGGCAGTGGGCTTCTTCGCAGCCTTTGCTATGGCTCGGGGCTTACGCCCCACAGCCACGCTTGCGGGTGCTTCGGAAGCCGCAGCGCTGCCAGCCTTCTTGCTTCCCACTAGGAACTCATCAAGCGAGTGCCCCGCATCAAGTGCGGCATGAATCCAATTCGGACGCTTCCCGACGCCGTGCCAGGTGTTGCCCTTGTCGTCCGCGTACTTCGGCGGCTTGGCCGCGCCTTTCGACTTGGCTGGCGCTGCCTTGGCGGGTGCCGTGCGACCGTTTCCAACGTACGCGCCGTCGGTCGAGCTAAACAGTTGCTCTGCGGTCAGGCCGTGCTGCGCAATCTCCCTCCGAATGCGCGCGATGACGGTGGACTGAATTGCGGCTGCTTCTTTCTGCAGCTTCTCAATTTGACCCATGATTTTCGAGAGGGACTTAGCCATGCAACGACTCCAAGTGATATTGCAGGCGAGAGTCTAGGTCGCAAAGACGCAAATCACGGGGGCCGTCCTCAAATGCTCTTGCATGTGCAGTTCTGGAACTGGCCCGCCGACCCGGACTCAATGATGCCGAGACGTCAAATACTCCTTGTGGCCAGCCGCATTGACGATGTACTTGCCCCCGCGCGGACCCGTGTGGACTGTCGTGTTTGCTTGGCTTGAAGGTGGAGCTCTAGAGCCCGATGCTGGCGCAGAGGCCTGCATCGCGGTGACCTTGGCAGTCTTTCGGAACTCCCACGGAGGAACCGCAGGCGACGCCCACAAGCCTGTGTGTGACACCTTGGCGCTGGACTCGATGTTCAACAGCTCTGGGCGCCTTAGGTACATGCGGTAGGCCCACGCCATCCCGTGTTCGACCATCACGCGCGAGACGTCACGCCCCTCACATGAAACGACACCCACAATGCGCCCGTACAGATCAGTCGTTCGCGTTTGGACCTTTGCCCGTTGTTTGAAGCACAGCGTCGACAACTCGCGCTTGGCCGCCTGGCCGAAGGGCTGGCCCAGCTCAGGCGCGTCAATGTCGGCGAGGCGGACCTGCACCTGCTTCTTCTCAGCCGTCAGGAGCGTCAGCGTGTCGCCATCGTGGACCCCGACGACCAGACCTGTGACCTCCTGGGCCGCCAAGTGTGAGGACACGCACAGGGCGGCGAGTGTGGCAAAGAGCTTGAGCATCTGCACAGCATTGCCCGCTCTCGATCCGCCGTGGCAGTCGCGCCACTCCATCATGGGAGCAATCGAACCTGGTCCCCCTCGACCACGACACGACCTCGCTCAGCCAGATGCGCGATGGCCAACATGGCTCGGGCCTCCGCATCAGCAGCAACCCGGTTCATCCCAAGCATCTTGCACGTCGTACGGGCAAGCTCCTGGCGGCTCGTGCCGCCAGCCTGGTCGAGGATGTGCCGCATCACGGCGCCCACCTCTTCAAGCGCGACCTCGTCGATGTGGCGGCGTGAGTTCTCGTCGCCGCTGGACACCCTGAAGTCCGCCCAGTCTGACGGGTTCACGTTGGCGGGCCAGAAGAAGGTCTTGTCGCCATCCACTGTCTTCACGAACCGCGGAAGGGCCAAGCTCTTTAGCCTGTCGACGATGCGCGAACCGGTCCGTTCCAGCCCCCAGGCGCGGGCAACCCGCTTGTAGAGCACACTCTCCAGGATCGGGCCCTCCAGGTCCACGACACGGGTCAGGTGGTCATGCAGAGTGGTGGTCGAGTACGGCTCGTAGAACGCATCCGGCGCACCCAACGGGAGAACCGTCACTAAGTAGGGCTTGAGCAGGTTCTCCGTGGGAACAATCTGCGCGCTTACCTCGGCATCCTGCTCTCCTGGCTCGGCATCAAGAGGCGCAGCTTCCTTGGCTACCTCTGGCCCGTCGACCACTTCGTCAGGGTCCTGGCTGACCAGCTCCTCAAGCTTTGCCTGTAGCTTCTCAAGTTCGCGCTGCGGATCGAGCCACCAGTCGGTCGACCAGATGCGATGGATACGCCAGCCGAGCCCCTCAAGGACGTGCTGCCGCAGGCGATCCCTGTCGCGTGCGGTAGCCGCTGAGTGGTAGGTCGCTCCATCGCACTCCACGCCGAGCAGGTAGCGGCCAGGTGCCCTGGGGTCCACGACGCCGATGTCAATGCGATAGCCCGAGCAGCCGACCTGTGGGTGCACATCCCATTGCTTGTCGCGAAGCATGCCGATGACGGCCGTCTCGAATGGGCTGTCCGGCGCCAAGCCGGTGGGCATGGACTGCTCGACGAGCGCACGCGGACCGCGTCGGGCGAATTCGAGGTAGTGCTTCAGGTCGCGAACGCCAGCCGCCCGGACCTTGGCAAGGTCGATTTGCTCCGGCTTCAACGTGCTGAAGATGACGACGCCATGCCTAGCCCGCGAAATCGCAACGTTCAAGCGCCTGTGGCCCCCCTCGGAATTGAGCGGCCCAAAGTTCATCGTCAGCTTGCCAGCTGCGTCTGGACCGTAGGTAATGGAGAACAAGATGATGTCGCGCTCATCGCCTTGGACGTTCTCGAGGTTCTTGATGAACAGCTCTTCCGACACCTTTTGCGCGAGCACTTTGTCCAGCTTTTCGTTTGACCTGCGCCTCGCTTCAAGAAGCGTGGCGATGAGCGACTGCTGCGTCTGATTGAAGGTGACGACGCCCATAGTCAGTCCGCCGCTGCCCTCCTTGAGGTAGTGCTGCTCGATGGCGTTGACGATTGCATCTGCTTCAGCACGGTTGGTGCGCGACCCCCCGCGGTCGTAGGCACCTGCCACTGGTTGGAAGCGAACGGCCACGTCTGCGGTCACCGGCGACGGGAAGGTGACCAGCTCTGAGTCGTAGTAGTTGACGTTGCTGAAGGCAATCAGGCTCTCGTGTTTGCTGCGGTAGTGCCACTTCAGGGTTAGCCGGTTCATCCCGGCGCCAAGACACTCGTCGAGGATGCTCTCCAGGTCCTCGACCTGCTGACCGTCACCGCCGTCACCTTCATCCGTCGAGGAGCGGTTGAAGAAGTTCGTGGGAGGTAACTGTTTCGGGTCACCGACGACAACGAGCTGCTTGCCGCGAGCAATCACGCCCACGGCGTCCCACACCGCAATTTGCGAGGCTTCGTCGAAGACCACCACGTCGAACTGCGAGTGGCCCGCCGCCAGGTACTGCGCCACGGAAAGTGGCGACATCAGCAGGCACGGCTTGAGCTTCGGCAGGAGGGTGGGCAGCCCCTGCATCAGCTGGCGCACGGGGAGGTGCTTGCGCTGCTTTTGCAGCTCACGGCGTAGCCTGCCCATCTCGCTGTCCGCCCCGACGACGGCACTGGTCGCTGTCGGCACCTTCCCAGACAGCGTGGCAGCGATGTACGCCTGCGTGAGCTTCTGGAACCTGGTGTCGGCGTCGCGGAACTCGCGAATCTTCCGTTCGTGGTCCGCGCTCGAGAAGGTGCGGAGCACGGGTTCCTTGTCGACCGCACGCTTGAGCCACCAGCTGCGATAGCTGTACTCGAAGTGCCCCGCGACATCGGCCAGGGCGATCCGGCCGCTCTCAACAGACTCGACGACGCCCTGCAGGCCCTGGGCGATTGCCTGCGAGCGCACGCCACGCCACAGGCACCACGGTTGGATGGCTCGTCGTCCGTGCTGCCAGCTCGCCAGGAGCGACTGCACTCGCGGGATGGCACCGTCGGCTTGAACGTCACCCGCCAGTGGTGCGGTGGGCTTCGCCACCTCGTTGAGCACGGCCAGCTTGGCCTGGAACTCGCGGTACGCATCGCGGAACTCCAGCAGCTTGCGTCCGGACGCCCCGGCAGGCCCCAGCACCGCACGCTGCTCGCCGACGAGCGGACTCAGTGCCCGCTGGATCGCCTCGGCGCGCGCAGCATCCCCGGCTGCAACTCGAGCTACTGCATCGGCAAACGTTCGAGCCCAGGCGGCGTGCCTCTCGACAGCGTCCCAGTCGGTCTGCACGCCCGAGTAGGCCTCGTCCAGCAATGCCTCGGCGTCAGCGTGCAAGCCTCGGAGGAACTGGTCCTCCTCGTTGACGTCGCCCAAAGGCTTCAGCGCGGTGGTCAGAGCTGCACCAGACGGCGGCCGAGAGTCCTCACGAACTGCAGCCAGCTTCGCAAGGATGCCTCGCTTGGCGAACCAGGACTTCGGCCACCAGGCGTTGTTCGCGGCTGTCCACTGCCCGTTCAGCTCCGCGCCGTTCAATTTCGCAAGGTTGGGAGTCCAACCAGGACCCACCAGTGCCCAGTGCTGCTGCCGTGCTCGGCCGTGCTTCACAAGCGTCTGAACCCGTGTTCTCGTCGCCGTGTTATGCGCCTGCTTCGCGAGGGCGACCGGAACCTTCGGTGCCGCCAGAAGTACGTCGGCCAGATGGTCAAACGCCGCAAGCCCCTCAAGGCTCTGGCCGGTCGGCGCTTCGCCCAGCAGCGTGGCGAGAGGCTCCGTCTTGTCCTTGAGCGTGCCGGCGGCTGAGCCGGCCGCGGCGACCGCGCTTTCGAACTCCTCCTGCCAAAGAGGCGACCAATCGCTGTGACCAACCAGCGCGAGCGGGTGGTTGTGCAGCATCGTCAGCGCCTGGCCAAGCGCAGCGATGCGCCGTGTCGTCTCGCGCAGCTTGTCCAGCTCAGCATGACTGTGCGTGTTGGGGTCCGCCCATGGCATGTGCGACGCCGGCGTGCCAGTGTTTGCAATGCAGGTTCCGATGGCCGAGTAGACGTCCAGGCCGTTGGGGTGCTCATGGTGAAGGGCGTCCACGAGCCCGTTGAGTTCCATCCTTAGAGCGGCCAACCGGTCAGCCTCGCGCTCCCACTCACTGGCCGTCTTGGTGCTGCTGACGTCCAGGGCCTTACCGAGCTGGGCCAGCACCTCCGTCTTCTTGGTCTTCGAGGAGTGGAGCTCCAGGCAGAACGGCGCCAGGCCAACGTCAGTAAGCCGCCGGTGCACCACCTCAAGCGCCGCTACCTTCTCGGCGACGAACAGGACGGTCCTCCCCTTGGCCAGCGTGTTGGCAATGATGTTCGTGATGGTCTGGGACTTGCCAGTGCCAGGAGGCCCTTCGAGAACCAAGTCGCGCCCCGAGTCGACGGCGCAGATGGCTTCGAGCTGCGAGGAGTCCGACAGCATCGGCGCACGGATGTCCTGCGGACGGTAGGCATCGTCGAGGCGCAGCCTCTCGGTCGACTCCGGCGCGTCCGTCGTGAACGCCTCTCCCGGGTGCTCGATGAGATGTTTGACGACGCGGTTGGCCTTGAGCTGCTCCGTTCGGTCCTGCAAGTCCTTCCACATCAGGTACTTGGTGAAGCTGAAGATGCCAAGGTGGGCTTCCTCTCTGACCTCCCACTTCGGCAGCTCACGGGTGGCCAAGCGGAAGGCCTGCAGGATGCGGGGCACGTCCACGCCGCTGTCATCGGTGTGCACCGTGTCAAGGCCGGTGGTGTTCAGCTCGAACGCGCTGCGCAGCAGCTGCAGCAGCGTTGGGTTGATGATGGTCTCGTCGTCATGCCGGGTCAGCCGGTATCCGCTGCGCACCGATTGCCGGCTCAGCGTCACGGGCACCAGAAGGATGGGCGCCAAGTGGGACGCATCAGCCTTGTCCGCCTCGGTCCATCTCAGGAACCCAAGCGCGAGATAGAGGGTGTTGGCGCCGCCTTCCTCCAAACCCGTCTTGGCGGCCGTGAGCAGCGAAAGCAGGTTGCCGTCGAGACCCTCCGTGCCCACGCGGGCGATGAGTTCCTTGTTCGGCAGCGCGTCGCGAGCCATGTCGTCGAGCGGTGAGCGCCCGGTGCGCATGGCGTGCACCTGCGCCGAGCGCGGATCGCTGCCCTCCATGAGCGCGGGCAGCGGCTTGATGCGGAACTCTACGCCGTCGGCGAGCCCGTCTTCCAACGCGCCCAGGTCCGGCGCCACCAGCTGCAGCGTCGACTTGGTCGTCTTGAAGTTCAGCAGCTTGTTTCGCAGCGTCAGGTCCAGCAGCTTGGCCTTCCACTTCGCGAGGCGTCCTTCAGGTGTGTCCTCAGCCGCAATCTCGATGGGTGCCAGGTACGCCGGATCGAGCGGCGGCAGGTCCGGCGTCTGCTCGATGTCATCCGGTGCGCTGGCCTCGTCGGTGTCAGCGCTCTTGGCGAGGGTCACGCGGCTGGGCAGGGGCTTGATTTGGACGCCCCGTGCCATGAAGACGTCCACGCCGAACAGGAATCCATCTTCGTCTCGCAGATGCTCAAGGCCGCGCTCAAGCGCAATCCGAAGGGAAGGGCGGTGGCTGTGATGTAGCGCGACGCCTGTCGTCTCGAAGGCCAGGAACTCGCCGCTGTCCATTCGCTTGCGGATTTCCTGGGCGTCCTCGACCAGCGGCTGGCTGAACGATGCCTGATGGAGCCACACACCCACCCAGGCGTGCCCCTGCTTGATGAGCACCACTGGACGCAACCCGGCCTGCTCAAGGCACGAGGCGAACAGCATCGCAAGGTCGAGGCAGGTAGCGACCTTCGACTCGAGGATGCGGTCGGCAGTCCGAATCTTCTGTCCATCGCTGCCAAATGACGCGGGAGGCTCGGCGTACTGCAGGTTCTCTGCGGCCAGGGTGCTGTAGAGCGCCGACACCTGCTTCCACACGACGTCTCTGCTCTTGGACTGGTAGCCGTCCATCGACAGGTCGGGATGGGACTTCCGCAAGAGCTTGGACGCCTTGCCGACCAGGACGTCGACGGCTGGGTTGTTCGGCATCGAAAACGCCGCCAGCAGCTCGGGGAGGGCGCGCGTTCCCGCCCATTGGTCGTAGGCGAGGACTTGAACGGGCTGGTTGTGGTGGAACAGCTCCTCGGTGCCGCGGAGCACGGTCGCGGTGATGGAGGCCGACATGCCTTCTTGCAGGTCGGAGAGGTAGCTGTGGTCGGGATGAAGGTCGAGCGGCGAAATCAGGCGCGACTCGCCTGGCGCAAGGGACTCAAAGCGAAGCTTCGTGCCGCGGGCGAACGAGGGGTTGCAGGCGACGAGCACCTCCAACCCTTCAAGATGCTCTTCGGTGCCATTGGTCAATCGGAGCGAGCGCACCACCGGGATGGCGTTCTGGATCGACGCATACCCGACCGTTGGGTCAGCTTGCAGCTCGACACGGATGGTGCCGGCAGGTGCACTTGGTGTCTCTGGCGCCTGCGCCTGCAGCGTCTCGTCCATCACGACTCCCCCTAGTTTCTTGTAGTCCAACAAGATGCTGCACCGCAGATGTGTTGGCTAGGGGAAAAGCCCGAGGCAGGGCGCCGCTCACGCAAAAAAGGGCCCGTCCGGTCGTCCCGAGGGCCCAACGCTGTCCGTCAAGGACGCCCAGCAACTGCTCTGTACGCGCGCCCGCGGCGCGCCTTGGTCGGTCACGCTGTCACCAGCTCCCTACGCAACATCTCCACCGACGACATTCGAGACACCCGCTCGGCCTGGCTCGCTTCGTGCACACGCCGCTGCGTAACTGACCTCGCCAGCATGCCCTGCAGTTCCTCACTCCCCGCAATGCGGCGCTGCGCTTCCCGAATTGCCGGCGCGAACTCCGGGCTCAGCCTGAGCTTGTGCTCGAGGAGGCCATCGTGCCGTTCGGGGAACACCCGCCACCAGGCGAGGATGCTTTCAGGGTCATTGAGGTCGAGCAGCACGTTGGCTCCGTAGGTCGGTCGCCCAGCTTTTGAGCGCTCCGAAACACTGTACGGAATAACAGCTATTTTGGCAACCCATCGCGAAGCAGCCGTCCTCCCGGATGCACTTTGAGGGTGAATTCCCTACGGCGCAACAGAAGCCAGGCCGCAGGCACAACCAGCATGCTCAACAGTGGCGCTGTCACCATGCCCCCCACCATCGGCGCAGCGATTCGAATCATGACTTCCGAGCCAGTCCCGTGACCGAACAGGATCGGAAGTAGGCCCGCCATAACAACCGCCACCGTCATTGCCTTTGGCCGCACCCGCAGCACTGCGCCTTCACGGATGGCGGCAAGCAAGGTCTCTTCATTCTTGGCGTCTCCCGCAGCCAGCCGCTGCTTCCATGCGTTCTGGAGGTAGACCAACATCACCACTCCAAACTCCGCGGCCAAGCCGGCCAACGCGATGAAGCCCACAGCCGTGGCCACCGAGATGGCATGCCCGAGTGCCCAGATGAGCCAGAACCCGCCCACCAGCGAGAACGGGACCGCGGCCATGACGAGTGCCGCATCGCCCGCCGAGCGGAACAGCAGGTAAAGCAGCACGAAGATGACAGCCAAGGTGACCGGCACGACCACCTTCAGCCGCTCGGTGGCGCGTTCCAGGTACTCAAACTGTCCCGACCAGGAGACGGCATAGCCTGCAGGCAGCGCCACCTGCTTGCTGACAACCTCCTGCATCTCGTGCACGACCGAGCGCAGGTCTCGGCCACGCACGTCCACGTAGACCCAGCCCGAGAGCCGAGCGTTTTCGCTGCGGATCATGGGCGGCCCCTCCTCGACGGAAATGCGGGCGACATCCTGAAGCAGCACGGTCGCCCCCTTCTCGGTGACGAAGGGCAGCTGGCGCAATCGCTCCAGCGAATCGCGCACCTCCCGTGGGTAGCGCACGTTGACAGGGAAGCGCTCGCGGCCCTGGATGACCTCGCCGACGTTGTCGCCACCGATGGCGGTGGACACCACGGCCTGGACATCGGCCACCGACAACCCGAAGCGCGCGGCAGCGGCGCGGTCGACGTCCACGTCGATGTACCTGCCGCCGGTCAGCCGCTCGGCCAGCGCCGACGACACACCGGGCACGCCCTTCACGGCGGACTCAATCTGCGTAGCGAGTCGGTCGATGGTCGCCAGGTCAGCGCCAGCGACCTTGACGCCCACCGGGCTCTTGATGCCGGTGGCCAGCATGTCGATGCGGTTGCGGATGGGCGGCACCCAGACATTCGACAGGCCAGGCACCTTCACGACCTGGTCCAGTTCCTCGATGAGTTTGTCCGGCGTCATGCCGGCGCGCCACTGGTCGCGCGGCTTGAACTGGATGGTGGTCTCGAACATCTCGAGGGGCGCCGGGTCAGTGGCAGTGTCGGCGCGACCCGCCTTGCCGAAGACCCGCTCGACCTCGGGCACCGTCTTGATGAGCCGGTCCGTCTGCTGGAGCAGCTCCGAAGCTTTCGACACCGAGATGCCGGGCAGGGCCGAAGGCATGTACAGCAGGTCGCCTTCATCTAGCGGAGGCATGAACTCGCCGCCCAGCCTCATGACCGGGAAAGCGGTCACGGCCAGCACAAGCGCAGCGACTACCAACGTGGCTTTGGGGAAGCGCAGGACGGCCTCCAGCGCCGGCCGGTAGATGGCGATGAGGAACCGGTTGAGCGGGTTGGCAGTCTCCTTGGGGATGCGACCACGGATGAGGTAGCCCATCAGCACCGGCACGAGAGTGACCGAGAGCCCCGCTGCGGCAGCCATCGCGTAGGTCTTGGTGAACGCCAGCGGCGAGAACAGTCGGCCTTCCTGCGCTTCAAGCGTGAAAACCGGCAGGAACGACAGCGTGATGACCAGGAGCGAGAAGAACAGCGCAGGGCCTACCTCTACCGAGGCGTGAGCGACAAGCTCCCATCGCTCGGTCACCGTCGGCTGTCGGGCGTGCTTTTCCTCGAAGTGCTCAAGATGCTTGTGCACCGCCTCGACCAGCACAACTGAGGCGTCGACCATGGCGCCAAGGGCGATGGCCACGCCACCCAGCGACAAGATGTTCGCGCTGACGCCTTGCCAGTGCATCACGATGAAGGCCGTGAGCACGCCAACGGGCAGCGTCACGACCGCTACCAAGGCTGAGCGCAGGTGGAACAGGAACACCGCGCAAACCACCGCGACGACGACGAACTCTTCTATGAGCTTCACACGCAGGTTATCCACCGCGCGGTCGATGAGCTTGGAGCGGTCGTAGGTCTCGATGACCTCGACACCCTTCGGCAGGCTGGGCTTGAGCTCTTCCAACTTCGCCTTGACCGCTGCAATGGTCGTGCGTGCGTTCTTGCCCGAGCGCATGACGACCACGCCGCCCGTGACCTCACCTTCGCCATCCAGTTCGGCGATGCCGCGACGCATCTCTGGGCCGACCTGGACCGTCGCGACGTCCCGCAGCAGCACCGGTGTTGCCCCGGCAACGCTCAGTGGGATGGTGCGGAAGTCGTCGAGAGACTTCAGAAAGCCCTGGGAGCGCACCATGTACTCGGTCTCGGCCATCTCCACGACTGAGCCGCCCGACGACTGGTTGGCCTTCTGCAAAGCCTGGATGACCATGGCCTGCGTGATGCCAACCGCGCGCATGCGGTCGGGGTCCAGCACCACCTGGTACTGGCGCACCATGCCGCCGATGCTGGCGACCTCGGACACGTCCTGCACGGTCTTCAGTTCGAACTTCAGGAACCAGTCGTTGAGGGCGCGCAGCTGGCTGAGGTCGGAGTTGCCAGTACGGTCGATGAGCGCGTACTCGTAGACCCAGCCGACGCCAGTCGCGTCCGGTCCCAGCACTGCCGTCGCACCTGCAGGCAGACGTCCTTGCACTTGGCTCAAATACTCCACGACACGCGACCGAGCCCAGTACGGGTCTGTCTTGTCGTCAAAGAGGATGTAGACGAAGGAGTCGCCGAAGAAGCTGTAGCCGCGCACGGTCTTGGCGCCTGGCACGCTGAGCATGGTGGTCGTCAGCGGGTAGGTCACCAGGTCCTCGACCACCTGGGGCGGCTTGCCCGGGTAGGTCGTTCGCACGATGACCTGGGTGTCCGAGAGGTCCGGAAGCGCGTCTACGGGTGTTCGCGCCAACGACCACAGGCCCGCAGCGACCAGGAATGCCGTAGCGATGAGCACAAGAAAGCGGTTCGTGACGGACCATCGAATGAGCGCGGCAATCACTTGGCGCCTCCCATCCGCTGGACGGAGACCAGCTCGTAGCCGTCGCCCTGCTTCTTGAACTCGAAGTGGATGGCGTCGCCGGCCTTCACGTCAGCGAAGGCCTTGAGGTCTGCCCTGCGAAAGTGCATCGTCATGGCGGGCCACTTCAGCTCAGGCACAGGGCTGTGGCTGATAGTGAGGCCGTCCGCTTTGACGCTCTCGACCTTTCCCTCGGCGCTGTAGACGGCAGGCACCGCCATCGCTGGTTCGGATGCGGGTTGCGCAGCGCCCATGGCACCAAGCACGGACTTCAGGCGCGCCTCGGAGTCGATGAGGAACTGTCCGCTGGTGACAACCTCGTCGCCTTCGCGCAGACCTTCGAGCACTTCGAGCTGGTCGCCCAGGTCGGCGCCGAGCTTGACCTCGCGTGGCTCGAACGCGCTGCCGTTCTTGCGCACGATGGCCACGGCCCGCGTGCCCGTCCGGATGACGGCTTCGGAGGGCACGACCAACCGAGATGTCGTAGCCCCTGCGACCTGCAGGCGCAGCAACATCCCCGGCGTCAACTTGCCGGAACGGTTGTCGACCTCGAAGCGAGCCTGCAACGTGCGCGTATTCGCGCTGACCTGGGGAAGGATTTCCTTCAACTCGCCGCTGAAGGTCTGCGAAGCGTCAGCCTGCAGGACCGCCTTGACCTTTTGGCCACGCACGAGGCTCACGGCTTGGGCCTCCGGCACTTCGGCCACGGCCCACACCTTCTCAAGGCCGGCAATCCGGAAAACGGTCATGCCTGGCGAGACGGCGACACCTTCGCGCACGCCCAGCTCGGCAACCACGCCACCTGCAGGAGCGCTGAGTGTGAACCGCGCCTGGGCGGTGCCAGTCTCTTCGCTCTGGCGAACAAGCGCGTCTGGGATGGACATGGCGCGCAGCCGGTCGCGCGACGCTGCAATCAAGTCCGGGGCGACGCCAGCGTGCTTGAGCGCCAGCAACTCGTTCTGTGGTCCGAGCCATTCGGGCGCGAAGACAGTGGCTAAAGCCTTGCCCTTGCGGACCTGTTCCATCGGCGCACGCACGGCCAAGCGTTCGATGTAGCCGGCAACGCGGGTCTGGACGGCGACGTTCAACCGCTCGTCGAACTGCACCGCACCCACCGCGTCGAACGACGAGGACACGTCGGTCTTCTTGACGACAGCAGTCCGCACACCGAGGTTCTGCTGCACCGTCGAGCTGACTTTGACGCCGCCGTCGCTCGCCTCGTCGGCGTAGACGGGCACGAGCTGCATGTCCATGAATGGCGACTTGCCCGGCCTCTCGAAGCGCGGGCCTGGGACCATCGGATCGTGCCAGTACAGCGGCTTGCGCTCTGCCGAGGTCGTGGCAGCGTCCGGCGCGGACGCGGTGGGTTGAGTCGAACGGCCGGCGTAGAACCCGCCGACGGCCAGTAGTGCGCCGCCTGCGACCAGCGCGGCGACGAGAGTTGCGCGCTTCATCGGGCGGCTCCTTCGAGGATGGATTTCAGAGCAAGCTGAGCCTGGGTCTTGGCCAGGTCGCGTTGGAGGGAGAGCAGCTTTCGCTGCGCCTCGACCTCGGCGTGTCGAGCCTCGAACAGCGTCATAAGGGGAGCCTGGTTGGAGCGGTAGGCCGCCAAGGCCGCCTCCGTGCGTTGCTGAGCAGCGACCACCACCAACCCTCGGTAGCGCTCGATGCGGTCGGCGAGGCGCTTCGCGTCGCTGGCGAGGGCTCGGTATTCGCCGATGGCCATGCGCGTGGCTTCGGCCAAGGCAGCCTCTGCCTTCTCGGTCATGGCCAGCTTGGACGCGATTTCACGGTCCTGTCGCGATGCCGGCGCGATGGTCAATGGAACGCTGACGCCGAACGAGACCATGTCGGGATAGCCAGCGCGCTGGCCGTAGCTGACCTCCCAAGACCAGTTCGGGTTGCGGCTGGTTCGCGCCAGCTCCGCCTCTCTGCGGGCCAGCTCGGCGTCCAGTTGAGCGGCAACCACGGCGGGATGGCTGGCCACATAGGCTTGCTCTTCCGGTATCGGGAGGCCCGCTGGTGCGGCCAGGTCATCGGCTTGGGCGCCCACCCAACGCTCCAAGGCGGCGCGAGCGGTGGCCTGCTGCTGTTTGACCTCGGCCGTCTCGTCCTCTGCGACGCCCCTGGCGCCGGTCAACGCAAGGACTTCCTGACTGTTGCCGGTCGCGGAGGACAGCCGGGCGCGTGCGGCCTCGAGCTCCTCGTGGGCATGGTGCTCCATCAAGGTAGTGAGCTTGAGCGTCTCGCCCATGAACCAGGCGTCGAGGTAGGCCAGGCCGGTCTGGAGGCGAACTTCTGCCGCAGTGGACTGCACTGCAGCAGCTTCCCGCCCGACCATCGCGTCCGCGGCCGCCTGTCGCGCGGCACGCTTCTCGGCAGATAGCCATTCCTGGCTGATGCCGACGCGCTTCATCGTCATCGAGTCCCGCGAGCTGAACCGGTCAACGCCGGAGATGGGCAGGTTGTCGACACCTGCGCGCAGGACCGGGTCGGGTAGTTGGCCAGCGGCGCGAGCGGCCTCGGTAGCACTTGCCGTGCCGGCGCGGGCAGCGTGGGTGGACTCGGAACGCTGAACGGCCAGCTCGAGGGCTTGGTCAAACGTGAGGGGTGCTGCCCAGCACAGGACAGGCAGCAATGCGGCAGCCATTGCGACTGCTCGCAGGAAACGTGGTGATGGCATGAAAACTCCGTGGACGAGCGGCGGCGTTGCCGGGATGCGGACGTGCCGCACCGGCGCCTGTCAGTCGACGGAGCTGGTCAGACTCGGAGTCTGAGCGTGGAAAGGAAGAGTGGGTCCGGAGGCGGCTGAGCCTCCGCTGTGGCCGTAGCGGGCACGGTTGCCGCCTCGACAGCGTCGAGCACCAGCGGCAGTTCCAGCACCTGGACCACCATCGGCAGTGCCAGGGTGGGAACCTTGACGACCTCGAAGGACTGAGCGGCGCTGGAGGAGTGCTCCGCGCAGAGCCCAGGTTGGTCCTGATCCATGCCTTGGCAGGGCACGCCAGCCGCCATCATTTCCGCCATCGTGGCCGGGTCTGCCTGTTGCGGGCAGACGTAGCTTGCCAACGCCAGCTGTGAGAACAGCAGCGACAAAACCACGAAGAATGCGGTGGTCAGGCGGCGGGTGGTACGGCGGAACATAAGCGGTCGTAGTCTAGCGCCGCGGCTTAAACCGCGCTGAACGCGACCGAGAACCATGGCATAGGTCAAACGTGGTCGCGCCATGGCGAGCTTCGTTGACAGACGAAGGACGGCCGTGACGGTGTAGGTCTGGCTAAACCTTCTCGACCCTGCGCCGTTCGTGCGGCAAGCGCACGCAGAGCGCTATGCGTTGCGTGGCCCAAACATGATGATGGCCATCCCCGCCAAGCTGACCGCAACCCCAACCCAGTCGGACGTCGATGGCCGCACGTTGTCGACGAGCATCAGCCACACCACGGCCACGCCGATGTACACGCCGCCATAGGCCGCGTAGACACGTCCAGAAGCGGTCGGATGAAGCGAAAGCAGCCACGCAAACAGCGCAAGGCTGGCGGCCGCCGGGATGAGCAGCCAGGAGGTCTTGCCTTGCTTCAGCCACAGGTACGGCAGGTAGCAACCGACGATTTCCGCGACTGCGGTCACGACAAACAGCACCAGGGTCTTCATTGGTTCCATCGCCGAATTGTGGTCGGACCGCTTGCCCCTCAAGTTACTTGAGGTCCTACCTTCGCGATGTGGGCGTTGTGCTCAAGCATCGGAGACGGACATGAGACCTTGGAAGGCTGTTCTGGGCGTGGGCGCGGCGTGCGCCGTATGTTGCGCGGTCCCGCTTCTGGGAGGCGCTGCAGCGCTGACGGCAGGCACGGCGACGCTGGCGGCCACTGGCTCTGCATTGCTGGCCTGCGCTGACGAGCTAGCACCCCTCGGTGCTGGGCTGTTGGTGCTGGCCGCGGCGGCGGGCGGCGTCGTCTGGTGGAGACGTAGTGCTCGACGTCAGGTTCAACCTACTGTGGGCTGTGGGGGCAACTGCAATGCAAGTCGCGGCTGATGCTCCCATTGCCTGCACCCTGTCCTCTGCTGAGCTGCCAGGGCGGCTGGCTTGGATTCGGCAAGTCACGGCGCAGAGCCTGACCGCGCACCGGCTAGAAGAAACCACGCTGCACCTGACCTACGCGCGCGAGGCCCGGATAGAGCTGGAGCGCATCGTCGATGGTGAACGGCGATGCTGCGGCTTCCTTCGCTTCTACCTCCGCGACACGCCAGTGTCCGTTGAGCTGACCATTGAGGCCCCTGCTGAAGCTGGTGCCGATGCGCGGTGGTTGTTCGATCAGTTCCTGCCCCAGCTGGTTGCCGCCAAGGCATGTGGATGCTCGCCGGGCGCCTGTGGGTGAGTGGCTAGGATGGCGGCATGAGTGCAAGACTCTCCATCGGGCTTGTTGCCCGCCGTACCGGCGCGACGGTGCCCACGGTTCGGTACTACGAAGACATTGGTCTCCTGCCACCGGCCGCGAGAACAGAAGCCGGCCAACGCAGCTATGACGAGGCGACCGTCCGACGCCTCGTCTTCATCCGCCGCTGCCGAGACTTCGGCTTTTCCATCGAGCAAGTGCGGGAACTGGTCGGGCTCGTCGACCAGCCTGACCGCCCGTGCGCCGAAGTGCGCGACATCGCCGCCGCCCACCTGGCGCAGGTGCAGCAGAAGCTTGAGGAGCTGAAGGCGCTCGAAGCCAACCTGAGCGCTTTCGTCTGCAGTTGCGATACCGCCTGTTCGGGCGGCCCGGCAGTCGACTGCACCATCCTGGAGGACTTGGCCTTGCCGGCAGAGAAAGCTCAGGTTGTAGGCGCAGCACGGTGCTGCGGATAGAGGGGCGGGCCTCCCGGCCAGGTCTGGCAGCAGCTCGGCGTTAGGACCACACCAAGCAGTTGCCCACCGGCGCCTGCATGCGTGGTCACCCCACGCCAGTTCGATAAAAACAGTCGCAAATTTCAGTGCTCATGGCCTTGGTGTGAATGGCTCTTCTCGTCATGCTCCTCGGCGAGCGCGGCGGTAGCGCTCTTGAAATGATCCCCCTCGTCGGTCTGGCCACAAGGCTCCAGCTCGCACTGCACGGTGATGTGGTGGATGCCGAAGGTCTCCGCCAGGCGCCTGCGCACCTCGGGAAGGACTTGCTTTTCGACGTTCACTTCCGGCTCCGTCACCAGGTGGACTGTGAGCGTGCTCTTGCCGCTCGTGACCGCCCAGACGTGCAAGTCGTGGAGGCTCTTGACGCACGGAACGGCCAACAGGAGCTTTTTCAGCTCGACCATGTCAACGTCTTCGGGCACCCCTTCCAACAGGATGTTGATGCTCGACTTGAGCAACGTCCAAGTCCGAGGCACGACCCACAGGCCGATGAGGATGGCGACCGCTGAGTCGACCCAGGCCCAGCCTGTGAACTTCAGGATGACCGCCCCGACGATGACGCCGACGGAGCCAATCATGTCGGCCCACACCTCGAGGTAGGCACCCTTCACGTTCAGGCTCGACTCCTGGCCGCCCTGAAGAACGCGCATGCTGATGAGGTTGACCAGCAGGCCAACGACTGCGATGACGAGCATCGCCGTCGACTGGATTTCCGGCGGCGCCTTGATGCGCAGGTAGGCCTCGTAGAGGATGTAGACGGCCACCCCGAACAGCAGCATGGCGTTGAACGCTGCAGCCAGGATTTCGAAGCGGTGATAACCGAAGGTCCTTCGGGCATCGGCCGGACGCTTCGCTATCCGGATGGCCGCGAGCGCGATGGCCAGCGCCGCGACGTCCGTGAACATGTGCGCCGCATCCGAGATGAGCGCAAGGCTCTGCGACACGATGCCGCCGACCAGCTCGACGAACAGGAACACCGTCGTGAGCCCGAAGGCAATCTTCAGCGAGCGCTGGTTAGCGCCCGCTGTGTGGTCGTGGCCTGCTGACCCGTGAGCGTGGTCGTGCGACATCGTCATTTCTCCTTAGGCGTTCACTAAGGTCGCAGCAGGTGCTTCGACTTCGTCGTCATCCCGTCGGTGTGCCCACCGATACAGCAACGGCAGTACAAGCAGGGTGAGCGCGGTCGACGACAAGATGCCTCCGATGACCACCGTTGCCAGCGGCCGCTGCACTTCCGCACCAGTGCCAGTGGCGATTGCCATAGGCGCAAAGCCGAGCGAGGCGACCAAGGCCGTCATCAGCACGGGACGCAACCGGGTCAGCGCGCCTTCCCAGATGGCGTCGTCGAGGCTCTTGCCTTCCTCGCGAAGGCTGCGGATGAACGACAGCATCACCAGCCCGTTGAGCACGGCGACACCGGACAAGGCAATGAAGCCGACCGCCGCCGAAATCGACAGCGGAATGCCCCGCAGCCACAGCGCCAGGACGCCGCCGGTGAGCGCAAACGGGATGCCCGTGAAGACCAGGAGGCCGTCCTTGGCGTTGCCGAACATGGTGAAGAGAAGCAGGAACACCATGGCCAGCGCCAGCGGCACCACGACTTGGAGACGCTGGGACGCGGACTGCAACTGCTCGAACGTCCCGCCCCAGGCGGTCCAGTAGCCCGTCGGCACCTTCACGCTCGCCATCGCAGCCTGCGCGTCGGCGACGAACGAACCGAGGTCGCGGCCCGTCACGTTGGCGCTGACCACCACCCGGCGCTTGCCGTTCTCACGGGAAACCTGGTTGGGTCCGGGTGCAACTTCAAGAGCCGCGACTTCGCCAAGCGGGATGTATGAAGCGCGGCCTTCAGCCCCCGATTTCGGCAACGGGATGGGAAGGCGCTTGAGCGCCTCGACGTCCTGTCGCACGTCTTCAGGCAGCCGCACCAGGATGTCGAAGCGCCGGTCACCCTGGAAGAAGGTGCCGGCTTCTCGACCGCCCACGGCCGTAGCCACGGCCTCCTGCACGTCGGTCATGTTCAGGCCGTAGCGCGTGGCCTTGGCACGGTCGATGTTGACCGAGAGCATCGGCAGGCCCGTCGTCTGCTCGACCTTGACCTCGGTGGCACCCGGCACCTTCTGCAGCGTGGCCGCGATGCGGTTGGCCGTATCGTTGAGCAGGTCGTTGTCGTCACCGAAGACCTTGACGGCCACATCCGAGCGCACGCCGCTGATGAGTTCGTTGAAGCGGAGCTGGATGGGCTGCGAGAACTCGTAGTTGTTGCCAGGCACTGTGGCGGCTTCATCGCGGATGGCCGCAAGAAGCTCGTCGCGCGTCTTGCGAGGCTCGGGCCACTGGTCCATCGGCTTGAGCATGATGTAGCCATCGCTGATGTTCGGCGGCATCGGGTCTGCAGCAATCTCGGCCGTGCCGGTGCGCGCAAAGATGCGCTCAATCTCAGGGAACTTCGCCTTGAGCGTCGCCTCGAGCTGCTTTTGCATCTCCACCGACTGCGTCAGGCTCGTGCCCGGGATGCGCAGCGCCTGAATGGCGAAGTCGCCCTCGTTGAGATTGGGCACGAACTCGCTGCCCAGCTTGGTGGCCACGATGACGGAGAGGGCCACCATGACGGTCGCGAAGGTCATCACCACAGGCGCGTTGCCCAGCGTCGCTTTGAGCGCGGGCTCGTAGCGGCGCTTGGCCCACTCCATCAGGCGGTTCTCCTTCTCGGTCACCCGTTCGCCGATAAACAGTGCCACGGCAGCAGGGACAAAGGTCACAGACAGCACCATCGCACCGAGCAGCGCGAGCAGCACCGTGTAGGCCATGGGATGGAACATCTTGCCCTCCACGCCGGTGAGGGCAAGGATGGGCACGTAGACCACCATGATGATGAGCTGCCCGAAGAGCAGGGGCCGGCGAGCTTCCTTGGCTGCCGCGAACACCTCGTGGAAGCGCTCCGCGCGCGTTAGCGCCCGGCCCTTGTGCGCCTGGACGTGCGCCAGTCGGCGCACAGCGTTCTCGATGATGACCACTGCGCCGTCCACGATGATGCCGAAGTCCAAAGCGCCCAGGCTCATCAGGTTGGCGCTGATGCCGTACTTCACCATGCCCGTGAAGGTGAAGAGCATCGACAGCGGGATGACCATGGCCGTGATGAGCGCCGCCCGGAAGTTACCAAGGAAGGCGAACAGCACCGCGATAACCAGCAGTGCGCCTTCCACCAGGTTCTTTTGAACGGTTTTGATGGCCTTGTCGACAAGCGTGGTCCGGTCGTAGACGGTGACGGCCTTGACGCCAGCGGGCAGCGTCTTGTTGATGGCCTCCATCTGCTTGTCCACGGCTCGCGAGACGGTGCGGCTGTTCTCGCCCATCAGCATGAAGACAGTGCCGAGCACCACCTCCTGGCCGTTCTCGGTGGCCGCGCCGGTGCGCAGCTCCCGACCCAGCTCGACGGCAGCGACGTCGCGGACGCGGATGGGCTGACCCTGTGCCGTGCCGATGATGATTTCGCCAATGTCCTCGATGGACTTGACCTGGCCAGGCGCGCGCACAAGGTACTGCTCGCCGCGCCGCTCGATGTAGCCAGCGCCGAGGTTGGAGTTGTTCTTCTCCAGCGCGTTGACGACGTCGGCCAGACTGAGGCCGAAGGCGCCGAGGCGCTCGAGGTTGGGTGCCACGACGTACTGCTTCGCGAAGCCGCCGATGGAGTTGATTTCAGTGACGCCTGGCACGTTGCGCAGCTGCGGCTTGACGACCCAGTCCTGGATTTCACGCAGGTCGGTGGGCGTGTAGGCCGTGCCGTCGGGCTTCTTCGCGCCCTTCACCGCTTCGACGGTCCACAGGTAGATTTCTCCAAGGCCCGTGGAGATGGGTCCCATGCTCGGCGTCACGCCGTCAGGCAGCCGCTCGCGCGCCTCCTGCAGGCGCTGGTTGACGAGCTGCCGCGCGAAGTAGATGTCGGTGCCGTCCTTGAAGATGACGGTGACCTGGGACAGGCCGTAGCGCGACAGGGAGCGCGTCTGTTCCAGGCCAGGCAGGCCGGCCATGACCGTCTCGATGGGATAGGTGACGCGCTGCTCGGTCTCCAGCGGCGAATAGCCCGGTGCCTGGCTGTTGACGACGACCTGCACGTTGGAGATGTCGACGACGGCGTCGATGGGCAGCTTGGTGTAGCTGTAGGCTCCGAGGGCTGCCATGGCCAGCACGGCCAGCATGACCAGCCAACGCTGCTCGATGCAGAAGCGGATGATGCGTTCAAACATGTCCGTCCTCCCGTTCAGTGTTCGTGGCCCGCGCTGGCTTTGCCCAGCTCGGACTTGAGGACGAAGGTGTTCTTGGACGCGACCTGGTCGCCGGCCTTGAGGCCGCTGAGCACCTCGACCGTGCGACCGTCGGAGCGGCCCACCTTGACGGCCACCGCCTCGAATCCGCCGGACACGGCCTTGAAGACCATGGCCTGGTTCTCGATGGTCTGGACCGCATCGGCCGGCACCGTCAGAGGGACGTCCTGGTTCTCGCCGTACACGGCGACAGTGACGAAGAGGCCGGGGCGCCAGGCGCCATCGGGATTGGTCAGCGTCACGCGGGCACGGGCGGTGCGGGTCTGTTCGCCCAGCAGCGCGCCGACGTAGGAGATGGTGCCTTCCACCTTGCTCTCGAACGCAGTCGACGAGACCGAGACACGCTGACCCACGCGAACGGTGGCCAGGTCCTTGGGCGCGACGTTGAACTCCGCCCAGACCGACCGGAGGTCGGAGACGGTGAAGATGCTGGCGTCTTCCTTGACCGCCTCTCCGAGCGCCAGGTGCTTCTCGACCACCGTGCCGTCGAAGGGCGCGCGCAGCTCGAAGCGATTGAGGTTGGCCGACGAACCGGTGGCACCTACGGCCGCGAGCTTCTGGGTCGCATTGCGGAACGCGATGTCCGCTTCACGCAGGGCAGACTGGGCCTGCAGGTAGTCCTGCTCCGCAGAAATCTTCTCCTGCCAGAGCTTCTTCTCGCGCTCGTAGGTGACGCGGGCCGCATCGCGGCGCTCCTGGGCGGTCAGCAGCTCGCTGCGTTGCTCTGACAGCGAGTTGCTGGCAATGACGGCCAGGACCTCACCCTTGCGCACCGACTGGCCGAGATTGGCGACGACTTGTTCGGCCACACCCGCCAGGCGCGGCACGACGTGGGCCGTGCGGTCCTCGTTGAAGCGGATTTCGCCGGTGAACTCGGCGGCAGCCTGAAGCTTCGCCGGGCCCGCGACTTGCACCGCGATGCCAGCCTTCTTGACTTGTTCCTCGGTCAGCTTGACCGCGCGATCTTCATGCTCCTCGTGCGCTTCCTTGGCAGCCGGGGCGGCCTTCTTGTCGTCGTCACCCTCCTTGTGCGCGTAGCCGGCCTCATTGGTGTTTTGGGCCTGTTCGGCTTCTTCGCCGGTCTTGTGCCGTTCGGTGAGCAGCAGTCCGCCGCCGGCCATGACGCCGACCAGGACGATGACCGCCATCGCGATGCGCTGTTTCTTCGTGATTGCCATGTTGGTGTTCCGTTCTCAGCGACCGAGCAGGCGGTCGATGGCCGTGGCGGCCTGGTATGCGTTGGAGAGCGTGCTCAGGTAGCGCGCCCGGGCTTGCAGCAGGGAGCGCTGCGCGTCGATGACGTCAAGGAAACCGAACTTGCCGGCCTCGAAGCCCTTGCTGGCCGAGTCGTAGGCCTGCTGTGCAGCGGGCAGGACCGTCGACTGCAGCGTCTGCAGCGATGTGCGAGCAATGGACAACTGCGCTGCCGCCGTCTGCAGGTCAGCAAGGACGCGCAGGCGCGCGGCCTGGAACTCATCCTCCGCCTTGTCCGCTCGCTTGTTGGCCTCGTAGACCGCGCCTTGGTTGCGGTCAAAGAGCGGCAACGGGATGGACAGACCGACGATGGCCTGCGTGCGTCCCAATTCGTTGTCGCGCTTCGCGCCAACGCTCAGCGTCACGTCCGGCGTCGCCTTGCTGCGCTCGACATCCACCAGCGCCTTGCGGCGCTCCACCTCGGTACGGGCGGCCAGCAGCGCCGGAGCCTCCTCGAGCCGGCCCATCAGCTCGGGAAGGGGCGCACGCTCAGGAATGGCGTTGATGTCTCCTCCGACGCGAACGAACCGTGGCTCTGCATCCCCCCAGAGGTTGGCCAGAGCATGGCGGGCAGTGGACAGCTCCGCTTGCGCTTCAGCGAGCTCGAGCTGCGTGTTGGCTTGGTCGACCTGGGCGCGGGTGGCGTCCACCGGCGAGACCTTGCCGGCCGCTACGCGCTTGGATACAGCCTGTGCGCCACTCGTGGCGAGGTCTGCCGAGTTGGTGGCCAGCTTCGAGCGCTCCTGAGCTGCGAGCACTGCGAAGTACGCCGCGATGGCCGATGAACGAACCTGGGCCTTTGCGTTGGCCAGCTCGACCTGGGCGAGGTCACGCGAGCGCTGAGCCGCGTTCACGCGGGCGGTGCGCTTGCCGCCCAGCTCCAACGGAATGTTCAGCGTCGTGGTTGTCGTTCGCGTCGCGCTACGGGTGTCCTCGACGCTTGCAGCGAGTTCCGGGTTGCGGAACGCGCCAGCCTGCCGGACGGAGCCGTCCTGGGCCTCAAGCTCTCGCTGCGCCGCCGACACCACGAAGCTTCGCGACGTCGCCAGCTCGAGCGCCTGTTCAAGGGTGAGGCTGTCTGCCGCCGTGTTTGTCGCCAGTTGGGCGCGGACGGTAAAAGGGCTGAGCAATGCGGCCGCCAGCCCGAGCGGCCAAAGAATTCTTCTCATCGAATCTCATAGGTTGAAACCAGGGATTCGGCGAGACGGGTGTGGTTGGAAGTCCTCCTGTCTCGCCGGCTAGGCGAGACGGCGCCACTGAGGGCGGTCTGGCGCCCTGGTGGGCGCGGACGCATGAGCGTCGAAGGTGGGAATGTCGAGGCGACTCGTCAGAGCAAGCGCCTCCATGCTGGCCGGAGCCTCGCAAGCCATTGCAGAGCAGGTGGCATGGCAAGCCGTGCAGTCGTTGTCGACAGCGAGCTTCGCGCTCGCGGGCTTCTCAGTGCCTTCGTCCGCCTTGTGTTCATGAGCATGGTGGCCCACATGCTTGGCAGACTGCACGCCAGTCTCATGCTGGCAATACACAGCCGCTGCGCCCCAAGCGAATTGGAGCGGCAGTAGCAAAGCGAGCAGCATTGCGACGAGCCGGTACATGGCCTAAGTATCGCTGCGGGACCGTGACAGTCAGTGGCGGGTCGAGACCCGGAGAAGACGCAACCCGTTGAAAACCACCAGCAGGCTCGCGCCCATGTCGGCGAAGACCGCCATCCACATCGTGGCACTGCCGAACACCGCCAGCACGAAAAACACGGCCTTGATGCCAAGCGCCAAGACGATGTTCTGCCAAAGGATGGCGTAGGTGCGCTGGGACAACCGGATGGTCTCAGGAACCTTTCGCAGGTCGTCGTTCATGATGAGCACGTCGGCCGCTTCCTTGGCCGTATCGGTGCCGGCGCCGCCCATCGAGAAACCCACGGCGGCCGCAGCCAAGCTCGGTGAATCGTTGACGCCATCGCCGACCATGCCCGTCTGATGGGTTTGACCCAGCTCGGAAATCACCTTGAGCTTGTCCTCGGGCAGCAGATTGGCCTGAACTTCGTCGATGCCAACCTGGCTGGCAATCGCCTTCGCCGTGGACGGGTTGTCACCGGTCAGCATGATGGAGTGGATGCCCAGGGTCTTGAGGTCAGCGACGGCCTGCCTGCTGGTCTCCTTGACGGTGTCGGCGACCGCAAAAAGCCCTAGGACGCGCTCTTGGTCCGCCAGCAAGGACAGCGTGCGCCCCTGCGCCTCGTGCTCCTCAAGCCGCGCCTCCAGCTCGGCGGAGCACAGGCCTCGCTCATGAACCCAGCGGTGATTGCCTAGGATGTATTGGCGGCCATTGACGGTGCCGTGAACGCCTCGGCCCAGGTCGGCGCCGAAGGCTTCGACGGGCAGTGGTTCTCCGTCCAGTCCGGACGCGACGGCCTTGGACACCGGGTGGTCAGAACGGCATGCCAAGCTCTTGGCAATCAGCATCACCTCGGCTTCAGGCAATGTCTGAGACAACGCCGCTTGCGCTACGAGGCGCGGCTTGCCTTCGGTCAGCGTACCGGTCTTGTCCAGCGCAACCACCTTGAGCTTGCGGGCCTCCTCGAGGTGCACGCCACCCTTGATGAGGATGCCGCGACGGGCCGCCGCCGCCAGGCCGCTGACCACAGTCACGGGCGTAGAGATGACGAGCGCGCAGGGGCAGGCGATGACGAGCAGGACGAGGGCCTTGTAGACCGCCGTCAGCCACGGCCAGCCCATGAGGAACGGCGTCCCCACTGCGACCGCCAGCGCCAGCAGGAAGATGGCCGGCGTGTAGATGGCGGCGAACTTGTCGACGAAGCGCTGGGTTGGCGCGCGCTGGCCTTGGGCTTCCTCGACGGCATGGATGATGCGCGCCAGCACCGTGTCGCTGGCGGGCTTGGTCACTTCGAACTCGAGCGCGCCAGCCTGGTTGATGGTCCCAGCAAAGACGTCATCGCCCGGTGCCTTATCCACCGGGATGCTCTCGCCAGTGACGGGGGACTGATCGACGGCGCCCTCGCCGGAGGTGACTCGGCCGTCAAGGGCGAATCGTTCGCCAGGCTTGACGCGGGCCGTCGCACCGACGGCCACGGTCTTTGCATCCACGCTGGCCCAAGTGCCATCGGCTTGGCGCACTTCCACCTGGGGCGGTGACAACGCCAACAGCCCGGTGATGGCGTTGCGCGCCCGCTCGACCGAGCGCGCCTCGATGAGTTCAGCCAAGGAATACAGCGCCATCACCATTGCCGCTTCGGGCCATTGCCCGATGGCAAAGGCGCCGGCAACAGCCACCGACATCAGTGCGTTGATGTTGAGCTGGCCGCGCAGGAGCGACGACAGGCCTTTGCGGAACACGGCGAGGCCGGACAGCGCGATGGCACCTGTCGCGACGGCCATACCGGCCACCTTCCAGACCAGCGTCTCCGGCGCGAAGAAGTGGACCAGTTCAGCAGCGATTGCAACGAGCAGCGCCGCAACCAGGCGGATCAACTCAGCGCGCTGGGCCTTGGCGGTGTCCTCGGCGGGAGGCGGCGCCGACAGCGTCTCCGTCTTGAAGCCGATGCCGTTGATGGCGGCAATCACCGGCTCCCAGACCGCCTGCGGTGCGTTGACGTCCAACGCGCGCGCAGGCAGATCGAACCGCAACCCGCGCACTTCGGGGAAGCGCTCCAGCGCGCGCCGTATCTGCCCTTCCTCGGTTGGGCAATCCATGGCGGGGATGCGCAGCAGCAGGCCGCCGGACGTCGCGACGACTGGGGACTTGGTCTCCACGCCGTGGGCCGAGCCGCAGCATGGCGTCTCTTGCTGGTGTGCATGGCCGTGGTCGTGTCCGGCCCCATGCGCGTGGTCATGCTCATGGTGGTGGTGGGCATGGTCGTCGTGGGCGTGCTCGTGGGTGCTCATGCTTGCTCGTTCGTCAGCTTAGAAAGTATTTGACAACCTGTAGCTGCTACAGAGTCAAGTCTCTACACTTATGTCCTTGCGAGCCCTGGGGTACTCATGAAGATTGGCGACTTGTCAGCCGCGTCAGCAACGCCCATAGAGACGATCCGCTTCTACGAGCGCGAGGGTCTGCTGCCGGCTCCCGGGCGGACACAAGGGAACTTTCGGGTGTACGAGGCGCCCCACTTGGAGCGCCTGCAGTTCATCCGGTACTGCCGCAGCCTTGATATGTCATTAGACGAGGTACGCGCTCTTCTGCGTTTCAAGGATGCGCCTGGCGAAGACTGCGGCGACGTCAATGCGCTGCTCGATGAGCACATTGGTCATGTATCCAAGCGCATCAAGGAACTGCGCTTGTTGGAGAAGCAGCTGAAAGAGCTTCGGCAGCGCTGCAGCGATGTGCGAAAGGCGGATCAATGCGGCATTCTTGCGGGTCTCGAAGAGGCGTCCCAGGAGCCGCCGTCAGCCGAACTGCCGAGCCCGCACCTACGCGCTGTGCACAGGCACTGACGCCTCTGCGCGTATTGGCAGCCGATTGATCGCACTGACCCTGTGTGCCGGCCTGTGACCTTCAACTGGACGTGCAGACCTGTGGACGTGGACTGAACATGGTGACCGCCATGCCCATCAGGCACAGCGCCATGCCAAACCCAGTCAGTCTGTCGATATGAGCGTTGTCCGGGCTTGCGGCCATCATGCCCATCTCGGCGATGAAGGTCTGGCGTCACAAATGACGCCGCCAAACCGCTCCGCATCTGAAGCTGAGCAGCCAAAAAAACGCCCCTGGCCGAAGGCCAGAGGCTTGGAACGTCTCTGCTGTCATCGCGTCGACGCCTGCTCAGCAACCGTCTTGAAAGTCAATCTGGCCGGCTGGACATGGCACATTGCAAGACCGCACGACGGTGCCGCTCCGCTGATAGAGTAACAACTGAGGCCAGCCTGCTGGCCTCCCTGCTTTACCTCCCTGAGCAGGAGCATCGGCGTGATGACAGCGTCGAGGCTTTATGGCCCCGGCTTTGACCGGGGCCTCGTTTTTTCTGCACGGTCTTGGTCCCGCTGGAGCGAGCTTGCAAAACTTCCTGACTTCCATAAAAATGGAATCATGGAAGAAAACGACGTCATCAAAGGTCTTGCCGCGCTGGCCCAGCCGCTGCGCCTGCAGGTCTTCCGCGCGCTGGTGGTCGTTGGCGATGCCGGCCTGACCCCAGGCGCCATCCACGAGGCCCTAGGCACGCCGCCGGCGACCCTGTCCTTCCACCTGAAGGAGTTGGTCAACGCCGGCCTGGTCACGCAGGAGCGCGCCAGCCGCAACCTGATCTACCGCGCCAACTACGAGCGCATGAACGGTCTGCTGAGCTACCTCACCCAGAACTGCTGCCAGGGCGCCGCCTGCGCCGTGGAAAGCGCCACCGCATCCTGCGACTGCTGACTGGACACCGCCATGCTCGAAAACACCTTCAACGTTCTCTTCATCTGCACCGGCAACTCGGCGCGTTCCATCATGGCCGAGGGCCTGATGAACAGCCTGGGTGAGCGGCGCTTCAAGGCCTATTCGGCGGGCAGCCACCCCAACGGTACGGTCAACCCGCTGGCCCTGCAGACGCTCGCCTCGCTGCATGTCCCGACGGAGGGTTTCCGCAGCAAGAGCTGGGACGAGTTCGCTGTGCCTGGCTCGCCCATCATGGACTTCGTGTTCACGGTCTGCGACTCGGCCGCCGGCGAGATTTGCCCGGTCTGGCCCGGTCAACCCATGACTGCCCATTGGGGCGTGCCTGACCCGGGTCATGTTGAAGGCAGCGAGGCGGCCAAGCTGCAGGCTTTCCGGGACGTTGCCATCACCCTCAAGCGCCGCATCGAACTGCTGCTGGCGCTGCCCCTCCAAAAGCTGGAGCCCCTGGCGATCCAGCACGAAATCCACCAGATCGGCAAGCGCTGAGCCTTCCCATGACCACCCACGTCCTCATCCTCTGCACCCACAACTCCGCCCGCAGCGTCCTCAGCGAGGGCATGCTTAACCACTGGGCCAAGAAGCTCGGCAAGGATGTGCAGGCCCACAGCGCCGGCAGCGCGCCCAGCGGCCGCATCAACCCCTTCGCCGTCGAGGCGCTGCAGAACGCCGGCGTCGACACCAGCGGCTACTACAGCAAGAGCTGGGACCAATTCAGCCAAGACGGAGCGCCGCCGCTGTCCATCGTCATCACCGTCTGCGACAGCGCCGCGGCGGAGCAGTGCCCCGTCTTCTTTGGTGGCAACGGCCAGCCGGTGAAGGTGCACTGGGGCTACCCCGACCCGTCCAACGCCGAGGGCGGCGATGAAGGCAAGCGTCGCGCCTTTGAGCTGACACGCCAGGCCATCGGCTACCGCATGCTGCAGCTGCTCGCGCTGCCGCTCGACACGATGGGCAAGGCCGAGCTGCAGCAAGCACTGGCCGACATTGCCAAGAGCTGACCTAATGAACCTGTCTCGCAAGCTCTTCGCTGAACTGCTGGGCACGGCCTTGCTGCTGGCCGTCGTCATCGGCTCCGGTGTCATGGCCGAGCGCCTGTCCGGCGGCAACGTGGCCGTCGCGCTGCTGGCCAACACGCTGGCCACCGTGGGCGGTCTTTACATCCTCATCGAAGTGTTCGGCCCCGTCAGCGGCGCCCACTTCAATCCGGCCGTCAGCGCGGTCATGGCCTGGCGCGGTGAGCTGCCCAAGGCCACCTTGGCACCCTACATCACTGCCCAGCTCCTCGGCGCGATGCTGGGTGCATGGCTGGCACACGCCATGTTCGACATGACCATCGTGCAGTTCTCCACCAAGCTGCGCGCTGGCACCGGCCAGTGGATCGCAGAGGGCGTGGCCACCTTTGGCCTGCTGCTGGTGATCCTGCGCGCGCCCAGCACTCGTGTCGCTGCCATGGTGGCCGCGTACATCGGCGCGGCCTACTGGTTCACCGCGTCGACGTCCTTCGCCAACCCGGCCGCCGTGTTCGGCCGCATGTTCAGCGACAGCTTCGCCGGCATTGCACCTTCGAGCGCACTGGGCTTCGTCGTCGCCGAGCTGCTCGGCGCCGCCGTGGCGGTGGGCGTTCATCAGCTGCTGACGACGCCCAAGGCGGCGGCCGCTTCTGCCACTGCGGGTGAGGCCCGTCATGTCTGAACCGCTGTTCCCTGACGCCACTTTCCCGGCGCTGCGCACGGACCTGTTCGACGTGCCGACGCAGGAGCGTTTGACCGTTTCTGCGCCGTCGCAGCACCGGCCCCGCTTCCTGATGCTGTACGGGTCCCTGCGCGAGCGCTCGTACAGCCGCCTGCTGACCTTTGAGGCGGCCCGCCTGCTGGAGGCCATGGGCGCGGAGGTGCGCATCTTCAACCCCAGCGGCCTGCCGCTGCCCGACGACGCGCCCGACACGCACCCCAAGGTGCAGGAGCTGCGCGAACTGGCCGCCTGGTCCGAAGGCATGGTCTGGACCTCGCCCGAGCGCCACGGCGCCATGACCGGGATCATGAAGGCGCAGATCGACTGGATTCCTCTGTCGTCCGGCGCCGTGCGGCCGACGCAGGGCAAGACGCTGGCCGTCATGCAGGTCTCCGGCGGCTCCCAGTCGTTCAACGCCGTGAACCAGATGCGTGTGCTGGGCCGCTGGATGCGCATGCTGACCATCCCCAATCAGTCGTCGGTGGCCAAGGCCTTCGCCGAGTTCACCGAGGACGGCCGCATGAAGCCCTCGTCTTTCTATGACCGCGTCGTGGACGTGATGGAGGAGTTGTTCAAGTTCACGCTCCTGACCCGCGACCTCGGGCCGTACCTCGTGGACCGCTACAGCGAGCGCAAGGAGAGCGCCGAGGAACTGTCCAAGCGCGTGAACCAGCGCGCGATCTGACGCGATGCCGCCGCGGGGCCAAGGCCCCGTTTCTTTGCGCTATGTAGTTGCTATTGGCAACCAAGAAGGTCGACCTCAAGATGCGCTCAGATAGTTGCTACACGCATCCAAGTGTCCGAGTCGAACCCCGGCAGCCTGCTGCGAGAAGTCGCCCGCATGTACACGCGGGCCCAGCGCGTCGTGGCGGAGTGCTGTCGCACCACCAGCACCCAGTGTCACTTGCTCACCGAGCTGGGCCGCTCCGGGCCGCTGCCACTGTCGGAGCTGGGCACGCGCGTGAGCCTGGAGAAGAGCTGGGTGTCGCGTGCCGTGGAGGCCATGGCAGCCCGTGGCTTGGTGACCAAGGAGCCGAACCCGTCCGACGCAAGGAGCTGGCTCGTCACGCTCACCGCCTACGGCGAGCGCACCGTCCGTGAGCTGAACAAGACCCTCGATGACCATGCCGAGGCGCTGTTGGCCTCACTGAGCCCCCGCCAGCGCGACGCCGTCGAGACCTCATTGCTGACGCTCCTGAAGGCCTTGCGCGAAGACCCGGCCGCCATGTGCTGCCTGCCGCCCGAGCCGAAGGAGCCCGAACGGGATTCCAAACCATGCTGCTGAACAACTCCATCTCCCTGCGCCAGGCCGGCGCATCCGACTGGCCCGCCGTCGAAGCCCTGCTGCTGGCCAACAAGCTGCCGACCGAAGGCGCGCAGGCCCACCTGTCCACCTACCTGCTCGCCACGAGCAACGGCGAGGTCGTCGGCTGCGCCGGCGCCGAGGTCTACGGCACGCTTGCGCTTGTGCGCTCGGTCGCCATCGCGCCCGGCCTGCAGAAGCAGGGCATCGGCCGGCTGCTCGTCGGGCGGCTGCTGCACGAAGCCCGCTCGCGCGACATCGCGGCGCTGTACTTGCTGACCGTCACGGCGCCCGAATACTTCGCGCAGTACGGCTTCAAGCGCATGAAGATCGAGGAAGCGCCCCAGGCGTTGAAGGCCTCGGCCGAGTTCCAGGGCGCGTGCCCGGCCTGCGCCGCGTTGATGTCGTTGACGCTGCGGGAAGCTGCTGCGGTGGATTCGGGGCTGCCCGTAGCGGTCCTGGGCGCCGGCCCGGTGGGTCTGGCGGCAGTGGCACAGCTCGTTGAGCGTGGCTTGCCTTTCGTGGCGCTGGAAGCCGGCGAGGAGGTCGGCGCCAATCTGCGCGACTACGGCCACGTCCAGCTCTTCTCGCCCTGGCAGTACGACGTCGACCACGCCATGGCGCGGCTGCTGGCGCCGAGCGGCTGGACCGCCCCGCCGGCGGCCGAACTGCCGCGCGCCGGTGAGGTGGTAGACCGGGTGCTGAAGCCGTTCGCTGCGTTGCAGCAGGTGGCGCCGTTCATCAAGCTGGGCGCACGGGTGCTGGCGGTGAGCCGCGAGGGCTTCGACAAGGTCAAGAGCGCCGGCCGCGACCAGGCGGCCTTCCTGGTGCGCTACGAGCAGAACGGCAAGGTGCACGAGCTGCGCGCCCGCGCCGTCATCGACGCCACCGGCACCTGGAATCAACCCAACCCCGTGGGCGCTAACGGCCTGCCCGCCGTCGGCGAGCCGGAGGTGAGGGACCGCATCTTCTACGGCATCCCGGATGTCGCCGGCGCGCTGCGCGGCCGCTACGAGGGCAAGCGCACGCTGGTGGTAGGCGCAGGCCACTCGGCCGCCAATGCGCTCCTGGCGCTGGCTGATCTGGCGAAGCAGTCAACGGGCACGCGCTTGGCCTGGGCCGTTCGCTCGCCGGCCCTGCAGCGCGTCTTTGGCGGCGGGGACGCGGATGCGCTGCCGGCCCGCGGCGCACTCGGTGCGTCGTTGCGCCGACTGCGCGACGGCGGCGCGTTGGAGTTCTTCAGCGGCCTGCGTGTCACTCACATCGAGCGCGTCGGCGATCAGTTGCGCCTCACCGGGCTGGACGCGAAGCAACAGCCCGTCGTCGTGGAGGGCATCGACGAAATCATCTGCGCCACCGGCCAGCGGCCGGACCTGTCCCTCACCAGCGAGCTGCGACTGAAGCTGGACACCTGGCTGGAGTCCAGCGAGGCCCTGGGCCCGCTGATTGACCCGAACCTGCACAGCTGCGGCACTGTGCGCCCGCACGGCCACCGCGAGCTGGCCCATCCCGAGCCGGGCTTCTACACGCTGGGCGTCAAGAGCTACGGCCGCGCGCCGACCTTCCTGATGGCTACCGGCTTCGAGCAGGCCCGTTCTGTCGTCGCCGCCATCGCTGGCGACCTGGCGGCGGCGGACCGTGTCGAACTGGAATTGCCGGAGACGGGTGTTTGTTCGGCCAACCTTACGCCGACCGGCGCCGCGACCGGCTGCTGCGGTCCAGCGCCTGAAGCCGTTGCCGCTCCTGTCGCGGTTTCAGCGCCGAAGCGGGGGTGTGGTCCAAGCAGCTGCGGACCCAAGCCGGCGGCCCTTGAGGTTGCAGCGCCGGCCCCCGCACCGGTCTCGCGCTGCTGCGGTTGACGATGACTGCCAGCCGCACGCGCGTCGTCGCCACGCTGGGAACTGCTCAGACGTTGGCCTGGGCGTCGTCCTACTACCTGCCCGCCATGCTCGCACGGCCGATGGCGGCCGAGCTGGGCGTATCGCAGCCTACGGTGTTCGCGGCGTTCTCGGCAGCGCTGGTGGTGTCGGCCTTGACCGGTCCGCACAGCGGCAAGCGCATTGACCGCTGGGGCGGGCGGCCCGTGCTGATGGCCACCAGCCTGTTGTTCGCCCTCGGTCTGGTCCTCATGGCGGTGGCGAGCGGGCCGATCAGCCTGTTCGCAGCCTGGGCCGTCATGGGGCTGGCGATGGGCAGTGGGCTCTACGAGGCCGCGTTCGCGTCGTTGGTGCGGCTCTACGGCCACGACGCACGCGGCGCCATCACCGGCATCACGCTGATCGCCGGTTTCGCGAGCACGGTCGGCTGGCCGCTGACGGCGGCGCTGGAGCATGCTTGGGGCTGGCGTGGTGCGTGTTGGGCTTGGGCCGGGCTGCACCTGGTTCTCGGGCTGCCGCTGAATGCCTGGCTGCCGCGTGCGGGGCAGCCGGTGGCGGTGACAGCTGGCGGCACGTCGGCCAGTTCAGCGCCGGATGCGGTGGAACCGCCGCTGGCTACTGCAGTTTTGCTGGCCTGGGTGTTTGCCGTGACCTGGTTCGTCAGCACGGCCATGGCGGCTCATCTGCCTGGACTGCTGGCGCTGCTCGGTGCGGCACCGGGCGTGGTTGTCGCCATCGGTGCGCTGGTCGGGCCGGCACAGGTTACGGGGCGGCTATTGGAATTCGGCTTCCTTCGCAGGCTGCATCCATTGCATTCGGCGCGCCTGGCCGCGTTGATGCACCCACTGGGCGCGGCGCTGCTGGCCGTGCTGGGGGCGCCAGTTGCCGCCGTGTTCGCCTTGCTGCACGGCGCGGGCAACGGCATCCTCACCATTGCCAAGGGCACGTTGCCGTTGGCGCTGTTTGGACCAGCCGGCTACGGGCACCGCCAAGGGCTGCTCATGTTGCCGGCACGGCTGGCACAGGCTCTGGCCCCGTGGCTGTTCGGCGTGCTGCTCGCTCATTTCGGTGCCGCTGCACTGTGGTTCTCGGCCGCGCTGGCGCTCAGCGCCCTTGCAGCGCTCCTTCTCATTCATGTGCCGAGCAGCGACGGTTCAGCACCGACTACCTCCTTCAGGAACGCAGCATGAAGATACGAACTGCCACCCCGAACGACGGCGCCGCAGTCGCTGCGATCTATGCGCCTGTCGTGCAGCACACGGCCATATCTTTCGAGACTGAGCCGCCTGACGAAGCAGAGACGAGCGCTCGCATCGAGAAGACGCTCACCAGCCTGCCATGGCTGGTGGCCGTGGATTCCGACGGCGCTGTATGCGGCTATGCCTATGCCAGCAAGCACCGCGAGCGCGCTGCCTACCAGTGGTCCGTCGACACGACCGTCTATGTGCGCGAGGACATGCGTGGCCAGGGCGTTGGTCGTGCCCTGTACGGCCGCCTGTTGCCGCTGCTGGCCGAACTGGGGTACTGCCAAGCCTTTGCGGGCGTTGCATTACCGAACGCCGGCAGTGTGGCCTTGCACGAAGCGATGGGCTTCGAAGCCATCGGCGTGTATCGCAACGTGGGCTACAAGCATGGCGCCTGGCGAGACGTCGGTTGGTGGCAGAAAGGCTTGCGGCCACTTGATGCCCCCACCGCCCCGACGGCGTTCCGAGGTTAGACGCAGTGGCTGCTAGATGTCGTGCATCATGGGGTTCCAGCGAGAGCCATGTTTGGCGATGGAATTCAGAGTCGCAAGTAGTTTTCGCATGCTCGCCACCAGTGCGACCTTCTTCGCTTTGCCGCTGGCGACCAGCCGCTCATAGAAGGCGCGAAAGGTCGCGCAGAACCTCACCGCAACCAGCGTGGCCATGTAGAGAGTACGTCGCACTTCATGGCGGCCTCCGGAGATAGACCGTTGCCCTCGCATCTGGCCGGAATCCCTATTCATCGGTGCCACGCCAACCAACGCGGCAATTCGGCGCCGATCTATCTTGCCGAGCTCTGGCAGGTCTGCGATCAGCACTGCGACGCTCGTTCGGCCCACGCCGGGGACGGTCGCAAGGGCCGTCGCAAGGTCAGCGTGGTGTCGCTGAAGATGGGCCGACACCGCAGCCTCGTTGTCAGCCAGTTCTTCAGCCAAGAAGGCGAGCACCCGTTCGACGCTGGTTACTGACGCGGCGTGCGACTGCCGTCGCCGCAGCTCCTCTGCTGTCTGCATCTCAATCAGCTGGCGCCGACGCTGAACCAACGCCTGCAAACGCTGGCGCGCCTCGTCGGGCAGAGGCTTGATGAACCGCTCGCGTTCTGGATGCTGGTTCAAAACACGCGCGAACGACGCTAGAAGCTTGGCGTCCAGCGCGTCCGTCTTGGCCAATATGCCCATGGCTCTCGCGAAGTCCCGGGCCGTTCGGGGATTTACCACTGCAACGGCGAGGCCCTGCAACTGCAGAGCTGATGCGGCGGAAAACTCATAGCCGCCGGTCGCTTCAAGGACGACCAGCGTCGGAGCTAGGTCAGCCATACGCCTTCCCAGCTCGGCGATGCCGGCGTCGTTGTTGGTCACCTGCCAGGTATCCGAGCATCCCGACCAAGCCACTTCCAACGTCGCGCTCGCCACGTCGATTCCTACAAACACAGGTTCGGACATGTCCTCTCGTTCCCTTCCTTGCGTATGCGAACTTCAAGTTCCAACAACCGTTCGGGTTGAGGAGAAGACGGTCCGGCCAAGGCGCTCATCGCTGAGCAGCGGGCTTTGTTGCCCCGGGGAGGAGCGAGCTACCTTGGCCAGTCCGAGCCGCCAAGATACAAGGGAGGAAAAGCAGGGAGTTGCGACAAAGCCGCGACCTCGATTTCAGTCTAGCAGTGCGCTCCAACGCGGCCTGCCCGGTGCCTTGCAGCGCGCCCGTCGACCGTGGCGTCCTCAGTAGCTCCGCTCCAGGCGCCAGAGGCGATAGCCGAAGTACGCCATGCAGAGCAGCGACAGCGAAAGGGCAGCCGCGACCAGGTAGAACAAGCCCTGACGCAGGGCCTCAGCTGCGAACGCAAACTGTCCGCCCGCGCTCGCTGCATCCAGCGAAGAGCCGACGAAGAAGGCGACCACCGAGACGATGACTGCGCCTGCGCAGCTCAACAGCCAAAGGCGCGTCAGCTCCTTCTTCTCGGCGGTGAAGGGATCGTCATGGCGATGCCGCGCAGTCTGGTCGCGCAGCGTGAGGAAGAAGTTCACCACCCCGAACGCAAAGTCCGCGATGGTTTCAAGCAGCGATGACATCGTGCGTATTTCGGCCCAACGTGACCGCCGATTTCGGCATCGTGACCGGTCATTTCGGTCATCGTGACCGACCGCTGATTTCGGCTCATCGTGACCGGCCGTTTCGGCATCGTGACCGCCCATTTCGGC
>NZ_JBIGIC010000023.1:0-53709 GCF_043555985.1 Pelomonas candidula | reverse complement strand
TCAGTGTCGCCACGTCAATCACTCCAGTGCTCCTGCCGCAAATCGCGGCAGGCTAGGTTGATACGTGGGTCAGGTTTGAACGGAAATCAGTGTGAGAGGTGGGTCAGGTTTCGGAGGAAATCAACACAGAGCCGGGTGCGTGGGCTTCGCTTCAAGCTTGCGGGTGGTTGCAGCCTCAACCGCGCCCCATCCCGTCAAACACCGTCTTCCGCAGCTCAACCATGACCTCGGCGAGGCTGGGCGCCAACTCTTCCCAGGCGACGGCATCGAAGTGCCGGGGGCGGCGAAGCTGCGAGGTCTGGGCGCGCTGCAGCCGGCGGCCGTTGCAGCCGAAGACGATGCTGTTGCCGCAATCCCGGTCACGCAGGACGAGGACGCGGCCGTCGAATGCGCGGCTGATCCGCTCGACGTGCAGGGCGTAGTCGCAGTGGCCCATGTGCAGGTTGACGACCAGCAAGCCTTCCGGCTGCAGTGATTCGCGGCAGTCGTCGTAGAAGGCTTGCGAGCACAGGGCGGGCGGGATGCCATCGGGGTCGTAGCCGTCCACCATCAACACGTCCAGCCGATGCGGCGGCGAGCGCACGAAGTCGGCGCCGTCGCCCCGGCGCACCGCGAAGAGGCCGTCGTCCGGCGGCACGTGGAACACGTCTCGTAGCGCGATCACGTGCGGGTTGATCTCGACGACGTCGATGCGCGCCTTCGGCAGGTAGGCGCGGCAGAACTTGGCCAGCGAACCACCGCCGAGACCGACCATGCCGATGGTGTCCGGCCTGTCGTTGAACAGCAGGAAGCCCATCATCGTGCGGGTGTAGTCCAGGTCCAGCGCCAGCGGCTTGAGCGACTGCATCCGGCTCTGGATCTCACCGATCGAGAAGTGAAGCGCCTTCGTCGTCAGCGTCTCGTAGATGAAGGGCTTGACGTGGTCCTCGGCATTGGCGGTATCGGGCATGGTCAGCGAAGTTGTCGGCGATGGAGTGGGCTGCGCCGGGCGGCACGGGCAGCCACCGGCATGCCAAGCCTGCGGTGCCGTGTCCGGATTGACCCCGGCGGCAGGCCAATATTATTGGCATTCGATTCGCTCACGATTATCATGCCGTTAACATAGAAAGCACACCATGGAGCAGAAAACCGCACGGCTGACCGTCCTGATCGACCCGGACAAGAAGAAGGCCTTCGAGACGCTTTGCGCGCAGCAGGACGTCACGCCATCGCAGGTGGTCCGGCGCCTCATCCGCGATTACCTGGCGGCCCACGGCGTCGACTTCGGTGCTGCTGGCGCCAAGGCGCCGGAAGCCGGCTGACCCGCTGCCGCACGGAGCGCCGGCCTGTCAGGCCCCCACGGGCATGCAGCCTTCACGGAGATACAGGCACCTCCCGAGCACGGCCGATGTCAGCCCCTGTGCCCCAAGGCAGAACCCGGTCGGCCTGCCGGCCCGGCGAACTCGCCTGCGTCCGGCACGTGACGCGCTTCCATTCGACACACTGAACCCCTACTGAACCCCATGAGCACCCTGCCCGCCTGCCCCAAGTGCCAGTCCGCCTACACCTACGAGGACGGCGCCCAGCTCGTCTGCCCCGAGTGCGGCCACGAATGGTCGGCACAGGCAGCCGAGGCGGCTGCAGAGGAAGCCCGCGTCATCAAGGACGCCGTCGGCAATGTGCTTCAGGACGGCGACACGGTGACCGTCATCAAGGACCTGAAGATCAAGGGCTCGTCGCTGGTCGTGAAGGTGGGCACCAAGGTCAAGAACATCCGCCTGACCGACGGCGACCACGACATCGACTGCAAGATCGACGGCATCGGCGCGATGGGGTTGAAGTCGGAGTTCGTGAAGAAGGTCTGAACGGGTGAGCGGCGCCTTCGCGCGCCGCCCGGTTCAACGTCACGAGAAATCGCGCGCCTCGTCGTCCGGCGTCCACGGGATGACCTTGTCATCGGCCAGCCGGTCCACGTCCGCCAGCCCGATGGACTCAGCCACGTCGCGAGGCACCGCGTCGAACAGCGCGGTGCCTTCGATGTCCAGCTCGTGCACGCGTGCGCTCCAGCAGGACAGGTACAGCAGGCTGGAGAACGCCCGGTCGTTGCTGTCCTGCGGATCGCACTGGTGGCGGATGGCCTCGATCACCTGCTCCGGGAACAGCCAGCGCGACGCGAAGGCGGCGCCGACCTCCGGGTAGGCGTAGCCCAGGTCCGCGATCTGCGCCTCGTAGCGGTGGTCGTCGGTGACGAAGTTCGGCTGCAGGCTGGCGCGGTCGGGCATCGCCATCTTGAGGATGAGGTCGCCCGTACCGTGCAGCAGCCCGGCGGTGAATGCGATGCCGGGGTCGAGCCGCAACTCTTCGGCCAGGGACTGCGCGATCTTGGCGACGTCCAGGCTGTGGCGCCAGAAGTCGGTCATGTCCGCGCCTGGCACGCCCTTGAAGATGCCCCCCACGGCTGCCGCCTGCACGAGCTGGCGCGTGGCCTTCAGCCCGAGCCGCGCCGTGGCCGCCTCCACCGTCCCGATACGCGCACCGCCAGCGCTGTAGCGCGCGGAGTTCACCAGCCGCAGGATGCGCACCGTCAGCCCGACCTCGCTGGACAGCAGCTGATTGACCCGGCGCATGTCGGGATCATCGTTCTGCAGTTCGCCAAGAATCCGGTTGACCGCCTCCGGCAAGGAGGGGATCAATGCGTCGGTAGCGAGCAGGTCTTCGAGTTTCATGGAATACCTCGCGGGTGATGCGCAATGCTAATGCCCGCGCCTCCTCTTCAAGTAACCGCCGCCTGACACGCGAGAACCCGAGACGCACCACCCGGCTCCCTAGAATTCCAGCCCCGCCCCCTACCTGACCCCTTGCATCGGCTTGCCGCCAACGCCAAGCCGGGTCGGGCCGACCGAACAAGCCCCGGCAACCCGCACGGATGGGGCAGCGCCCGAGAGATCACGTTTGAACACCCTGGAGCAACTCCGCGCCGGCGCCCTGCGCGGCACACAACGGCTGACCCTGCGCGAGGGCCTGCGCGAACTGCCCGCCGAGGTCTACACGCTGGCCGACACGCTGGAGGTGCTGGACCTCTCCGGCAACGAACTGGAAGACCTGCCGGCCGACCTGGCCCGGCTGCACCGGCTCAAGGTCATCTTCTGCTCCAATAACCGCTTCACGCGGCTGCCCGAGGCGCTGGGCCGCTGCGAGGCGCTGGAGATGGTGGGCTTCAAGGCCAACCGGATCGACGACGTGCCGGCCGCCGCGCTGCCGCCACGGCTGCGCTGGCTGATCCTGACGGACAACCGCGTCGCCACGCTGCCCGACGCGCTGGGCCGCCGGCCGCTGCAGAAGGTGGCGCTGGCCGGCAACCGCCTGACCGCCCTGCCCGCCAGCCTTGCGGCCTGCGAAACGCTGGAGTTGCTGCGCATCTCGGCCAACCGGCTCGACGGCCTGCCCGACTGGCTGCTGACACTGCCGCGGCTGACCTGGCTCGCGCACGGCGGCAACCCGTTCAGCATGGCGCACGAAGCGTCGGCGCTGGCCAGTGCTGCCCTGCCGCGCGTGCCCTGGTCACGGCTCGCCGTGCAGGCCCTGCTCGGCGAGGGCGCGTCGGGCCACATCTACCGCGCGGTGACTGCCGATGGCGGTGCGGTCGCGCTGAAGGTCTTCAAGGGCGAGGTCACGAGCGACGGCCTGCCGTCGACGGAGCTGGCCGCCTGCCTGCAGGCCGGCTCGCACCCTCAGCTGATCCCCGCCATCGGCCGCCTGAGCGGGCACCCCGCCGGCGCGGACGGCCTGCTGATGCCGCTGGTCGGCCCCGAGTTCCGCGCGCTGGCGGAACCGCCGAGCCTCGCGTCCTGCACGCGCGACGTCTACGACGCCGCACTGCGCCTGACACCCACCGCTGCGCTGTCGATGGCCACCGGTCTGGCCGACGCACTGGCGCACCTGCACGAGCGCGGTCTCTCGCACGGCGACCTGTACGCGCACAACACGCTGCACGACGGCCACGGCCAGGCCCGGCTGGGTGACTTCGGTGCTGCATCCTTCCTCGCCAGCGTGCCGCCGCAGCAGGCGGCACGGCTGCAGGCGCTGGATGTGCGAGCGCTGGGCTGCCTGCTGGAGGAACTGGCCGGCTGTTGTGACGTGCAGGCCCCGGGGCTGCAAGCCATGCGGGCTGTCGCACAGGACTGCCTGCAACCGCAGGTCGACCGGCGGCCACGCGCCGGTGACGTGGCACAACGGCTGCGCGGCGCGGCGATGGGCTGAGCCGGCGAACCGCCGTCACCGCGCTTCAGCGTCGGCATCGCCGCGGTCCGGCATCAGCCCTCGTGGCGCGCGGCGCTAGAACATGCCGTGCAGCTCGGCAAAAGCCTGGCGCCGGTTGTCCGTCGCGTTCTGCGGGATGCCGCCGAACTTGCGCATGCCCGCGCGCAACTGCACGAAGGCGATCGGCGTGTACTCGTAGACCAGGCTGTAGCGCACCTTGTTGTCGTGCGCCACGCGGCGGTCCGGGTCGAGGTACTCGCTCGTCAACTTCAGGTTGTGGCCCTGCCGGACCAGCCAGTTGGCCTCCAGCAGCGTGGCGAGCTGGCGCCGCGTGCCTTCGGGGTAGCCGGCGTCGCTGACGAGGTCGAGCTCCGCCAGCCAGGCCACCGGGCCGGTCGCCGTGCCTGCGAACAGGCCCCAGGCCTGCCGGTCTCCCGCCGAGGACTTGACCTGGGCCGCTGCCGCGCCCACGCGACCCCAGGGCTGAATCCAGATGGCCTGTGCGGTCGTCTGGTGGCCGCTGACACCGCCCTTGTTGCCGGGGCCGCCGCTGCGCACCAGCTGGACGGACCACTCGTCGCTCTCGTGGCCCAGCTCCAGGCCCTTGTCCGGCTCGGTCATGTTGATGCCGCTGAGCTGGCGCACGAAGGCCTGGCTGTCCTGCAAGCGCCAGCCGAAGGGCAGGTAGAACTGCCCCGCCTTCGCATACCAGCCCAGGCCCGGCGTCGACAGGCGCACGTAGGCTTCCTGACGCTCCGACTTGCCGGGCGCCACCTGCTGGTCGAGGTAGGCGCCGAGGTAGTCCTTGACGAGTTGCACGTCGGCATAGAGCCTCACCTGCTCGGTGCCACCGACGCTGCTTGTGGGCTGGCCGGCGACGGCAGTGCGCGTCGTCGCGGTGCGCAGGTCGCCGCCCAGGCGCAGGCGGTCGTCCAGCAGCGAGCCGTTCCAGCCTTGCAGTGCCTCGGGCAACGCGTTGGCCGGGATGGCGCCCTGCGCGAAGGCGTTGCCCACCGCGTTGCGCAGGCCACCGCCCGTGGGGTTCACGTGGCAGGCCACGCACTTGAGACCCGTGCGGATGGCCAGGTAGGGCTCGGCGTGCACGCCGCTGAACAACAGCGCCAGGGCCAGCCCCAGCCACAGTCGCCAGGCCCTCATTGCGGGGCCCCGTTGTTGATCCACTGGCGGATGAGGGTGATGGTCGCGGCGTCGAGGTAGGGGCCGCCCAGCGGCATGCGCGCGCCCACGGCCTGGTGGCCTTCGAGCTTCTGGATGATGTAGCTGTTGTCGGCATCGCCCGGCGCCACGCGCTTGAGCGACGGCACCTCGACACTGGGCACCCCCACCAGCAGCGCAAAGCTGTTGGTGGCATCCAGCCTCAGCCCACGCGGCGCCGACGCGCCCGCGTGGCAGGCGGTGCAGATCGGCGTGAACACGTGCGACTGGATGGACGCGAAGCTCGCCGTCATCGGGCCGTTCGGGTCGCTGCCGTCACCCACCGGGCGGCCATTGCTGTCCAGGCCCGAACCGCTGCCGCCACCGCAACCGGCAGCCATCGCCACCACCACACCCGCGGCGGCCATCCATGGTTTGAAGATCCTCATCGTCATTGCCCTTTCATGGCGTTCACTGCGACATGAGTGCCGGGCTGCGGCGTGCAGGTTCAAACGCGATGAGGAATTCGCGCGACGCGCGCGCTCAGAAGGCCGTGGTCAACGTGAGCTGCAGCGTGCGCCGACGCGACGAATCCGTCCACGTGTAGGGGTCGCCACGGCTCGCGGCAACCCACGCGAGCTGCAACTCGCTACCAGTACCCAGCAACCGGGAGGCGCCCAGGCGCAGGTCCTGCCGCGTCGAGCCGGGCAGGCTGCTGTAGGGCACCACCTGCGACCCGAAGCCGCGCAGCACGCCGACATGGCCGACGGCCGACCAGCCCGAGTCCAACGGCCAGCGCGCGTTCAACTCCGCGTAGAGGCTGCGCTGGCCGACACCGTAATAGTCCGGCGACGCGTAGACACGCAGCTGCCAGCCGTCGCCGAGCAGGCCGCAGTAGGCCTCCTGGTAGTCGTAGCGCGACACGCTCTCGAAGACATGGGCGACGACGCCCGCCTCACCATCCAGCCCCGGCGCCAGCCCGAACACGCGACCGCCGTAGACCTGCAGCCAGCCGCCGCGGTGCTGCGCATCGAAGCGTGCATACCCCAACTGGCCGCCGCCATACCAGCCGCCATCGCCGTCCCAGGCCAGGCTCACCTGGGCGCTGGGCCGGTTGCCGCTGTAGGACATGCCGCGGCTGCGCGCATCGGTCTGCAGCGACAACGTGCCTCCGACGTCGGCGCCGGCCGGCAGCGCAGCACCGAAAAAGACGGCAAGAGCGGCGGTCAGCCTGGCCAGGCGCGCGGAAGGCATCAGTCGGCAGTGTGCCCCAGCCCTGCGCAGGCCGGCCCACGCGCCCCCGCCTGTCGCGCCAGCGTCGCGCAGCTGTCGATGCGGTCCTGGCCCGTGGTGACGAAGGCCGTCTTCAACAGCATGCCTCCGCTGCGCGAGCCGCCCAGTTCGCGCATGAGGGCCAGCAGGCCAGCCGCATGCGCCGCGGAAAACGACGAGCCTGACACCAATCCCCAGCCGCCACCGGGCAGCGTGCTCGGCACATCGCGGCCCGGCGCGATGAGCGTGCCCGCCGGCAGCGGCGGGCCGCTGCCAACGACCAGCACGCCGGGATGGTTGGCCGGAAACGGCCCGCCCTTCGCCGGCTGCGCCGCGACGATGCTGACGCCGCGCGCCTGGGCCTGATCCAGCAGCAGCGCCAACAGCCGGTCGTCCGGCCCGCCCAGGCTCATGTTGATGATGTCGGCGCCCTGCTGGATGGCCGCATACAAGGCCTTGGCCAGGCCGAGGCTGGTGCACAGCGTCTGCCCGCCGTCCGTCTTGGCTGCCTGCCAGCACGCCCGCAGCGCCAGCAGCCGGGCCTGCGGCGCGATGCCGGCGATGCCGGCGCCGTTGTCGGCGCGCGCCGCGATGATGCCGGCCACGGCCGTGCCGTGGTTCTCGGCCGGCGGCGGGCGGTCGTCGACGAAGTTCTGGTTGAACACGACCTGCCCGGCCAGGTCGGGATGACCGACCTCCACGCCGCTGTCCACCACCGCCACGCGCACGCCGCGGCCCGTGGCGAGCCGGTGCAGCTCGGCCAGGTGCCACTGCTGCGCCGCCGGCTGCGCGGCGTAGAGCGGCTCCTGCTCGCTGCCCTGGGCCTGGTACAGGCCCACCGGCTGGGCCCAGGCGACACGGCGGTCCTCGGCGACGGCCCGGGCCACGTCGGCCGCAGCGCGCCGGTCGCCATCAGGCACGCGCATGACGAAGCAGTCCACGCCGGCCAGCGGCATGGGCCACTCGCTGCTCATCTGCAGGCCATGCTTGTCCGCCAGGCTCTGCGCCACCTGCTGGCGCGACTGCCGCCCCACGCCGGCGCCGTAGCTGCCGGCGTAGCTGCCATCGGGGCGGTAGTGCGCCTTGGGCAGCTGCAGCATGACCAGCACCTGCCGCTGCGCCTCCTCGGCCTGCGCCACCGCGGGCCGGCCGGCGATGCAGCAGGCCAGCAGCACCAGCAGCCGCAGCCAGGTCCGCAACTGCTTCATCGCCCCGGTCCTGGTGGCGCTGGCTGCAGTGGCTCGGCCAGCTGCACGATGGGCGCCGTGCGCAACGCCGCCAGCCCGCGGGCGTCCACGCGCAGCAGCCAGGCGCCGGTCTCGGTCGGACCGGCCACGACGCTGGCGCCCTGCGCCTGCAGCAGCCTGCGCAGCGCCAGCTCGCTGGTGCCGGGCTTGAACATGACGAGGGCATCCGCCACCACCGGCGCGCTGCCGGCCGCCGACAAGCCTTCGTAGGCCGGCATGTCCTGGCGGGCCTGCAGCCACAGCCCCAGCAGCAGCGCGACAGCCCCGCCCTGCAGGCCCAGCGCCCAGGGCATCCAGCGCGGTGCGGAGCGCTTGGCCGCCACCGGCTGCATGCGGGCGTGCAACTTCGCGAGGCCCGCTTCCGCGTCGCCCGTGTCGGCATCGCCGGCCGCGTGCAGCAGCGTCTGCAGCGGCTGCTCGGCGGCCAGCTCGTTGCGGCACAGCTGGCAGTGCAGCAAATGCCGCTGCACCTGCGCGACCTCGGCCTCGCCCAGCCGGCCGCGGGCGAACCAGGGCAGCAACGCCTGCACGGCCGCGTGTTCGTCGTGTTCCATCGGGATGACCACACTCATGACAGTTCTCCATGATGACCCGCCAGGTCATCCAGCAGCAGCCGCAGGCGGCGCCGCGCATAAAACATCCGCGTCTTCACGGTTTCCTGGGGGCAGCCCACCACCTCGGCGATCTCGCCGTAAGCCATGTCGTGGAAGTAGCACAGCTCCACGACGGCCCGGTGCTCCGGTGACAGCTCGGCCATCGCCGCCCGCAACCGGCCACGCAGCTGCACGAGGGTGAACTGCTGCTCCGGCCCGGGGCCCGGGTCGGCGGCCTCGGGCATGTCGTCCTCGTCCACCGGCAGGTCGAGCCGGCCCAGTGCCTTCAGGCCCTTGCGGTAGGCGATGCCGAAGATCCACGTCGACAGCTTGCTGCGCCCGTCGAAGCTGTCGGCGCGCTGCCAGACGACCAGCATCGTGTCATTCAGCGCCTCCTCGATGGCGGCCGACTGGCGCATCAGGTGCGTCAGGAAGCGCCACAGGCGGGGGTGGTAAAGGCGGTAGAGCGTGTCGAAATCCGCGCGCCGGCCGCGCCTCACCCCCGCCAGCAGGGCCAGTTCGGCGGTTTCCGAGGCCACCCCGTGCGCCGGCGGCGGGGCGGACTCGCGCTTGTTTCGGAGGCTGGACCAGATCGACATGCCGCGTGAGTACCCTGCCAATTCCCAAAGGTTCAAACGGCATCCTAGCCAGCGCGGTATCGTGTCGCCATGAGCGAAGCTGGCGCCTTGTCCACGCCCCACCTGCCCACCCCGCCCGAGGCGTGGGGGGCCGGTCCGGCCGACGCCGAACCCCAGCTGCTGGCCAGCGGCCCCCGGGAGTGGCGCGTCAGCGGCGACTGGACGCTGCTGGCGCTGCGCGGGCGCTACGAGGAGTTCCGCCAGCGCATCGCCGCGGCGGTCGCCGACAGCGCCGACGCGCTTTGGGATCTGCGTGCCCTGAGCCGGCTCGACACCGCCGGCGCGCTGACGCTGTGGCAGGGCTGGGGCCAGAAGCCACCCGGCCGCCTGCTGTGGCTGCCGGAGCATGTGACGCTGTTCGCGCAATTCATGCAGCCCGGCACGCTGCCCAAGCGCAAGCCCGCGCTGGGCCCGGGGCTGGAACGTGCCAGCCTCAGCCTGCTGGCCTTTGCCCGCCACGGCGTGGACATCGTGGCCCTGACCGGCCGGCTGCTGCTGGACCTGGGCCGCGTGCTGCGCCACCCGTCGCTGATCGGCTGGCGCGAGATCTCTGCCAACGTCTACCGCACCGGCGCGCAGGCGCTGCCGATCACGGCGCTGGTGGGGTTTCTCGTCGGGCTGACGCTGTCCTACCTGATCTCCAAGCAGCTCAAAACCTACGGCGCTGACATCTTCGTCGTCAACATCCTGGGGCTGGCGGTGCTGCGCGAGCTGGGGCCGCTGCTGGCGGCCATCATCGTGGCGGGCCGCTCGGGCTCGGCGATGACGGCGCAGATCGGGGTCATGCGCGTCACGCAGGAGCTGGACGCGCTGTCGGTCATGGGCATCTCGCACACGGTGCGGCTGGTGCTGCCCAAGGTCGTCGCGCTGGCGATCACGCTGCCACTGGTCGCGCTGTGGACCAGCGCGCTGATGCTGATGGGCGGCATGGCCGCGGCCGGCGCGCAGCTGAAGCTGGACCCGACGCAGTTCCTGCGCCTGCTGCCCAGCGTCGTCGAGCCGGTGAACCTGTGGCTGGGCTGGACAAAGTCGGTGCTGTTCGGCGGCACCATCGCGCTGCTGGCCTGCCATTTCGGGCTGCGCGTGAAGCCCAACACCGAGAGCCTGGGCCAGAGCGTCACGCAGTCGGTCGTCACGGCCATCACGCTGGTCATCGTCGTCGATGCCATCTTCGCGGTCCTGTTTTCCAACGTCGGCGTATAGAGATGACCGCCCCCACGCCCGCTTCGCCCACGACGGACACCGTCATCGAAGTCGACAACGTGACCACCGCCTTCGACGGCCACGTCATCCATCGCCACCTCAACCTCACGGTGTACCGCGACGAGGTTGTCGCGCTCATCGGCGGTTCGGGCTCGGGCAAGACGACGCTGCTGCGACTGCTGCTGGGGCTGGAGGTGCCGCAGGCCGGCAGCGTGAAGATCTTCGGCCACCCGCTGGGCGCCTGCTCGGCCTGCGACCTGGAGCATGTGCGCTACCGCTGGGGCGTGCTGTTCCAGAGCGGTGCGCTGTTCTCGGCGCTGACCGTGTTCGACAACATCGCGCTGCCGCTGCGCGAGCTCAAGAGCGTGCCGCCGGACATGGTCAAGCCGCTGGTGCTGCTGAAGCTGGCGCAGGTGGGCCTGAAGCCGGAAGACGCGCTGAAGCGGCCGGCCGAGCTGTCGGGCGGCATGGTCAAGCGCGTGTCGCTGGCGCGGGCGCTCATCCTTGACCCGCAGCTGCTGTTCCTGGACGAACCCACCGCCGGGCTGGACCCTGACAGCGCCAAGCAGTTCGTCAAGCTGCTGCGCAAGCTGCGCCAGGAGCTGGCGCTGACCGTCGTCATGGTGACGCACGACGTCGACACGCTGTTCGCCGTCGTCGACCGCGTGGCCGTGCTGGCGGACCAGCGCATCATTGCCTGCGGCCCACTGCCCGAGGTCGCGCGGTTGCAGCATCCGTTCGTGCGCAACTTCTTCCTCGGCCACCTGGAGCGCTGCGCCGAGGAGGACGTGAAGCGCTTCCGCCTCAGCCTGGACGACACCAGCGACGAGGGTGGCGTGCCCGCGTTGTTGCGCGAGGACGCGCTGTGAGCCCCTCGCCCAGCCGCGCCTCGCTGAACGCGGGCTCGTCCGGTCGGTCCCCCACGGGGACGGCGATGCGCGCGGCATCGAGCCGCGCACACATCGCCAGAGCGGACCGGCTTGGGAGCGGCCCTGCGCTCGGTCCGCATTGAATACCGCCCGCTGACCTCACACACCTATGGAAAACAAAGCCCACGCCCTCGCCGCCGGCCTCTTCTTGCTGCTGCTGGGTATCGCGCTGGCCGCCAGCGTGTTCTGGTTCCAGGGCGACCGCACGGCGCGCGTGCACTACACCGTCGTCGCGCGCAGCGGCGTGCCCGGCCTCAACCTGAAGGCACCGGTCAAACTGCGCGGCGTGGAGGTCGGCTGGGTCGACAGCATCGGCTTCGACCCCGAGGACGCGCGCCAGATCCTCGTCGGCATCACCGTCGACGCGACATCGCCCGTGTCGACGACCACGCATGCGCAACTGGGCCTGCAGGGTGTCACGGGCCTGTCCTTCGTCAGCCTGGAAGAGGCCGACGGCAAGGCCGCGCTGACACGCGCCGCGCCCGGCAGCCGCATCGCGCTCAGGCCCACGCTGCTGGACCGCCTCGCCGAAAGCGGCCCGCTGCTGCTGGCCGGTTTTGCCGAGACGGCGGAGCGCCTCAACAAGCTGCTCAGCGACGACAACCGCCAGCAGTTGGGCCGCACCCTCGTGCGGCTGGACCAGACCGCCGCCGACACCAGCCGCCTGATGGCCGCGCTGCAGCCATCGGCCCGCCAACTGCCCGGCCTGCTCAAGGATGCCGACACCACAGCCCAGCGCGCGAGCAACGCGTTGCGCGAGATCGAGACGCTGGCCGCCGACAGCCGCGCGCTGGCGCAGGACCTCAAGGCGCGCATCGCCGTGCTGGACCGCATCGACGGCGCGGCCGTGCAACTGCAGACGACCTCCCGCAACCTGGAGCTCTCGCTGGTCGGCGACACGCCGCAGCGCACCCGCCCGCTGGTGGCCGACCTGTCCGCCGCCAGCCGCAGCGTGGAGCGTGCCGCCAACGACCTGGGCGACCAGCCGCAGAGCCTGCTGTTCGGCCGCGGCCCGCGCCCGCCCGGGCCGGGCGAGAGCGGCTTCGACGAACGACTGAAGGCGGCCACCAAATGAAGCGCCTCACCCCCGCCATCGCCGCGCTCGCCCTGAGCGCCTGCTCCCTCGCGCCGACCGCACCCAGCCGCGCCGTCTACGACCTCGGCCCCGCGCCCGCCGTCGCCGGCAGCACGCTGGCCTGGCGCATCGCCGACGTGACCGCCCCGCCCTGGCTCGCCACCGATGGCATCGCCTACCGCCTCACGTTCCAGCAGGCGCAGCGCCAGGAGCATTACCGCGACAGCCTCTGGGCCGCGCCGCCCGCCGCGCTGCTGACCCAGCGCCTGCGCGAGCAGCTCGCGGCCGTGCCCTCGTGCGCCGGGCGCCCGGCCGGCCTGCTGGCCGTCAACCTCGACGAGTTCGAGCAGGTCTTCGGCAGCACGACGAGCAGCCAGGCCGTGCTGCGCGTGCACGCCACGCTGTGGCCCGCCGGCACCGGCCCCGCGCTGCAACAGCACTGGCGCCTGGAGCGCCCCGCCGCACCCGATGCGCCGGGTGCCGTGCATGCACTGGCCCAGGCGGTGGACGACTGGCTGCCGCAGCTGGGCAGCTGGCTCTCGTCCAGTTGCCAGCAGTAGGCCACGCCGGCGATCACTTGCGGAACTTGCGCGGCAGGGTGCCGGTGGACTACCGTGCCGGTCGAGCGCCATCGACACCAGGGAGCAAGACATGGACCCGCTCCGCCCCTCGCCCGGCCCCGACGCCCGCCGCCGGCTGCTGGCCGCCGCGCTGGCGGGCCTGGCCCTGCCGCGCGCGTGGGCGCTGGAGACGCTGACGATCACCGCCGTCGGCCGTACGGGCGGCAGCGGCGTGGCCGCGAAGCTGCTGGCCGACATCTACCGCCGCGCCGGCCTGGGCCTCGTCATCGACGTGCTGCCGGCGCCACGCGCCAGCCTGATGGCCCTGAACGGCACCGCCGATGGCGAGCTGATCCGCATCGCCAGCTACGGCCAGACCTACCCGCAGCTGCTGCGCGTGGACCCGTCGTTCTACCGGGTCAGCGTGCGCGCCTACTCGCTGCCCGCGCGCGCTGCCAGCGTGCAGTCGACCGCCGACCTGAAGCACTACGCCGTGGGCTCGATCCGCGGCATGCCCTACGCGCAGGAGCTGACCGAAAACCACCCGTCCCTGACGCTGACGCAAAACGCGCTGCAGCTGTTCCGCATGCTGCTGGCCGGCCGCATCGACGTGGCCCTGTGCACGACGCTGGCGGCACAGTCGGCGCTTAACGACCTGGGCGCGAAAGCGCTGGACGAGTCGCCCGACCTCGCCCGCTTCGACCTGCACCACTACCTGCACATCCGCCGCAAGGCGCTGGCGCCACGCATCGGCGACACCATCCGCCGCATGCGCGACAGCGGCGAGCTGGGCCAGCTGACGCAGCGCTACGAGGCCGCCGCGGCGGCGGAACCACCAGCCTAGACATCCAGCTCGTAGACCGTTGCCGCCGCCCGCTCGGCCGCCGTGTGGCCGGCCAACGCGCGGTCCCACTCGGCCCCGGTGGCGCCGGTCGACGCGCTGGCGCCGCCGGTCATGTGGGTGACCTCCTCGGTGCCGGCGTCAAACTCGGCGACCTGGCTGCGGTCGGCCAGGAACAACCGCGCCACCGCACCGTCGGTCGAGCCGATGATGACGAGATAACGCGCGACGCCCCGGTGCATCTGCTGGGCGTGCCGGGACGGCACTTCGTGGCCAAAACCGTCGTTCATGGGGACCTCCTCAGGCCTTGTCGAGCGGGAGCGGTTCAGTGGCGGACCAGTCGGGCTGGGGCGCCTCGATGGTCGGGAACCGCAGGGGTTGCACGTCCACCTTGCGGGCGACCAAGCGGGCACACTGGCGCAGGCAGGCCAGCGCACTAGCCTGCAGGTCGGGCTTTGCTTCGTGACTGAAGCAGCACACGGTGCCGTAGACACTGCCGTCCGACAGCACGACGGGCGTGCTCAGGTGGGCCCCGACCTCCACGCCCACGTCCGGCAGGTCGCCGCTGGCGACGAGCGTGCGCGCGTCGGGCACCAGCTCGGGCATGCGGCCCTGCACGACGCGCTGGCAGTAGCTCTCCTCCAGCGGCGCGGCGTCGCCGGCATGGATGCCCAGCGCTTCACCACCATGCACGAAGCGGAACACCCGCTGGCCATCGACGAACTCGGAGACGAAGACCACGTCCATGCGCAGCTGCTTGCGCAGCATCAGCAGCACGTCGGTGATGCGCCGGTCCAGCGACGGATCATGGCTGTCGGCGGTGGCAACGAGCAGTTCCGAGATGCGCACCTCCAGCGTATCGAGTTCCAACGGGTCCGGCAGCGACATGGAGGCTCCTGAAACGACGAGCCCCCATCATCACCGCGCGCAGCGTCGGGCGTCGAGTAACTGCCGGTTTCCGTAGGGTTTCGGGCAGATCAGGGCTTCATCGGCGCATCGCCGGCGACAGGCAGCCCCGCGACGCGAACACGCTCGTCGACGTCCTTGCCGAGCCGGCGCGCGGCCTCGAGGTCGCTGCGGGCCGCGTCGGCCTGGCCCAGCCGCTGCTCGGCCAGCGCGCGGCCGTAGTGGGCGAACGGCAGGGCCTTCAGCTTGATGGCGGCGTCGAACGCCTCCACGGCCTTGCGTGCGTCGTCCAGCCGCAGATAGGTCCAGCCCAGGCTGTCCAGGTAGAGCGCCTCGCCGCCGTCCTTGTCCACGGCGGCCTTGCAGTCCTCCAGCGCCTGCGCCACGTCCTGGTTGAGCCGGGTGCGCAGCCAGCAACGGTCGTTGAGCACGCCGGCCAGGCGCACGTCGGTGCCATGCGCCGGCAACCAAAGCCCCCATTGCCGCAGCGCCTCGGGCGCCAGGTTCAGCCGGGCGTACAGGCCGGCCAGGCGTTCGCGCATCTGGTCGGACGGCGGCAGGCCGGCGTCCAGGGCGCCCAGGTCGGCCAGCGCGCCGTCACGCTGCCCGGCGGACACGCGCAATGCGGCACGGGTCACGCGGGCCTCGCTCAGGTCGGGCTTCAGGGTCAGCGCCTGGTCCAGGTCCAGCCGGGCCTTGGCCGCCTGACGCAACGCCAGATGCACCCGCGCCCGCGCCAGGAAGTTGTCGGCGGAGGACGGCGCCAGCTCGCAGGCGCGGTCCAGGTCTTCCAGCGCCTTCGCCAGTTCGCCGCGGGCTGCGGCAGCCTCGCCGCGCCGGGCCAGCGCGTCGGCATCGTCGGGAGCGACATCCGCCGGGCGCGCCGCGTAGCGCGGGTCGTCGGCACGGTCCGAAGCGTTGCGTGCGAACACGGGGCCACCATTCCAGGTCGCGTAGACCTTCTTCTGCAGCCGCGACACGTAGATGCGGTGCGACAGGAAGTAGTCCAGGCCGAGCAGCATGTCGTTGCGGCTGTAGTCGACCTCGTCGATCTTCACGACGTTGTCGACGATCTTCTCGCCCCCCAGCTCGAACGATGCCATCGGGCCGGTCCAGGACCGCGCCCGGCCTTCGCCGATGCCGCTGGCCCAGCCCGACTGCTTCAGATCACCCTCCTTGATGTCGGCACGCCTGGCCGAGGCCAGCCGCAACGACGTGGTCGGCGCGCCCGTGTCCATCAACGCGCGCAGTTCCACGCCGTTGATGCGCACGGCGACGCGGACTTCGTTGGCGTACTCGCGGGCGTTGCTCTCGAGTGCCGTCACGATGACCGGCGCGTCGCCGGCCCAGTCGGCGAGGTTGGTGGCCTTGCACTCGCCCTTGGGGAACACCAGCCGCACGACGCCGTGGGCCAGGTCGTACTCGGTGTCGGCCATGGACAGGAAGTTGCGGCCCAGCACGCCCTGGATGCCGGAGCCCAGCTCATTGCCACCGACGACGAAATCGACATCGGCAATCTCGCTGTCGCGGAACCCGACCTTCTCCACACGGGTCATGCGCAGGTCCTCGACCTTGCCGGTGTAACCCCGCACCACCAGCCCCCGGGGCGGGTTCTGCAGCGGCAAGCCGAGCTGCGTCGCGGTCGACGCGGGCAGCATGCTGAAGAAGGCGCCGCTGTCCAGCAGCATCGGCACCTCGGTGCCGTTGAGCGTCAATGTGGCGATGGGCCGGTGATTGACGATACGGACCGGGATCTCCAGCTGGCTCAAATGGCAATCGGCCCAGGCGGCCTGCGCGCCCACCAGCAGCGCCGCCCCCGCGGCACTCCAGCGCCAACTGCGCTTCTGACTTGCATTCATCTCTGTTCTCCCTGACGCCGCTCGTGACGGCGGCCGCACTCTACCCAAAAGCGCCCAACGGCTTGAGCGCTCCCGCAGCAGCGCCTGGGTAAACCAGAGGCCTCGCTCCGAACCGGGTAAGCTATCTTTATTGAACCACTGTTTCATTTTTAAATCGTGACTCCCACCTCCTCGGCCGCGACGCGGCCGGTGTCCATCGCGGCGCTGGGCGAATGCATGCTCGAACTGCAGGGCCAGGCCTTCGGCACCCTGCGCCAAACCTTCGGCGGCGACACGCTGAACACGGCCGTCTACCTGGCCCGCTGCGGCGGTGCCGACCTGCGCGTGCACTACGCGACGGCGCTGGGTGACGACTCCCTGAGCGCCGGCATGCTGGAGCGCTGGCAGGCCGAAGGCGTGCTGACCGGCCTTGTGCAGCGGCTGCCCGGTCGCGTGCCGGGCCTGTACCTCATCGAGCTGGACGAGGGCGGCGAGCGGCGCTTCCACTACTGGCGCGGCCAGGCGGCGGCGCGGGCGTACTTCGACACGGCCACGACGGCGCTGGAGGAGCAGGCCGACGCGCTGGACGCGCTGTACCTGTCGGGCATCAGCCTGGCCATCCTGCCTCAGGCCGGCCGCGAGCGCGTGCTGGCGCTGATGACGCGCATGCGCGCCGCCGGCAAGGTCGTCGCCTTTGACAACAACTACCGTCCGCGGCTGTGGGAGTCGGCAGTCGACGCACGCTACTGGTACGGCCGCGCGTTCGCCGCCGCCTCCGTCGCGCTGATCACGGCCGACGACCACCAGGCCCTGCACGGCCTGCCCGACCTGGCCAGCGCCGTCAGCGCGGCCCAGGCGCTGCCGGTGGACGAGATCGCCATCAAGCGCGGTGGCCTGCCGGCCATCGTCGGCGGTGCCGACAGCGAGGGCCGCTGGCAGGAGGTGGCAACCGAGACCGTGCCGCGCATCGTGGACACGACGGCCGCGGGCGACTCCTTCGCGGCCGGCTACCTGAGCCGGCGCCTGCGCGGCGCGTCGCCGACTGAAGCGGCCGCCTTTGGCAACCGCCTGGCCGCGCGCGTCATCCAGCATCCCGGCGCGCTGATTCCGCGCGACGCGATGCAGGACCTGCTCTGATCCCTCCCGAGGCTGCCACGGTGCCACTCACGCAGCTCTGCAAATGACGCCGAACCGCCGTGCATTGCTGATGGCGGGCCTGTGGCCGCTGCTGGCTGGCGCAGACACGCTGGACGCCACGCTGGCCGGCCTGCAGAAGCGCTGGCGCCCGCGCCTGGCCTGGCGGCCCGACGCCGGCTGGCGCCCCGAGGCGCTGGCCACCGCGCGCCGCCTGATGCTGCTGCCCGGCGACGACGGCAGCGCCTTCGCCACCGAAGTGCTGGCCGAGCAGGACCGCGGCAGCCACACGGCCCTGCAGCTGACGCTGCGCGGCGCGCTCGGCGACCGCGTGCCGGCGCTCTACCTGCGCCCGAACGGCCCGGGGCCTCACCCGGCCGTGCTCGTGCTCCACGACCATGGCGCGCGCTTCGACATCGGCAAGGAAAAGCTCGTCCGGCCGCTGCAGCCCAACCCGTCGGCCGATGCCTGGGCCCGGCGCTACTTCGAGGGCGTCTTCGTCGGAGACACCCTCGTCGACGCCGGCTTTGCCGTGCTGGCCATCGACGCGCTGGGCTGGGGCGAGCGCAGCCGCCCGGGCTTTGCCAAGGACGACCAGCAGGCGCTGGCCAACCACCTGCTGCAACTGGGCCAGGGCTGGGCCGGCGTCATCGCCAGCGACGACCTGCGCTCGCACCACTGGCTGCGCGAGCGACCGGAGATCGACGCGAAACGCGTCGCCGTGCTGGGCTTCTCGATGGGCGCCTTCCGCGCCTGGCAGCTCGCAGCCGTCTGCGACGACGTCAGCGCCTGCGTCGCCGCCCACTGGATGTGCACGCGCGACGGCCTGCTGCGCGACGGCGAGCACACGCTGCAGGGCCAGTCGGCCTTCAGCATGGTGCACCCGGGGCTGGCGGCCGAGCTGGACCACCCAGACGTGGCCGCGCTCATCGCGCCACGGCCGCTGCTGCTGTTCGGGTCGCCGGACGACAAGCTGTTCCCCTGGGACGCGACGCAGGCCGCCTGGACGCGGCTGGCCCGCGCCTGGGACGGCCGCCCGGCTGCCTTCAAGACACAGGCCACGCCGGGCGGGCACCGCTTCGACCTCGCCCAGCAGCGCGCGGCGACGGCGTGGCTGAAGCAGCAGGCCGGCTGAGCGCAGCACGGCTTCTTTGGCATAGTCGCGCCGCAAAGGAAGGATCGCCGTGTCGACAGGCGGGCCATGGCAAGGCATGCGGCAGCAACGCTCCAGACTCAGGGTGACATCGTGGTTCCTCGGCACCGCGGCCATCGTCGTGCCGGGCGCCTTCCTGCAATACCAGCTCGGCCGTTTCGACGACTGGGCCAAGACCCAGGCCGGCGGCGTCTGCGGCACGCCCCTCGCGGCCATCTGTCTGCTGGCCGGGCTGCTTTGCGTCGCGCTGTCGCTCTCGGCATCCGTGCTCAACGGCATCCACCTCTACCGCTCGACGGCACCGTCCGCCGGGCGCCGGGCAGAACTCGCGCTGGTGCTGGCCCCGGCCCTGCTGATCGGCGTGTCGCTGGTCACGATGACGGTGCTCTGACCCGCCGCACCGGCCAAGCCAACGCCAGAGACCACACGTGAACTGCAGGCCCCGGCGTCGAGAGGGATGGAGATCACGACGGCGTGCCGTGCAAACAGAGCAGTGGTGCGCATCGCTTCTCGAGCAACATCCCTCACGATGAAAGCAACGTTGACGGCGCTTCTGCTGCACGCCCTCGCCGCGCCCACTCTCGCTGCCGACAGCCAATGCTTCGGCACCACCAGCCACGGCCACATCGAAGGCAGCGTCGCGCTGCCGGTCAGTGGCCCCAACTTCTCGCCCTACAGCCGCCTGGGCGTGTCGCTGGGCCGCACGCATGTGCACGCCAAGGTGGCCGAGATCGTCGCCGACGCCTACGCGGAGCTGGCCCGGCAGACACCCGACGTTCACTACGTCTACGGCGAGACGGGCTGGCCGTCGGGCGGGCGCTTCAAGCCACACCGCTCGCATCAGAACGGGTTGTCGGTGGACTTCTTCGTGCCGGTGCGCAACGGCAGCGGCCAGTCCGTGCCGCTGCCGACGGACGTCGGCGACCGGTTCGGCTACGACATCGAGTTCGACAATCAGGCCCGCTGGGACGACTACCGCGTCGACTTCGCCGCACTCGCCGAGCACCTCTACCAACTGCACCGTGCCGCCGCGGCACGCGGCTTGGGCATCAAGCAGGTCATCTTCGACAGGCCCTACCTGCCGCAGCTGTTCGCGACGCCCCGCGGCGCCTGGCTGCAGCAGCACGTCACGTTCATGAAGGCCCGGCCCTGGGTGCGGCACGACGAGCACTACCACGTGGACTTCGCTATTCCCTGCAAGCCATGAATCCTCCGGCAGGTTGAGGATGCCCGGCCCCGCGAGCGGACGAGGCGGGGCTTGCGCTGGTGGTGTTCCCGCCCGCGCGGCGCCACACTGCGACCCATCCGCCTGCCGACGCCCACCATGAACGAACTGCTCGCCGCCTACCGCTACACGTCCAACAACTATGGCCAGATCGAAGGCAGCCGGCTGTGCGGCTGCTGCAACTGCGTGGAGATCTTCCGGCCCGACGAGATCGTCGGCTGGACGGGGCTGACGATGGACAACATGACCGACCCCAGGGCCGTCAACGAGCAGACCGCCATGTGCCCACGCTGCGGCTCCGAGGCCGTGCTGGGCGACGGCTGCGGCTTCCCGATCAACGCCAACTTCCTGGCGCGCATGAACGAGGCCTGGTTCCAGCGCACGATGATCCGCCGGCCGGCCGGCAAGACCTGAGGCCGCGCCAGAATCGGCGACGTCAACGCCGGAGTCCGCCATGATCGTGACCGTCTTCCGTTCCCGCCTGCGCGACGAGGGCCGCGAGGCCTACTTCGAGCTCGCGCCCCGGATGGGCGAGCTGGCCCGCACGATGCCAGGCTACAAGTCGCACAAGGTCTTCGTCGCCGAGGACGGCGAGCGGCTGACGCTGGTCGAGTTCGACAGCGCCGAGGCGCAGCGCGGCTGGTCCACGCAGCTGGACCATGTCGCCGCCAAGAAGCAGGGCCGGCAGGACTTCTACGCCGAGTACCGCCTGCAGGTCTGCGAGGTGATCCGCGAGTCGCGCTTCCAGGCGGACGACGCGGCCACGAACCACCCGTGAACACGTCCGCGACGCGGCGCCTGACCATCAGGCAGCCGCGCTTCGGCTGCGGCCATTTGCGCCCCTAACCTCCGGGGTTGCCGGTCCGCGGTGCCGCCGCATACTGCCGGCATGGCCCTCCAACACGCCTCACCCGGTCAAGCCATCGACATCCAGCCTGCCGCCACCGAGGCGGGCGATGCCAGGACCGTAGCCCTGTTCAAGTCGCGCGACCTCGAGGTCATGCGCCTCGTGCTGCCGGCCGGCAAGGGGCTGCCCCCGCACAAGGTGGCGCGGGAGATCACCATCCAGTGCGTCAGCGGCGCGCTGGCCGTGACGACGCCCGCAGGCCGCCATGAACTGCAGGCCGGCCAGTTGCTGTACCTGGACCGCGAGGCCATGCACAACGTGCTCGCGCTGCAGGACGCCGTGGCCCTGGTCACGGTCGCGCTGCCGGGCTGAGCCCCCAGGGCCGGAGGGCGGCGGGCGGGGTCAGCACCCCGCGCTCGCGCCCGCTTCAAGCACGCGTCAAGGGGCGGGCACCCAGCCGCCGGGTGCGCCGGTGGCGATGGTCGAGTTCTGGAACACCTCGGCCCGCGTCGACAAGCCGGTGGCGGAGCCGAGCAGCTTGGCCAACGCCAGGCTGGTAGCCACGCTGTTGACCTTGACCGAGGCCACGCCCAGCCGGGCGCTGACGTCCAGCGGCGCGCCGCTCGCATCCATGCTGCCGAACTCGCGCCAGCCGGCCGTGTCGGTCACGGCGCCATCCGTCGTGCCGGACCACGGCGGCGGGTTGCTGCCGCAGCTGCCGGTGCCCACGCCGGTCTTGCTCGTGCCCGTGCCCACGCACCAGCCCACCGGCAGGATGTGCGATCCCATCCTGGTGTTCGCGAACGCGACGTTGTCGACGTAGGTGGTGGACGTGGTGCCGCCACTGCGGGCCAGGTAGGCCTGGCTCACCGCAGGGTCGGCGGTCAGCGTGCTGTTCAGGAACACGAAGCCCTTGTCGCCCGCCGTGGCGCGCGACTGCACCACGTAGCCGGGCGAACTGCTGGCCGGATCAGGGACGGAGCGGATCTCGCTCTCCTCGAACAGGCTGGCCATCACGTTGCCCCAGATGAAGTCCACGTTGCCGGCGATCAGCGACTGGTAGAACCAGTTGTAGCCCTTGAGCTGCAGCGTGTCCTGCTGGCTGTAGAAGGCCATCTGCTTGGCCACCAGGCGCGCCGCCGCGGCGGTGGTGCTGGTGTTGAAGTAGATCGTCTCGGCCTGGTTGTCCCACGACGAGCTGCGCTCGTGCGGGTTCTTCAGCGTGAAGTTCTGCAGCGTCAGCAGGTCGGCCGTCTCGATGAGGAAGGACGCCCGGCCGCCGCCCAGCACGCGGTGGCCCAGCGTCTTGCCCGACGTGCTGAGCGCCGTGGCGGCCGAGGCCGCACTGGCGCCACTGCCCGAGTTCAGCGACTCGAAGTTCTCGTCGCCCACCACCACGCCGTCGCGGCTCTCGCCGACGATGCTGAGGTTGGACACCTTGCGCAGGACGTTGAACTCCGGGTAGTTGCCATTGGCCACGGAGATGACCTTGGGCGTCGCCACCGTGTTGCAGCCGTAGCTGGACGGGCTGTTGGTGGAGCAGTACTTCATGACCCAGTTCAGCGCGCCCTGCAGCGTGCGGAAGTTGGCCGTGGTGCCGTTGTCGTCCACGCTGAGCTGCGTGTAGCTGGTGGGCGCGGCGCGGGTCGTGAACTTCCAGCCATCGGCCTTGGTGATGCCCGCGAAGGCGGCGCCCTTGATGGTGCCGGACAGCACCGAGGCGTCCATCGTCACGTAGTAGGCGGTGCCGAAGTCGAGCTTGTTGTTGTGCAGCTTGACCGTGGCCGTGCTACCGGTGACCGACACGGGGCGGTACCAGACGTAGCGCGCAAAGGTCGCGCCGTCGGGCATGGCGCCCAGGCCCAGCGCGTCGATCTCGAGGTTGGTGCGGGCCAGCACGGTCTGCGTGTCGGTGGAGGACGGCGCGCTGCTGACGTCGATGCTGTCGACCAGCACGTCGTCGCTGGCGCGGTAGACGTTGATGCGGCCCGTCGTGCCGATCAGCGGCGCGGCGTCGAACGACAGTGCCAGCCGCGTGTCGGTGTACGCACCGGTCTCGTTGGCGGCGGGCACCTTGGTGCCGGCGACGTCGCCGACGTTGCCACTGCCGCTGATCTGCGTCGTCAGCTTGCCAGCACCGGCCTGGGCCAGCGCATTGGCCTTGACGAGGGCAGCCGGGCGCGGCTTGAAAACGTAGCCCGGCACGAAGGCCGTGCCGGGAGCCACGCTGCAGCTGCCCAGCGCGGCGCCGTTCAGCATGGAGCCGCTGTCCTGGAAAACGCCGGTGTGATCGGAGCTGGGATAGGTCACGACGCTGTCGCAGCCCGCGGCGCCGTCCACGGCGAAGACGTTGGCCTGCGACAGGATGTTGGACGCCTTGCCCGCGCCGATGCTGTAGAGATGCGGGTAGGGGGTGGCCGTCTTGCTGCCGACGAAGTAATTGTTGAAGACATGGACCTGGCCGAAGCGCACGCGCGGCACGCGCTGGGTCACGCCGTCGAAGACGTTGTTGGCGATCGTCACGCGCAGCTTGCCGGCATCGCTGGTGAGGCTGTCGGAGCCACCGATCAGCATGGTCTTGTCGTGCGCCGTGAGGACGTTGTAGGAGACCGTGATGAGGTCCGCGCCCTTGGTGATGTCGATGGCGCCGTCGTGGCACTGCTTGGTCTTGCCGTTTTCGATGGGCAGCGTGTCGTCGGTGACGGGCGCGTCCGTGATGGTGTTGCGGTCGATCCAGACCTGCGTGGCGGAGACGATGCCGATGGCGTCGTACTGCGAGTTCCAGTTGCCGGTGGCGCCGTCGGTCGGGTCCCAGATGGGGCCGACGTCGCAGGGCGCGACGAGGTGCAGGTTGCGCACGATGACCTGGCTGACGCTGCTGATGTCGATCCACGCGTTGACGAAGCCCGCGCCGGGGCCTTCGCCGATCAGCGTGGTGTTGCTGGTCAGGCGCACGCGCGCCCTCACCTTCTGGTCGGCCGTGCTTGCGAACGGCGTGCCTTCGGTCATGTCGATGGTCCCGGCCACCTTGATGATCTTGGGCGCCGTGCCGCCGTTGGCCAGCGCGTTCAGCAGCTCGGCGCGGTTGTGCACGGTGTAGATGTGGTCGGGCGTGGCGGCGCTGCCGCCGGTGGTGCCGGCACCCCAGCCGTCGGTGGGGGCGGTCTGCAGCGCGGCGTCCAGGCCCCAGGCCGGCAGGCTGGCGGCCAGCAGCGCGGCGATGCAGCTCAGGCGTTGGGCGGTCCTCATGCGGCAACCCTCCGGTTGCGGCGCAGGGCCAGCGCGCCCAGGCCGGCGCCCAGCAGCGCGAGGGTGCCGGGCTCGGGAACGGCCGCGGCGGCGCCCAGCTGCGCGGTGAAGCTGCCGAAGCTGTCGGTGAAGCTGAGGTTGTTCAGCGTCAGGCTGATGCTGTGGTCATCGATGAGATTCAGGCTGACGTCGCCGCCGTTGATGCCGCTCAGGTCCAGCCCCACGAAGCTGGACAGCGAGGGGCTCAGGCCCGCAAAGCTGAAGGTGAACATGTAGCTGCCCGGCAGGCCGGTGTCGCCGCTGTTGTTCCAGACCTGCAGCAGGCCGCTGCTGAGGAAGTCGAGGCCGACGGCGAAGTCGCCGGTCAGGAACTCGACGTCGCCGAAGCCGTCACTCAGCTTCGTGACGTTGCTGCCGTCGTCCAGGCCGACCAGCGTCGTGCTGGCGCCGCTGACCTGGCCTGTGATGACAGTGCCGACGGGCACGGTGGCGGCCAGTGCAGCGGTGCTGCCCAGCCATGCGGCGGCGATGACCGCCAGGGTCTTGAAGGTCTTCATCAGTTGTCTCCGTTGTTGATGCATGGCCGCTCTGGGAGGCGGCTCGACTTCTGTGGCGCAGACCTGCAGGGTCCCGCAAGCAAAAAAGGGCACAGACGACAGGTCTGTGCCCTTTGCTGTCTAGGCCATGCGCGGCTTAGAACTTGTAGCGTGCGCCGACGACGTACTCGCGGCCGGTGTAGTTGTTGACCACGACGTTGTTCATCGCGCGGGAGATGAACTGGTCGTTGGGCTGGTTGGTCAGGTTGGTCGCCTCGAAGGTGACTTCCAACTGGCTGTTGATCTTGTAGCCCAGCGACATGTCGACGTTGAGCGTCTTGTTCTTGCCCTGCTCCAGCTGGTTGTTGGTCAGCAGCACGGTCTGCAGGAAGGCCGCACGCGCCGAGGTCGAGACGCGGCCGCTGAAGGTGCCGTCGTCGTAGTAGATCGACGCATTCCACGAACGCGGTGACAGGTTGATCAGGTCCTCGGTGATGTAGGTCGTCGTCGTGGCGGTCGCCGAAGACGGGTACTTCATCTTGGACTTGACCTGCGTGTAGTTCGCCAGCAGGCCGAAGTTCTTGCCCCAGCTCGGCAGGAAGCTGAACGGCTGCTGGACGTTGATCTCGAAGCCCTGCAGCTTGCCGCCGTCGGTGTTGACCGGCGCGCTGACGGTGAAGATCTCGTCGCCCGTGAAGTTGGCCGGCAGCAACGACAGCGGCAGGCCCGTGTCCTTGTAGGCGACGTTGCGGCCGTTGGTCACGACGAAGCTCTTGATGTTCTTCTGGAACAGGCCCAGGCCGATGAAGCCGTCCTTGGAGTGGTACCACTCGCCGCTGAGGTCGAAGGTGGTCGCGCGGTACGGGTCCAGCGCCGGGTTGCCACCGGTGTAGCTGAGCGTGCCGACGGTGGAAATCGTGCCGCCCGGGTTCAGGCTGGGCAGCGGCGGGCGCGACATGACCTTGGCCGCGGCCGCACGCACCATCACGTCCTTGGTCAGGTTGACGGCCACGTTGGCGGCGGGCAGCCAGTCGTTGTACTGGCGCGTGGACGTGACGGGGCTGCCGCCGCCGGTGGCCAGGTAGCCGGAGGCGACCAGGGACGTCTTCACGTAGCGCGTGCCGACGTTGCCGCGCACCGGCAGGCCGCCCAGGCGGGTGTCGAAGTCGGCCATCAGCCAGGTGCCCGTGTCGGTCTCGGTGATGGCGCGGTTGTTGCCGCGGGCATTGCCGTTGGTGATGGACGACAGCGTGAAGTCACCGGAGCCACCGGCCTGGCCGGTCTTCAGGCAGTTGCAGTAGATGTCGTAGGCGCTGGTGATGGCGTCCAGGTTCGGGATGACCCAGGAGGTGACGGAGCCGGCCGGCAGGCCCTCGCCCTTGCCGAAGCCCGTCAGCGTCTTCACGAGGCTCAGCGGCAGCGTGCCCGAGGGCAGCGTGTTCATCGTCTCGACGGCACGACGCGATTCGTAGCTGGTGAAGCTGAACTGCTTGTAGCTCACGCCGCCCTTCAGCGTCAGCGCGTCGGGGATGATTTCCCAGGCGACGTCGGCGGTCGCCACATCCTCGCGGTTGGTCGCGCCGTTCGGGCGGATGCGGATCTCGCTGGGCGTGAAGTTGGTGATGCCGGTGGCACCGACCGGCACGCCGTAGATGCCCAGGCCACCGTTCACGTCGCTCGGGTTCAGCGTTCCATAGGTGATCAGCGGCTTGCGGTCGCTGTAGCCCTTGCTGGCGCGGGCGTCATAGACGTAGCCGTTGACGTTGGGAGCGTCCAGCGTCGTCGTCGTCTGGATGGGGTTGCGGAAGCGCGACGTGGCACGGCCGCCCTTGAGCGTCACCTTGATGGCGTCGGTGACGTCCTGCTCCACCGTCAGCATCGGCTGCGTGAACTCGGTGCTGAGGTGGTCGAAGCGCGACTCGGAGCGGATGTCCACGCCGTTGAACTTGCCGTAGGTCATCTGGCCGCTGGGCGCGAACTCGGCTTCCACGACGCTGGTCTGCGGCTTGCCGCCCTGGGCCAGCGTGCGGCTGAAGGAGATCGCCTCCAGGAAGTCTTCCTGACGGGTCGCGTCGAGCTTGCTGTAGAGCATGTCGAACGTCATCAGCGTCGTGTCCGACGGGCGGACCTGGATGGAGCCGGTCAGGCCCGTGCGGTCCTGGTCGTGCGTCAGGCGGCCGTAGCGCGGCAGGCGCGGATGGAAATTGGTGGCCAGCGACGCGGCGGTGTAGGCGTCGGTGGCGGCCTGCGAGGCCGGCAGGCGGGCCACGCCCTGAGCGGCCGGGCCGCAGGTGGTGGCCGTGGACGTGCTGGGGTTGGCCGTCACGCCGATGGGGGCACACCAGCCGCCGCTGGACGTGCCGTTGTCCCAGCGCACGGTGCTGAAGCCTTCTTCGTAGACCTGGCGCTTCGAGTACGCGCCCGACAGCAGCACGCCGATCTTCTTGTCGGCAAAGGTGTTGGAAATCAGGAACGACGCCTTGGGCGTGGCCTTGCCGCGGATGTCGTTGTAGGTGCCCTTCACGGTCGCCGTGGCGACGAACTTCTTCAGGTCGAACGGACGGGCGGTCTGCAGGTCCACCGTCGCACCCAGCGAGCCCTCGTCGACGTCGGACGAGCTGCTCTTGCGCACGGTCAGCGAGCTGAACAGGTCGGCGGCGAACACGTTGTAGTCGAACGCGCGGGTGCGGTTGGCACCGCCCGAGCTGTCGGTACCGCCGGTGGTGGCCAACGCCTCGATGCCGTTGATGCGGGTGCGGGTGAAGTCACCCCCCAGGCCGCGCACGGTGATGTTGCGGCCTTCGCCGGCGTCGCGGTCGATGACCACGCCCGGCACGCGCTGCAACGACTCGGCGAGGTTGGTGTCCGGGAACTTGCCCATGTCCTCGGCCTTGATGACATCGACGATGCCCTTGTCCTGACGCTTGGCGTTCAGCGCGCTTTCCAGCGAGGCCCGGATGCCGGTGACGGTGACGGTCTCGAGCTGGTTGGTCGGGGCTGCCTCCTGTGCCCAGACCGGGGCGGCAACGAGGGTGACGGCCAGGGCCACCGGGCGCAGCGCCAGGCGGTGGGACGGACGGAATGCGGGCATGAAGAGTCTCCTGGTGCAAGGCCGCCTGGGCGCGTCAAGCGCTGGCTGCTCTGGGGTCTTGGGTAGGGTGGTTACCCGGGCGCACGCAGGGCACCCGTCGATTCTGAATGCCGGCTTCGCTGCAGTGCGAGTGCCGGGGTTGCGTTGACAGCGACAGGTCGCCGTCAACGCAGAGGGAACGCTGGCCCACCGGAATCACGCCGTCATCCGGCGCGAGGCAGTTGCTCACGCTTCTGCTTTTTTCGGTGGCTTGTGGACGATGATAGGGGGAAGATGACAAAATCGAAACAGTGGTTCACTAAATAGAAACCATGATTCCGCAACACTTCTCGCCTGTCCTAAGCTTCGTTCACCCGAAATTTGGAACCGCGTTTCAACTCTAACGATCTATCGCGGCAACTCCATCGGAACGACCCCTAGTCCGCACCCATCAAGGCGGCAGTCGCCCGTTAGGCCAGCTTCATCCCTCGCAACCGGTGCCCCCGCACCTCGGACAAAAGACATGGTTCTCCAGAATTTCAATCTCGCCGGCAAGACGGCCATCGTGACGGGCTGCAACACCGGCCTCGGCCAGGGCATGGCCCTCGCGCTCGCGCAGGCCGGCGCCGACGTCGTCGGTGTCAACGTCTCCGAACCCGACGAGACCAAGGCCGGCGTCGAGGCCCTGGGCCGCAAGTTCCTGGACCTGCGCGCCAACCTCGGCGACGTCAGCTGCATCCCCGATCTGGTCGCTCAGGCCAAGGCGCTGAATGGCGAAGTGCACATCCTCGTCAACAACGCCGGCATCATTCGCCGCGAAGACGCCATCAAGTTCACCGAGGCCGACTGGGACGACGTGATGGACCTGAACCTGAAGTCGGTGTTCTTCCTGTCGCAGGCCGTGGCCAAGGTCTTCATGGCCCAGGGCAAGGGCGGCAAGATCATCAACATCGCATCGATGCTCAGCTTCCAGGGCGGCGTGCGCGTGCCGTCGTACACGGCCAGCAAGAGCGGCGTCATGGGCATCACGCGCCTGATGGCCAACGAATGGGCCTCGCACGGCATCAACGTGAACGCCATCGCCCCGGGCTACATGGCCACCAACAACACCGCCGCGCTGCGCGCCGACGAACAGCGCAACAGCGCCATCCTCGAGCGCATCCCGGCCGGCCGCTGGGGCAAGCCCGAGGACCTGGCCGGCCCCGTCGTGTTCCTGGCCTCGCCGGCGTCCGACTACGTCAACGGCTACACCGTCGCCGTCGACGGCGGCTGGCTGGCCAGGTAAGAAGCCCCTCGCCCAGCGAGGGGACGGCGATGCATGCCGGTTCGACCGGCATGCACATCGCCAGATGGACCAGTTCGGGTGCGGCCCAGCGCTCGGCCCGCACAATTCCTGCGCCGTTCTGCCGCGCATGCGGAATGACCGGTGCGAACGAGGATCACGCCATGAAGTCCACCGAACGCAAGTTTGAATTCGTCACCCGCGAGGACCCCGACACCGGCGCCCGCGTCACCCGTCTCACGCCTCCGGACGTGACTTGCCATCGCAACTACTTCTACCAGAAGTGCTTCACGAACGACGGCTCCAAGCTGATGTTCGGCGGCGAGTTCGGCCCCGAGCCCAGCCCGAACTGGAACCTGCACCTGCTGGACCTGCCGTCGCAGACGGCCATCCAGCTCACCGAGGGCGCAAGCGAGAACACCTTCGGCGCCTTCATGAGCCCCGATGACCGCTTCGTCTACTTCGTGCGCGGCGACCGCAACCTGATCCGCCTGGAACTGGCGACGCTGAAAGAGGAAGTCGCCTACGTCGTGCCCGACGGCTGGGTGGGCTACGGCACCTGGGTCAGCAACAGCGCGTGTACCAAGATGGTCGGCATCGAGATCGCCGCGGCCGACTGGTTCCCGCTGAACACCTGGCAGAAGTTCAACGAGATGTTCCACAAGAAGCCGCTGTGCCGCCTGTTCAGCGTCGACCTGGCCTCGGGCAAGCGCACCGTCATCCTGGAACAGCGCGGCTGGCTGGGCCACCCGCAGTACCGCCCGTTCGACGACAACACCGTCGCCTACTGCCACGAGGGCCCGCACGACCTCATCGACGCGCGCATGTGGTTCATCAACGAGGACGGCACCAACCGCCGCTGCGGCAAGGAACACCTGAACGGCGAGAGCTGCACACATGAGTTCTGGGTGCCGGACGGCAGCGCGATGATCTACGTCAGCTACCAGCACGACTCGCCGGACCGCTCGATCTACAGCCTCGACCCCGTCACACTGGAGAACAAGCTGCTGACCGCCATGCCGCCTTGCTCGCACCTGATGAGCAACCACGATGGCACGCTCATCGTCGGCGACGGCTGCGGCAAGGCCAGCAGCGGCGACAACGAGATGCTGGTCGGCGACCCCTACCTGCACCTGTTCGACCTGAAGACCGGCACGACGCGCCCCATCGCCCGCCACGACAGCGGCTGGGACGTCTACAAGGACAGCCGCCAGGTCACGCACCCGCATCCCAGCTTCACGCCGGACAACAAGCAGGTGCTGTTCAGCTGCGACAAGGAGCGTGCGAACGGCGTCGAGCCGGCCCTCTACCTGGCCGACCTGTGAGGCTGGCGCTGGCGCTGTCGGCATGGCTGGCCGTGACGGCGGCGCACGGGCAGGCACGCCCTCAGCTGTCGGCCGAGCAGGCCGCCGCGCACACCGCGGCGGCCTACCTCGGTGACTGGACACCCGCGCCGCTGGCCGACCTGGCCGCCACGCCGCCGGACTTTGTCGTCCAGCCCGGCGAATCCGTGCAGGCCGCCGTCAACAAGGTTCCTGGCCACGGCAGCAGGCGCTGGGTCATCCAGATCCAGCCCGGCACCTACCGTGGCCCGATCTGCATCAAGGACAAGGCGCCGCTCGCGCTGGTCGGCACGCCGCTGGACGCCGCCGCCGTCGTGCTGGTGGACAACCGCTTCTCCGGCAAGCCCAAGGGCGAGCGCGAGGCCGCCCACCCCTGCATTCCCGAGCTGGGCAAGCCCACCATCGGCACCAGCGGCAGCACGACGATGCTGGTGCAGAGCGACGACGTGCAGCTGATCTCGCTGACCGTCGCCAACGACGCGATGGACGGCGTGCGCCGCGGCGAGGCCTACCCGCCCGGCGTCGGCGAGAGTGGCGGCGCACAGGCCGTCGCGCTGACGCTGGCCGGCGACCGCATCCAGCTCGACAACGTGCGCCTGCTGGGCCACCAGGACACGCTGTTCGCCAGGCGCCCCGGCCCGAACGAACCCGCCCGCCAGCTGATCCGCCACAGCCTCATCGCCGGCGACGTGGACTTCATCTTCGGCAACGCGGTGCTGGTCATCGAGCACTCCACGATCCTGACCCGCGCCAACCGCCGCACGCCCGGCCACGGCGGCATCATCCTCGCGCCCAGCACGGCGCCAGACGTGAACCAGGGCTTCCTCGTCACGCGCAGCCGCCTCGTCGGCGAGCCCGGCATCGCCCCCGGCGCCACGTCCCTCGGCCGCGCCTGGGATGCCGGCGTGAAGGCGGGCACCTGGCAGGCCGGCTCCAGCCCCAACGGTCTGGCGGTCGTGCGCGACAGCGAGATCGGCGCCCACGTCGGCCCCTGGAACGCCAGCACGTCGCGCCGCCTCTTCGACGCCGCGACGAACCGCCTCAGCGAGTTCAACAACCGTCCATGACCCTGCACCGCCGTCACGTTCTCGCCCTCGCGGGCGTCCCCGTCCTGGGCGCCTGCGCCAGCACAGCGCCAGCGCCAGTCGAGCAGCCGCTGGGCTGGGCCGGCGTCGGCGCCACGACGGGCGGCGCGCGTGCCATCCCCGAACACATCTTCGACGTGCACGACCGCGCCGGCCTGGACGCCGCGCTGCGCGTGGGCGACAAGCCCAAGATCATCCGCGTGCACAAGTTCATCAACCTGTGCCCGTGGGGCCCGGAGGCCTTCGCCGACCCGGGCTTCGACTTCGACGCCTTCGACCGCGCCTACGACCCGGCCACCTGGGGCCGCGACGACCCGCACGGCACGCTGGAAGCCGCCCGCAGGCGCTCGGCCAAACGCCACGCCGCGGTGGCCCAGGTGCGGCTGCCGTCCAACACGACGCTGATCGGCGTGGCGCCCGGCGCCGGCTTCGAGCGCGGCGGCTTCATGCTGGACAAGGTCAGCAACATCGTCATCCGCCACCTGCGCTTCTCCGACGCCTACGACTACTTCCCCGAATGGCAGCCGCGCGACAACGGCCACGGCGAGTGGAACTCGGAGTACGACAACGTCTCGCTGCGCACCGCCGACCGCGTGTGGGTGGACCACTGCCATTTCGACGACGGCAAGCGCCCCGACAAGCTCGAACCCATCCGCCTGGGCCAGCGCGTGCAGCACCACGACGGGCTGCTGGACATCACCAACGAGAGCGACCTCATCACCGTGTCCTGGTGCCGCTTCCAGTCCCACGACAAGACCATGCTGATCGGCAGCGGCGACGGCAAGACCGGCGACGACGGCCGGCTGCGCGTGACGCTGCACCACAACCATTTCCACGGCTGCAAGGAGCGCACGCCGCGCGTGCGCTTCGGCCGTGTGCACGTCGTCAGCAACCTGTTCAGCGCCGACACGGCCGAGGACTTCGGCTACTCGCTGGGCGTCGGCATGCAGTCACGCCTGTTCAGCGAGCACAACCGCTGGGAGTTGCCCGCCGGCATCACGCCCGACCGGCTGATCCGCCGCCTCAAGGGCAACGCCTTCTTCGACCGCGACAGCCGCCTCAACGGCCAGCCGGTCGACATCCTGGCCGCCTGGCGCGCCGCCCACCCGGACGAGAGCCTGGTCGGCGAGCTCGACTGGCGCCCCGAAGATGCCTACGACGCCGCCGCGCTGCGACCGCTCAATCCCGATCATCTTGCTGAGCAAATCCGCGCAGGTGCGGGACCCCGCCCGGCCTGAGGGACAATCTCGTTTCTCATATCGCGGAACAAGCACCCGAAAGAATCAAAACGATGGATGAAGACATTGGTGATTCAAAGCAACCCGAATCGGTTGCAGCGGTGCTCAAGGTGTTCGCCATCCTGAACGCCCTGGGTGAGCGCAGTGACATCGGCATCACCGACCTGTCGGTGCGGCTGGCCATGCCCAAGGCGACGGTCTACCGCTTCCTGCAGACGATGAAGAGCCTGGGCTACGTGCGCCAGGAGTCCGACAGCGAGCGCTACGGACTGGCCATGCGCATGTTCGAGATCGGTGCCAAGGCCCTGCCCTCGCCGGACCTCGTCGAACTCGCCAAGCACCCCATGCAGATGCTGGCCGACGCTACCGGCGAGACGGTCCACCTGGGCAGCCTCATCGACAGCGAGATCATCTACATCCACAAGGTCGACTCGCGCCACATGCTGGGCATGTACTCGCGCGTCGGCCGCCGAGCACCGCTGCACTGCACGGCCATCGGCAAGGTGCTGATGGCCTGGGAGCACCCCGAACGCCGCGACCGCATCCTCGACGGCGCCGAGTTCAAGCGCTTCCGCGACAAGACCATCACCGACCGCGACGCCTTCCTGGCCGAGCTGGCCCAGGTCAAGAGCCAGGGCTTCGGCGAGGACCGCGAGGAGTTCGACGACCACATCCGCTGCCTGGGCGTGCCCATCTTCGACCGGCTCGGCCAGCCCATCGCCGGCATGAGCGTGTCCTTCCCGACCTTCCGCTTCGATGCCGAGAAGGCACCGGAGTACGTGCGCCTGCTGCAGGCCGCCAGCCGCGACATCTCCGCGAAGCTGGGCTGCACGAACTACCCGATCAAGACGGCGGCCTGACCCGGCGCGGCCGGCGCCTGCCAGCGCCCGGGGTACGAAAAGCACGACCGTGCTTTTCTGTCGCCCACGAGACGGGGCACGCCGCATGCCCCATGCTTCAATGCCCTCCGCTGGCCGGGACAGACCCGGCCTGGAGACCCGCATGAGCAACACCAACCGCCAGATCGTCCTCGCCTCGCGCCCCAAGGGCGAGGTCACGCCAGACAACTTCCGCCTCGTCGAAGCCGCCCTCAGCCCCCTGGCCGACGGCCAGGTGCGCGTGCGCAACCACTTCCTGAGCCTGGACCCGTACATGCGCGGCCGCATGAACGACAGCAAGAGCTACGCCGCGTCGCAGGCCATCGACGAAGTCATGATCGGCGGCACCGTCGGTGAAGTCGTCGAGTCGAAGAACAGCCACTTCGCCGTCGGCGACAAGGTCGTCGGCATGGGCGGCTGGCAGGAGTTCCAGACCGTCGATGCGAACCAGCGCGGCGTGCTGCAGAAGGTAGACACGACGCACATCCCCCTGTCCGCCTACCTCGGCGCCGTCGGCATGCCGGGCGTGACGGCCTGGTACGGCCTCGTGAAGATCATCAATCCCAAGGCCGGCGAGACGGTCGTCGTCAGCGCCGCCAGCGGCGCCGTCGGCTCGGCGGTGGGCCAGCTCGCCAAGGCGCGCGGCGCCCGCGCGGTGGGCATCGCCGGCGGCACCGACAAGTGCGCCTATGTCGTCAATGAACTGGGCTTCGATGCCTGCATCGACTACAAGCAGCATGCCGACGTGCGCTCGCTGTCTGCCGCGCTGAAGGTCGAGTGCCCCAACGGCATCGACGGCTACTTCGAGAACGTCGGCGGCTACATCCTCGACGCCGTGCTGCTGCGCGCCAACGCGTTCAGCCGCGTGGCCATGTGCGGCATGATTTCCGGCTACGACGGCCAGCCCATCCCGATGGCCGCGCCGCAGCTCATCCTGGTCAATCGCATGAAGGTCGAAGGCTTCATCGTGTCCGAGCACATGGACGTCTGGCCCGACGCGCTGAAGGAGCTGGGTGGACTCGTCGCCACCGGCAAGCTCAAGTACCGCGAGTCCGTCGCCCAGGGCCTGGCTGCTGCGCCCGAGGCTTTCATGGGCCTGCTGAAGGGCAGGAACTTCGGCAAGCAGCTGGTGAAACTGATCTGATGCGCTGGACCTGCGTCCCGTTCGCCGAGCTGGGCGTGCAGCAGCTCTACGACGCGCTGGCCTTGCGCTCCCAGGTCTTCGTCGTCGAGCAGAACTGCGTGTTCCTCGACATCGACGGCCTGGACCCGCAGACGCTGCACCTGCTGGGCCACGGCGACGACGGCGCGCTCAACGCCTACGCGCGGCTGATCCCGCCCGGCGTGAAGGCGCCCGACGCCCTCATCGGCCGCGTCGTCACGTCGCCCGCCGCACGCGGCGGCGGCACGGGCCGCGCCCTGATGGCCGAGGCCGTCGCGCGGTGCGAACGCCTCTGGCCCGGCCACGCGATCGCTCTGCACGCGCAGGCCCACCTCGAACGCTTCTACGCCAGCTTCGGCTTCGTGCCGGCCGGCGAGCCCTACATCGAAGACGGCATCCCGCACATCGAGATGCGCAAGGAGACATGACATGACCCAGAAGACCGCCATCATCACCGGCGCCGGCTCCGGCTTCGGCCTGGAGACCGCCCGCCTCGCCGCGAGACGAGGCATGAACCTCGTCCTCGTCGACGTGCAGGCCGACGCGCTGGAGAAGGCCGCCGCCGAGTTCACGACCGTCGAGGTGCTGTCCCGCGTCGTCGACGTCGCCAAGGCCGACCAGATGGAGGCGCTCGCTGCCGCCGTGCAGGAACGCTTCGGCGCGCCGCACTTCGTCTTCAACAACGCCGGCGTCGGCTCGGGCGGCCTGGTGTGGGAGAACGCCGTCACCGACTGGGACTGGGTCATGGGCGTCAACGTGATGGGCGTCGTGCACGGCGTGCGGCTGTTCACGCCGATGATGCTGGCCGCTGCGAAGGTTGACCCCGCCTACCAGGGCCACATCGTCAACACCGCCTCCATGGCCGGACTGCTGGTGCCACCGATGTCCGGCGTCTACAACGTCAGCAAGGCCGCCGTTGTGGCGCTAACCGAGACGCTGCACCATGACCTGCGCATGGTCACGGAGCAGGTCCACGCCTCGCTGCTGTGCCCCTTCTACGTGCCGACCGGCATCAACCAGAGCCAGCGCAACCGGCCCGGCGACCTGCCCGGTGCCCAGCCCACGCAGAGCCAGTTGGTCTCGCAGGCTCAGACCGACAAAGCCGTGACCTCCGGCAAGCTGACCGCGGCGGATGTGGCGGCCATGGTGTTCGACGCCATCGACAACGACCGCTTCTGGATCTTCAGCCACCCCAAGGCGCTGGCCGGCCTGCAGACGCGGATGGAAGACGCGATGCTGCATCGCAACCCCACCGATCCCTACGCCGCGCGGCCCGAGATCGGCGAGGCGCTGAAGGCCAAGCTGCGCGCTGAGTAAGCGGCTGGGACAATCGGGGCATGAGTTCCCCGATTTCCATCGCCGTCATCGGCGGCGGCCCCGCCGGCCTGATGGCCGCCGAGGTGCTGGCCGCTGCGGGCCAGGCCGTCACCGTCTTCGACGCCAAGCCCAGCGTCGGCCGCAAGTTCCTGCTGGCCGGCAAGGGCGGCCTCAACCTCACGCACTCCGAGCCTCTCGAGCCCTTCGTCGGCCGCTTCGGCGCGCGCGCCGCGCAGATAGCCCCGCTGCTACGTGGCTTCGATGTCGACGCGCTGCGCGCCTGGGCGGCTGCGCTGGGCGTCGACACCTTCGTCGGCACGTCGGGCCGCGTTTTCCCCAAGGATCTGAAGGCCGCACCGCTGCTGCGCGCCTGGCTGCAGCGCCTGCGCGCGGCTGGCGTCAAGTTCGCGATGCGTCACCGCTGGACCGGCTGGACCGACGACGGCGCACTGCGCTTCGACACGCCCGACGGCGAACGCCTCGTCACGCCCCGGGCCACGCTGCTGGCGCTGGGCGGCGCGTCCTGGCCGCAACTCGGCTCGGACGGCGCCTGGGCACCCTGGCTGGCCGCGCGTGGCGTGGACGTCGCACCGCTGCAGCCGGCCAACTGCGGCTTCGACGTCGGCCCCACGGCGGCCCACGCCGGCGGGCCGGGCTGGAGCGAGCGCTTCGCGACCGAGTTCGCCGGCCAGCCCGTCAAACCGGTGGCGCTGGAGACGGCCGGCTTCGCCGCCCGCCCCGGCGAGTTCGTCATCACGGCCAGCGGCATCGAGGGCTCGCTGGTCTACGCCGCCAGCGCCGCGCTGCGCGAGCAGATCGCGCGTGACGGCAGCGCCAAGCTGCACCTGGATCTGCTGCCGCAGCTGACACCCGAGCGCGTGCTGGCCGACGTGAAGCACCCACGCGGCAGCCGCTCGCTGTCATCGCACCTGAAGAGCCGCCTGCACCTGAGCCCGCTGAAGCTGGGCCTGCTGCACGAACTGCTGACCCGCGAGCAGATGCTCGACGCGCCCACACTGGCCGCAGCGCTCAAGCACCTGCCGCTGACGCTGCACGCCGCCCGCCCGGTGGCCGAAGCCATCAGCACCGCCGGCGGCGTGCGCTTCGAGGCGCTGACCGACGGCCTGATGCTGCGCGCGCTGCCCGGCGTCTTCGTTGCCGGCGAGATGCTGGACTGGGAGGCTCCGACCGGCGGCTATCTGCTGACGGCCTGCTTCGCCAGCGGCCGCGCGGCCGCGCAAGGCCTGCTCGCCACGCTCTGACGGCCCGACCGCGTCAGCGCGGACCGCTGGTCCGCGCGACCTGGTCTTCGAGCTGGCTCACGTCCTTGCCCAGTTCAGCCAGGTAGCGGTCGCGCTCCTCGCTGCTCCACTCGGCATCCGAGAACGCCTTCAGCGCGTAGCTGGCGCTACGGTAGACGACGCCCTCGCGGCGCGCCAGCATCGCGCGGTCCGGGAAGCGATCGGGCAGCAGCAAGAAGCCCTGCAGGTCGCGCAGCCGCAGCGGCATCGTCGGCGCGCCGTCGCGCAGCAGCTTGCCGAACACGCGCAGCCGCGCCACCTGGGCACCGGTTCCCAGTTCGTCGTTGAACGTGACCAGCGCGAACGGCTGCCCCTGCGCGTCGTCGACGCGGGCGGTGACGACGTAGCGGCCGGACTGCTTCACGTTCAGGCCGACGAGGAAGTCCAGCGAGCCGTCGGCCACGCGGTCCGTGATCACGCCCCACTCGGCGGGCACCGCCGGCTGGTAGACGACGTCGAAGTTGACGACACCCTGGCGCCCGTCCTGGTTCAGCGTGACCTGCAGCCGCAGCGTGCCGGCGAAGTCGGCGAAAGCCGTCTGCGAGGGCTGGAACTGCGCGCTGTAGACGCCATCACCGGAGCTCGTGAAATCCAGCGCCAGCTGCGGCCGGCCGGCGGCCTGTCGCGGGTCGGGCAGGTCGAAAGCCACGGCGCGCGTGACCAGCAGCGGCAGCGTCTGGCCACCATCGTCCTGCGCGCTGACGCTGACCTTGACGACCTCGTCGCCGCTCATGAAGACACGGTCCTGCTGGGTCAGGATGTGCACGCCCGGCACGGCGGCCTTGGTGCCGGGGAAGCGCAGCGGTAGGCGCTCGCGTATGGGCGCGAATGGCCGCACCTGGTCCGGGTGCTCGGCGATGGGCCGCGACTCATGCGGATAGCGCGTCTGCTCGCGGTAGGTGGCCAGCGTCACCTTGGCGCGCTCCAGACGCTGCAGCAGCGCCTCGCGCTGCGCCAGGCGCGCGCCTATGGCGGCGTCGGTGAGCGGCGACCCTTGAGGTCGCAAGGCGGCAGCTTGCGGCTTCGTCACGGGCAGCGCCTGATGCGCGGGGCGGCTGTCCGCAACCGGCTCCGGCAGTGCCGCCGCGCGCGGCCAGGCCCACCAGGCGAGCAGGCCGGCCAGCACGATCCCGGCCAGCCAGAGCGTGGCCTTCACTGCGCGTTGGTGACCATGTCGGCCCTCACCAGGCCCACGGTGCCCTGCCAGTTGCCGTTGGTGTAGTGGTTGTAGGCCTCTTTGTCGTCACGGAAGACGACCGAGTGGTTGCTCCACTTGGCCGTGCCGCCCTCGTTCACCGCGGTGCCCATCGTCAGGTCGTTGCAGAACCAGTCGCTGGGGTTGCAGTAGGCGCCACCGCCCGAGCCCGACACGCCACCGGCCGAGTGGTAGGCCACGGCCTCGTCGTCCTGGCCCGGCAGGATGAAGGAGTACAGCGTGCCCTTGGCGCCGGCGTACATGTAGAACATCTTGGCGCGCGTGTTGTTGTGGTCGTACATCGCGCGGGCCGTGCCGGTCTTGAGGTCGCTGACCAGCGGCTCGCTGAGTGCCCAGTCACCCGCGTTGGCCAGTTCGCTGCCGCCACCGGCGCCGGCGGCCACGTCCACCCACTTGATGTTCCAGCCCGTCTGCGTCGAGCCGTCGCTGTTGGCGCAGCTGCCGTCGCTGCCGGGCGTGGCGTTCTTCTTGTAGCGCGTGCTGCCGCCGTACAGCGACAGCGTGTAGCCGATCATCAGGTCGCCCGCGCTGTGAGCGGCGACGTAGCACCAGTTGCTGCCGGTGCAGTAGCAGTCCAGCGCGTTGCGGATCAGGTAGTTCTGGTCCGAGATGTGGTTGTAGCCGTCCCAGTTGACGGCCTTCTTGTTGACGCCGGCGGCCGTCGAGGACGGCCCCCAGTACGTGAAGTCGGCGTAGTTGCCGGCCACACCGCCACCGGTGCGGCCGTTGATCCACAGCGAGTAGTTCGTCGCCCAGGCGGCGCCGGCCAGCAGGGCCGCGCCAAGCACCATCAGAAACCGGCGAGAAAGCATGTTCCGCATCGTTGTCTCCTGTTGTTGTCTGGTACTGCGCCGCGGACTGTATTGAGCAGCCGCCGCTGGCAAACCCTCGGTAACCCGCAGAAACGCCGCGGACGCTCGGGATGCAGGCGACAGGAAAACCCGTGTGGAAAAATGATGGGCTTTTTCGCCTGCGTCGAGCCCCGCTTTGAGCCAATTGATCGTTTCCCAGATTGCCGCTGAACTGAAGGTCAGGCCCGCCCAGGTGCAGGCCGCCGTGGAGTTGCTGGACGGTGGCGCCACCGTGCCCTTCATCGCCCGCTACCGCAAAGAGGCCACCGACGGCCTGGACGACATCCAGCTGCGCGAGCTGGACGCGCGCCTGGCCTACCTGCGCGAGCTGGCCGACCGCCGCGAGGCCGTGCTGAAGTCCATCGCCGAGCAGGGCAAGCTGACGCCCGAGCTCGAAGCCGCCATCAAGGCCGCGCCGACCAAGCAGGAGCTGGAAGACCTCTACCTGCCCTACAAGGTCAAGCGCCGCACCAAGGGCCTGATCGCCCGCGAGGCCGGCCTGGAGCCGCTGGCCGACGCGCTGTTCGCCGACCCGTCTCTGGACCCGCAGGCGGAAGCCGCCAAGTTCCTCAACGCCGAGGCCGGCTTTGCGGACACCTTCGCCGTGCTGGACGGCGTGCGCGACCTGCTCAGCGAGCGCTGGGCCGAGGACGCCGTGCTGGTGGGCAAGCTGCGCGAATGGCTGTGGGAGGAAGGCCTGTTCCAGTCCAAGCTGATGGACGGCAAGAACGGCGAGCTGCCCGACAACGCCAAGTTCCGCGACTATTTCGACTACGCCGAGCCCATCAAGACCGTGCCGTCGCACCGCGCGCTGGCCGTGTTCCGCGGCCGCACACAGGAGCTGCTGGACGCCAAGCTGGTGCTGGACGAAGAGCCCGTCGCCGGCCAGCCCGGCCTGGCCGAGGGCCGCATCGCGTCGCACCTGGGCTGGCGCCACGCCAACCGCCCCAGCGACGCACTGATCCGCAAGACCGTTGGCTGGACCTGGAAGGTCAAGCTGAGCCTGAGCCTGGAGCGCGACCTGTTCGCCCGCCTGCGCGAGGCCGCCGAGGCGACCGCCATCAAGGTCTTCGCCGAGAACCTGCGCGACCTGCTGCTGGCAGCACCCGCCGGCAAGCGCGTCGTCATGGGACTGGACCCGGGCATCCGCACCGGCGTCAAGGTGGCCGTGGTGTCCGACACCGGCCGTGTGCTGGACACGGCCACCGTCTACCCGCACGAGCCGCGTCGCGACTGGGACGGCTCGCTGCACACGCTGGCCAAGCTGTGCGCGACGCATGGCGTCAACCTCATCGCCATCGGCAACGGCACCGCCAGCCGCGAGACCGACAAGCTGGCCGGCGAGCTCATCAAGAAGCTGCAGGCGCTGGACGCCAACGTGCAGATCGAGCGTGTCGTCGTCAGCGAGGCCGGCGCGTCGGTCTACTCGGCCAGCGAGTTTGCCTCCAAGGAGCTGCCGGACCTCGACGTGTCGCTGCGCGGCGCCGTGTCCATCGCCCGCCGCCTGCAGGACCCGCTGGCCGAGCTGGTCAAGATCGACCCCAAGAGCATCGGCGTCGGCCAGTACCAGCATGACGTGAACCAGAGCGAGATGGCCCGCGCGCTGGACGCCGTCGTCGAGGACTGCGTGAACAAGGTCGGCGTGGACCTCAACACCGCCTCGCAGGCGCTGCTGGCTCGCGTGTCGGGGCTGTCGGCCTCGGTCGCCAGCAGCATCGTGCGCTGGCGCGACGCCAACGGCGCCTTCCGCAACCGCCAGCAGCTGCTGGACGTGACGGGCCTGGGCCCCAAGACCTTCGAGCAGTCGGCCGGCTTCCTGCGCATCCGCGGTGGCGACAACCCGCTGGACTTCAGCGGCGTGCACCCCGAGACCTACCCCATCGTCGAGAAGGCCCTGGGCCTGCTGAAGCGCCCGGCCGAGGAGATCATCGGCCGCAGCGAGGTGCTGCGCGCCCTCAAGCCCGAGTTGCTGGCGGACGAGCGCTTCGGCCTCATCACCGTGAAGGACGTGCTGGCCGAGCTGGAGAAGCCCGGCCGCGACCCGCGCCCGGACTTCAAGGTCGCCCGCTTCAACGACGGCGTCGAGGACGTGAAGGACCTGCAGCCGGGCATGCTGCTCGAAGGCACGGTCAGCAACGTCGCGCAGTTCGGCGCCTTCGTCGACCTCGGCGTGCACCAGGATGGGCTTATCCACGTCAGCCAGCTGAGCAACAAGTTCGTCAACGACGCCCGCGAGGTCGTGAAGACCGGCGACATCGTCAAGGTCAAGGTGCTGGAGGTGGATCTGGCCCGCCAGCGCATCTCGCTGACGATGAAGCTAGATGCGCAGGCGCCGCGCGGCCCGAAGCAGGACAACAGCTACCGGCCTGCGGCCCGCAACGAGCGCGGCCCGCGCGAATCGCAAGCACCCGCAGGTGGCAATGCGATGGCAGCGGCCTTCGCGAAGCTCAAACGCTGACCTTCGTTATCCGCAAGGCGCGCTGTCAACATGCGCGCCGCGCGGCACGTTGCCGTCGATTGACGTACCGCAAACCGCATCCGGTCGCAGCAGGGCTGTGGCCACTCGATGTGCTGGTTATGGTGCGCGCCGCCCAAGAATCCTCGGAGACCCGATTGAAAACCCCCGCCCTCGCCTCGCTGCTTCTGCTCTGCCCCGCCCTGGTGCTGGCCCAGCAGGAGGTCGACCGCGCCGCCACGCAGCCCACGCAGAACAACCAGCTCGAGCGCGTGTCCGTCACGCGCACGCAGACCGACACCGACCTGCGCCGCCGCGAGCCCATCGCCAAGCAGCTCTACGGTCGCGAGGAACTGGACAAGTACGGCGACACGCAGCTGTCCGACGTGCTCAAGCGCCTGCCCGGCATCAACGTCTCCGGTGGCCAGCTGCGCATGCGCGGCCTGGGTGGCGCCTACACGCAGATCCTCGTCAACGGCGAGCCGGCGCCCCCGGGATTCAGCCTCGACAACCTGAACCCCGCCCAGGTCGAGCGCCTGGAGGTGACCAAGGCCCCGACGGCCGACCAGAGCGCCCAGGCCATCGCCGGCACGCTGAACATCATCCTGAAGGACGCGCCACGCGTCGTGCAGAAGGACCTGCGCATCGGCACGACGTACTCGAGCGAAAAGCCCGTCATCAACGCCGGCTTCACCTATGGCGACCGCATCGTCGGCGGCCTGGGCTTCGTGCTGCCGATCTCGGTCTACCAATGGAACTTCGTCAACGAAACCGACAGCGACCGGCTGCGTGACGCCGGCGCCACCCACCTGACCAGCAACGGCTGGGACCGCGCCCACGGCCGCGGCTTCAACATGTCGCCGCGCCTGAACTGGAAGCTGGGCGACGACGAGACGCTGACGCTGCAGGGCTTCTTCGTGACCAATCAGTTCCGCAACGAGGGCGAGAACACGACGGAGATCCTGCAGTCCACGCCCGGCCAGAGCGTGCTGCCGCCCAGCGTGCTGGACAGCACCCACAACCGCGGCACCTTCTCGGCGCAGCGCGTCAACCTGCAATACAACAACCGCTTCGGCGAAGACCGCCGCATCGAGTTGCGCGCCGGCGTGGGTAGCGGCGGCGCGGACTTCAACTACGACTTCTACGGCCGCAACCAGGCCGGCACGCCCGTGATCGAACGCGTGACCGCGGGCGACAACAGCAACCGCAACGCCACGCTGTCCGGCAAGTACAGCCAGTACGCCGGCGAAGCGCACACGGTGACGGTGGGCGGCGAGCTGGAGCGCCGCACGCGCGACGAGACCCGCAGCACCGTGGAAACGGATCTGGTCACCAACACGACCAAGCCCCTGCTGCCCGGCGTTGAAGGGCTGCCCTTCAACGCCGTCATCACCCGCACCGCCGCCTACGCGCAGGACGAGTGGGAGATCAACAAGCAGTGGTCGGCCTACTTCGGCGTGCGCCAGGAGCAGATCAAGACCGTCAGCGAAGGGGCTGGCAGCGAGTTCAACAGCACCAGCAAGGTCACGACGCCGCTGCTGCACCTGAACTTCAAGCCCGACCCCAAGGGCCGCGACCTCATCCGCGGCAGCCTGACGCGCAGCTACAAGGCGCCGGACGTGCAGCAACTCATCGCCCGCCCGACGATCAACACCGACTACCCGGTCACCGGCCCCAACGTGGTCGTCAACACCGAGTCCACGCCCGACCGCATCGGCAACCCCAACCTCAAGCCCGAGCTGGCGACCGGCCTGGACCTCGCCTACGAAAGCTACCTGCCCGCCGGTGGCCTGGTGTCGATCGGCGTGTTCCACCGCAGCATCACCAACCTGATCCGCACCGACCGCCCCCGCCTGCAGGCGGTGAGCTGGGCCCCCACGCAGCGTTGGGTCATCACGCAGGTCAACCTCAGCAAGGCCACGACGCAAGGTCTGGAACTGGAGGTCAAGGGCCGCGCGGCCGAGCTGTTCCCGAGCCTGTTCGAGCCCACCACGGCGCTCAGCCTGCGCGCCTCGCTGAACTTCTACCGCTCCTCGGTCGGCGACATCCCCGGCCCCAACAACCGGCTGGAAGGCCAGCAACCCTGGCAGTTCAACTTCGGTGCCGACTACCGCATGAAGAGTCTGCCGATCAGCATGGGCTTCAGCGCGCAGATCGCCCCGAACTTCGATGTGCAGCAAAGCGCGCTGACGAGCCAAGAGTCGCTGGCATCGCGCTCGCTGGACGCCTTCGCGGCCATGCAGCTCAGCAAGGAAGACAGCGTGCGGCTCAGCGTCAACGGTCTGCTCCAGCCCAAGCAGGGCACGCTGGTGACCTATGCCAGCCTGCCCGACTACAACCTCAACGAGCGCAAGCCCGTGGCGTGGTGGGCGATGAACTGGGAACACAAGTTCTGATCCCGGCTATCTTCTCGGCATGAACTTGGGTGCACTGCAGGTCTACGCCGGTCCGGCCGCCCAGGCGCGGCTGGCCGAGCGGGGCCTGCGCGCTGAGGACGTCGGACTGATCCCGGCCGCAGCCGGCGGCCCGAAAGGGCTGATCCTCAACGGCCTGGATCGCTTCGTCTTCGGCGACTGGCTGGCGCCGAGCCGCCACCCCATCCACCTCGTCGGCGCCAGCATCGGCGCCTGGCGCATGGCGACCGCCGCCCTCGCGCATCGCGAAGTCGCCACCGCGTTCAACGCGATGGCCGAGGCCTACGTGACGCAGGAATACGACGTGCTGCCCGGCGAGAAGCGCCCGCGGCCCGAAGGCGTCAGCCAGCGCTTCGGCGAGATCCTGGCGGAGATCTTCGAAGGCCGCGAGGCCGACGTGCTGGCGCACCCACGCTACCGGCTGCACGTCGTCACGTCGCGCGGCCAGAACAAGGGTCTGGGCCTGCTGGCGCGCGAAGGCCGGCTGCGCACGCCGCTGGGCTACCTCGGCGCATTCGCGGCCAACGCCGTGTCGCGTCCGCTGCTGGGCCGCTTCCTGGAGCGCGTCGTCTTCTCCGACCCGCGCGACCGCCTGCCGCTGAAGCTCAACGATTTCACGACGCGCGAGGTGCATCTGTCGCGCGCCAACCTCCGTGGCGCGCTGCTCGCGAGCTGCTCCATCCCGTTCTGGCTGCGCGCGCAGCAGGACCTCCCCGGCGCGCCGCGCGGCGCGTACTGGGACGGCGGCATCACCGACTACCACCTGCACCTGGACTACCGCGCGCTGCAGGCCTCGGGCGCACCGCTGGTGCTGTACCCGCACTTCCAGCGCCAGGTCGTCCCCGGCTGGCTGGACAAGGCGCTCAAGCACCGCCACCGCTCGACTGCCTTCCTCGACAACGTCGTGCTGCTGTGCCCGTCGCCGGCGTGGATCGCCCAACTGCCGGGCGCGAAGCTGCCGGACCGCAACGACTTCATGACGCTGGACGCCGACGAGCGCCGCCGCCGCTGGCACGTGGCTGTGGCCGAGAGTCAGCGACTCGCCGACGAATTCGCCTCGTTGGCGCAGCGCGACTCGATTTCGGCGTTGCCGCTTTAGAATCGCCGCTCCCTCCCCTCACAAGAGCGAGAAAGGCACCCTGGTTATGACACCGCGAACTACGACCACCTTCACAGGTACCTAGTCGGCCGCGGCTCGTCACGCCAGTCCTTTTCGGACTTCACCAATCAAGCGCGGCAAGTGGCCGCGCTTTTTTGTTTCTCGCTCCCGGAGCACCCCATGATTTCCATCCAACTCCCCGACGGCTCCCGCCGTGAGTACCCCGCCGCGCTGACGGTCGGCGATGTCGCCGCCAGCATCGGCACGGGCCTGGCCAAGGCCGCCCTCGGCGGCAAGGTCGACGGCAAGGTCGTCGACCTGAGCTACGTCATCGACAAGGACGCCAGCGTCGCCATCGTCACCGACAAGGACGCCGATGGCCTGGAGCTGATTCGCCACTCGACGGCCCACCTGCTGGCCTACGCCGTCAAGTCGCTCTACCCCGAGGCCCAGGTCACCATCGGCCCGGTCATCGAGAACGGCTTCTATTACGACTTCGCGTACAAGCGCCCCTTCACGCCGGAAGACCTGGCCGCCATCGAGTCCAAGATGACCGAGCTGGCCAGAAAGGACGAGAAGGTCGTCCGCCGCGTGCTGCCGCGCGACGAGGCCGTGGCCCACTTCAAGACCCAGGGCGAGGCCTACAAGGCCGAGATCATCGAAAGCATCCCGGCCGACCAGGACGTGTCGCTGTACGCCGAAGGCGCCTTCGAAGACCTGTGCCGCGGCCCGCACGTGCCCAGCACGGGCAAGCTCAAGCACTTCAAGCTGATGAAAGTGGCCGGCGCCTACTGGCGCGGCGACCACCGCAACGAGCAGCTGCAGCGCATCTACGGCACGGCCTGGGCGACCAAGGACGACCTGCAGAAGTACCTGACGATGCTGGAGGAAGCCGAGAAGCGCGACCACCGCAAGCTCGGCAAGGAACTGGACCTGTTCCACATCGACGAGCATGCACCCGGCGTCGTCTTCTGGCACCCCAAGGGCTGGACGGTGTGGCAGGAGGTCGAGCAGTACATGCGCCGCGTCTACCGCGACAACGGCTACCAGGAGGTCAAGGGCCCGCAGTTGCTGGACAAGACGCTGTGGGAAGCCACGGGCCACTGGGACAAGTACCGCGAGAACATGTTCACGACGGAGTCGGAGAAGCGCGACTACGCGCTGAAACCGATGAACTGCCCGGGCCACATCCTGATCTTCAAGCAGGGCGTCAAGAGCTATCGCGACCTGCCGCTGCGCTTCGGCGAGTTCGGCCAGTGCCACCGCAACGAACCCACGGGCGGCCTGCACGGCATCATGCGCGTGCGCGGCTTCACGCAGGACGACGGCCATATCTTCTGCACGGAAGACCAGATCCAGGGCGAAGTCACTGCCTTCACTGCACTGCTGCAGAAGGTCTACAAGGACTTCGGGTTTACCGAGATCATCTACAAGCTGTCGACGCGCCCCGAAAAGCGCATCGGCAGCGAAGAGAGCTGGGACAAAGCAGAGCATGCGCTAGCCGAAGGCCTGCGCGCGTCCGGCTGCGAGTTCACCTACCTGCCCGGCGAAGGCGCCTTCTACGGTCCCAAGATCGAATACACGCTGAAGGACGCGCTCGGACGCGAATGGCAGTGCGGCACGATCCAGGTCGACCCCAACATGCCTGAGCGCCTGGATGCGGCCTTCGTCGACGAGGATGGCGAGCACAAGCGCCCCCTGATGCTGCACCGCGCCATCGTCGGCAGCCTGGAGCGTTTCATCGGCATCCTGATCGAACAGCACGCCGGCGCGCTGCCCACCTGGCTGGCTCCGACGCAGGTTGTCGTCGCCAATATCACGGATGCGCAGGCCGATTACGTGGGTGAAATTGTGAAATCGCTGCAAAAACAAGGGCTTAGGGCCTCGGCCGATTTGCGCAACGAGAAGATCACCTATAAAATCCGCCAGCATTCCATGCAAAAGCTGCCGTACATCCTCGTCGTGGGTGACAAGGAAAAGGCGAATGGCAGCGTTGCGGTACGCGCCCGTGGCAACCAGGACCTCGGCGTGATGCCCCTGCAGGACTTCCTCAACCGGATCTCCGCAGACATCACCAACAAGGTCTGAAAGAGCCGTCCGGGCGCTATTTGTTTTGTTTGGGCCCCTCGCCTTGGGGCCCGTTGAAAGGTCCACACCATCGCTACGTTTGCCGACCGTCGCGCGATTCCGGAGCGCAAGCACCGTCTGAACCGCGAAATCATGGCTCCCGAAGTCCGTCTGAACGGTCCCGAGAATGAACCCATCGGGATCGTCAGCATCCAGGAAGCCCTGCGTATGGCGGGCGACTTGGACGTGGACCTGGTCGAGATCTCTGCCACCGCCAATCCGCCGGTCTGCCGGTTGATGGACTACGGCAAGTTCAAGTACCAGGAACAAAAGCGCGCTGCCGAAGCCAAGTCCAAGCAGAAGATCATCGAAATCAAGGAAGTCAAGTTCCGTCCGGGCACGGACGAAGGCGACTACCAGATCAAGATGCGCAATCTGCGCCGCTTCATTGCCGAAGACGGTGACAAGGGCAAGGTCACGCTGCGCTACCGGGGCCGCGAAATCACGCACCAGGACATCGGCATGCGCCTGCTGGAGCGGATTCGCGACGAACTGGCTGACGTGGCGATCGTCGAGAACATGCCGAAGCTCGAAGGTCGGCAGATGATCATGGTCCTGGCGCCCAAAAAGCGCTGAGATCAACACAGGTTTAACCGGCAGGTTTGGTCACCTGCCGGTTCACAAGTCTCCTGAGGCCAACAAGCGTGATGGGCTCACCGTCACCGCCCCAGGGACACACTTAAAAGGAGCATTCACATGCCCAAGATGAAGACCAAGAGCAGCGCGAAAAAGCGTTTTCGCGTTCGTCCGGGTGGCACCGTCAAGCGCGGTCAGGCGTTCAAGCGCCACATCCTGACCAAGAAGACCACGAAGAACAAGCGTCACCTGCGCGGCGCTGTGAACGTGCACGAAACCAACATGGGCCACATGGCTCAGATGTTGCCTTTCGCCGGCCTGTAATCCACCACCAAGACTAGAAGGAGAAACATATGCCTCGCGTCAAACGTGGTGTTACCGCTCGCGCCCGTCACAAGAAGGTCCTGGCCCTGGCCAAGGGCTTCCGCGGTCGTCGTAAGAACGTCTTCCGCATCGCCAAGCAGGCGGTGATGAAGGCGGGCCAATACGCCTACCGTGACCGCCGCACCAAGAAGCGCGTGTTCCGTCAACTGTGGATCGCCCGTATCAACGCCGCCTCGCGTGGCCTGGGTCTGTCCTACAGCAAGTTCGTGGCGGGTCTGAAGAAGGCCCAGATCGAGATCGACCGCAAGGTCCTCGCCGATCTGGCCGTCAATGACCCGGCTGGTTTCGCCAGCATCTTCGCCAAGGTGAAGGCCGCGCTCGCCTGATTGCGGTCCATCCCGACTTGCGTCGGGATACGCAAACTTTCGGGGCCGGTCACGTTGTGACCGGCCCTTTTTGTCTTCGACGCAAGGGCTTCGCCCTTGTCATTCCGAATTCCGAATGTCTGATCTCGACGCATTGCTGGAGTCCGCCAAGGCTGACTTCGCCGCCGCTCCCACGCCTGCCGAGCTTGAAAACGCCAAGGCCAAGTACATCGGCAAGTCCGGCCGCGTGACCGAACTGATGAAGGGCCTGGGTGCGCTGAGCATCGAGGAGAAAAAGACGCGCGGCGCAGAGATCAACCAGCTCAAGGTCGGCATCGAAACCGCCCTGACCGCCCGCCGTGACGCGCTGGCCGCCGCCGAGTTGGAGAAGCAGCTGAAGGCCGAGGCGCTGGATGTGACCCTGCCCGGCCGCAGCCGTGGCACCGGTGGCCTGCACCCGATCACGCGCGCGATGGAGCGCATCGAAGCCATCTTCGGCTCCATGGGCTTCGACGTCGCCGACGGCCCCGAGATCGAGACCGACTGGTACAGCTTCTCGGCGCTGAACAACCCCGAGAACCACCCCGCCCGCTCGATGCAGGACACGTTCTACGTCGACATGAAAGACGAGAACGGCAGTTGGCTGAATCTGCGTCCGCACACCAGCCCGATGCAGATCCGCTACGCCCAGGCCCACGCCAAGCGTTATGCAGGGCAGGACACGATGCCCGAGATCCGCGTCATCGCGCCGGGCCGCACCTACCGCGTCGACAGCGATGCGACCCACTCGCCGATGTTCCATCAGGTCGAGGGCCTGTGGGTCGGCGAGAACATTTCGTTCAAGGACCTGAAGGCGGTCTACCTGAACTTCATCACCGCCTTCTTCGAGACCGACCAGCTGCAGCTGCGCTTCCGGCCCAGCTACTTCCCATTCACCGAGCCCAGCGCCGAGATCGACATCATGTTCGAGAGCGGCCCGCTGAAGGGCCGCTGGCTGGAAGTCTCCGGCTCGGGCCAGGTGCACCCGCAGGTGATCCGCAACATGGGCCTCGACCCCGAGCGCTACATCGGCTTCGCGTTCGGCTCCGGCATCGACCGCCTGGCCATGCTGCGCTATGGCGTCAACGACCTGCGCGCCTTCTTCGACGGCGACCTGCGCTTCCTCGCCCAGTTCAAGTAATTCGAGAAGAACAAGACCATGCAATTCCCCGAGTCCTGGCTGCGCGAGTTCTGTAATCCGCCGCTCAACACCCAACAGCTCGCCGAGCTGCTGACCATGTCCGGTATGGAAGTCGAAGAGCTGCGCCCTGTCGCGCCGCCCTTCCACGGCATCGTCGTCGCCGAAATCCTCGAAGCCGAGCAGCACCCCAATGCCGACAAGCTGCGCGTCTGCAAGGTCAACGCCGGCGCTGCGTTCAACAATGGGGAACCGCTGCAGATCGTCTGCGGCGCACCCAACGCCCGCGTCGGCATCAAGGTGCCGCTGGCCACCGTCGGCGCGGAGCTGCCGCCCGGTGAAGACGGCAAGCCCTTCAAGATTGGCGTCGGCAAACTGCGCGGCGTCGAGAGCTTCGGCATGCTGTGCTCGGCCCGCGAGCTCAAGCTCAGCGAAGACCACGGCGGCCTGCTGGAGCTCGCTGCAGACGCAGTCATCGGCGAAGACATCCGCAAGCACCTGAACCTCGACGACACGCTGTTCACACTGAAGCTGACACCCAATCTGGGCCACGGCCTGAGCGTGTTTGGCGTCGCGCGCGAGGTGTCTGCACTGACTGGATCGCCGCTGTTGAAGGCTGAGTTCCGGGCCGTGAAGCCGACGCTGGACGACATGCTGCCCGTGCGCATTGAAGCCACCGACCTGTGCGGCCGTTTCTCTGGCCGCATCGTCAAGGGCATCGACACCGCCGCGAAGACGCCCGCCTGGATGGTCCAGCGCCTGGAGCGCTGCGGCCAGCGCTCGGTGACGGCCCTGGTCGACATCTCGAACTACGTGATGTTCGAGTACGGCCGCCCGTCGCACATCTTCGACCTGGACAAGATCAGCGGCGAGCTGGTCGTGCGCTGGGGCAAGGCCGGTGAACAGCTCAAGCTGCTGAACGGCAACACCATCACCGTTGACGACAAGGTCGGCGTCATCGCCGATGCGCGCGAGGTCGAGTCCCTCGCCGGCATCATGGGCGGCGACCACACCGCCGTGTCCGACGGCACGAAGAACGTCTACGTCGAAGCCGCCTTCTGGTGGCCCGAGGCCGTCATGGGCCGCGGCCGCCGCTACAACTTCTCGACCGACGCCGGCCATCGCTTCGAGCGCGGGGTGGACCCATCCCACACCGTCGAGCACATCGAGCGCATCACGCAGCTCATCCTCGACATCTGTGGCACCCCCGACACCCAGGTCGGCCCGATGGACGACCAGTCGCCCAACGTGCCGGTGCGCAAGCCCGTGGCCCTGCGCGTCGCCCGCGCCGCCAAGGTCATCGGCATGCCGGTCATGCAGGCCGACTGCGAACGCGTCTTCACGCGCCTGGGCCTGCCGTTCACCACAGCCGACGGCGTTATCACGGTGACGCCGCCGAGCTGGCGCTTCGACATCCAGATCGAGGAAGACCTCATCGAGGAAGTCATCCGTGTGATGGGCTACCCGACGCTGCCATCCACCGCTCCGCTCGCCCCCATCGTCGGCCGCACGGGTTCGGAATCACGCCAGGCCAAGCACGCACTGCGTCGCGCGGTCGCCGCACGCGACTACTTCGAGACCATCAACTTCAGCTTCGTCGAAGAGCGCTGGGAGCGCGAACTGGCCGGCGTCACCGACCCGATCAAGCTGCTGAATCCCATCGCGGCGCCGCTGTCGGTCATGCGCACCAGCCTGATCGGCAGCCTGGTGCAGGTGTTGCGCCACAACCAGGCGCGTCGCGCAACGCGCGTGCGCGTGTTCGAACTGGGCCGCGTGTTCAAGCGCGACGCCTCGGTCGCCAACGGCCCGCTGTCGGTTGCCGGCATCGAGCAGCCGCTGCGACTGGGCGGCCTCGCCTGGGGCCCAGCCGATCAGCAGCAATGGAGCCAGAAGGACCGTGCCGTCGACTTCTTCGACGTCAAGGGCGACCTTGAAGCGCTGTTCGCGCCGCAGACGCTGAGCTTCGAAGCCACCGAGCACCCGGCCCTGCACCCGGGCCGCAGCGCGCGCGTCAGCCTGAACGGCGCCGTCATCGGCGTCATCGGCGAACTGCACCCACGCTGGCGCCAGGCCTACGAGATCAGCGGTGGCGCGCCCATCGTGTTCGAGTTGGAACTGGAGGCCGCCCTGACCCGCACGCTGCCGCAAGGCCGCCCGCTGCCCCGCCAACAGGCCGTGCAGCGCGACTTGGCCCTGGTCGTGAAGGACAGCGTCAGCCACGACGCGCTGATGGCCGCCATCTCGGCCACCGGCGGCGCGCTGCTGCGCTCAGCCAAGCTGTTCGACGTCTTCAAGCCCGCGGCCGGTGCCACGACCGACCTGCAGGCCGACGAGCGCAGCCTGGCCGTGCGCCTGGAGTTGCTGGATGACGAAGCCACGCTGACCGACGAACGCATCGAGGCCGCCGTTGCCGCCATCGTCGCCGCGGCAACCAGCCAACTCGGCGCCCGCCTGCGCGGCTGACCGGAGAACGAGAACCCATGGACGCCAACGACACCAAGAAAGACGCGGCTGCCGTCGTCATCGGCAGCCTCGAGACGCCCACGCTGACCAAGGCCGAACTGGCTGAACTGCTGTTCGACAAGCTCGGCCTGAACAAGCGCGAGTCCAAGGACATGGTCGAGGCCTTCTTCGACATCCTGCATGACAGCCTCGTCAAGGGTCAGGACGTGAAGCTATCGGGCTTCGGCAACTTCAACATCCGCCGCAAGGCGCCGCGCCCGGGTCGCAACCCACGGACCGGCGAATCGATCCCCATCAAGGCCCGAAATGTCGTGACTTTTCACGCCAGCCACAAACTCAAGGGGGCAGTGCAAGGCGATACGCCTGCCGGGGAAGACTTCGAGTAGAGTCTGCCCTCCCCTCGCGAACTTGTTGATTTGCAATGGAAAAGGCGCTTCCCGCCATACCCGCCAAACGTTACTTCACCATTGGTGAGGTGAGCGATCTTTGCGGCGTGAAGCCCTATGTGCTGCGCTACTGGGAACAGGAGTTCAGCCAGCTCAAGCCCATGAAGCGGCGCGGCAACCGTCGCTACTACCAGCATCACGAGGTACTGCTCATCCGCCGCATCCGCGATCTGCTCTACGACCAGGGCTTCACGATCAGCGGGGCACGCAATCAGCTCAGCGAAGGCCTGCCCCCTGCCTCGGCGCAGAACTTCCGCGACGAGGCCGAAGCAGCCCAGGCGCTGGACGCATTGGACGATGGCGCACCGGACGATGAGGGTGATCTCGTTGTCCCCACAGAATTGGCACACGTGCCGGCGGCACGCGGCCAGGTTTCGCACGCGCAGCCGCTGAAGGCTGCCGAGGCATCCATCACGCTGCCGGTCCTGGCCGTCGAGCCGATCACGTCACTGGAGCAGATTCGCACCGAGTTGCTGGCGATTCGCGCCAGCCTGCTCTGAAAGTTTGTTCGATTTCGCCGGGAGAAGGCGGAATCCTGGGTTATACTTTCTGGCTCAGTCGGGGCGTAGCGCAGCCTGGTAGCGCACTTGCATGGGGTGCAAGGGGTCGCGAGTTCGAATCCCGCCGTCCCGACCATTTTTTTCCTTATAGAACAACGGCTTAGCAGCTTCGGCAGCTAAGCCGTTTTTCTTTGCCCGCTTCAGAATGTCGTTCATGGGGATACCCATGGGGATACCGGCGAAAAGCTGCCTTGGTGTTGGCGCCGATCTAAATTTGACCCACCCTGCCGATTGAACTTTGACCCAGGGCTTGGGGCCGGCATCGGCTGACGCCGGCTGTGGACAACTGTAGCGCTGAGCTCGGTCAGCCCGCCTCGTCG
>NZ_JBIGIC010000022.1:0-64998 GCF_043555985.1 Pelomonas candidula | reverse complement strand
CATGGTGATCACTCCTCACACCCCCGCCCAGCTGTGGATATCTCGGGCAGGGTAGGTTGAACACCTGGGTCAAATTTGGGTCGGCAGGGCCCTCACGGGTGGGTCAAATTTCAGTCGGCGTCAACAGCTATCGCAACATATTCTTTGAATTTTTGTATTGGGCAAGTCGAAAAAAACTGTTGGACGTACCAATGGACGATCCGAGCAGCACTGCCATAGCGGAACCAGGGGTGCTCTCAATAAACGAAGTGGGCATCCAAAAGGAATTTAAAGAGTTCCTGCCAGTGCCGAGCAGCGACGACATTCGCAAGGTCATGAACATGATCGCAGCGCATTCGCCGAAGACTGCGAGGCGCAACTTGCTGATGTTCAGATGGGCATCCGAGGTTGGGCTCAGAAATTCGGAAATTCGAACACTCACTGAGGCATCGCTTCCGTCCAGAGCAGCTATGGCGGCTTGGCGAAGAGACGGAACAACTCCAGCCATGTTGGTGACTGGCAAACGCATTAAGACGAGAACGGTCGAGCCGCCACTGTCCTTGCTCGAAGACACATACGACTATTTGGATGACATTTCAGACGGGGCATCCCCCTCTTGGACTAGCCAGGGCAAGCACATCTTCTATGGCAGCAAGTTCGGGCCGATGGCTTTGAGCTACCTCAGCGAACTCTTCGCCCGATTCTTCGCTTTGGCGGGAATGGACAGCCACCTCCATCGAGCTCGCGCCTATTACGTCTATAGGCTCGTTGAGGGCAAGGTGCAGGAACTGACGCTGCACGGCAAGCTCGACGAGTTGCAGGTGGCGACCATCCTTCGGTTTGTCGCAGACCGGGTGGGGCACGAGGATGTGAAGACTTTGCGGCACTACATCAGCCTGGCCGTGATCCGGCTCAGCGGGCCTGAGGCCCGCATAATCGAGGACTGAATCTGTGGATAACTTTCGTGGGCGCCCGGCTGTGGATAACTTCGTAGAGACCACTTCAAGAACACCAATGCGTACCGTTTTGGCCCCGAAAAGCGATGTCAAAGATAACCACGCGTTTTTCCAGTTCTACGTGGCCGACGGGAAACTGAGCTGCCAGCTGTATCAGCGCAGTGCCGATATCTTTTTGGGCGTCCCCTTCAATATCGCCAGTTATGCGCTGCTGACGATGATGCTGGCCCAGCAGTGCGACCTGCAGCTCGGCGACTTCATCTGGACCGGCGGCGACTGCCACATCTACGACAACCACGTGGAACAGGTGCAGACCCAGCTCGCCCGTGAGCCCCGCGCCTACCCGACCATGACGATCAAGCGCCGCCCGGCGTCGATCTTCGACTACGAGTTCGAGGACTTCGAGCTGAGCGGCTACGACCCGCATCCGGCGATCAAGGCGCCGGTGGCGGTATGAGCCGGATCACGTTGGTGGCCGCCGTTGCGAAGGACGGCGCAATCGGCCGCGACAACGCGCTGCTGTGGCACCTGCCCGAGGACATGGCGCGCTTCAAGGCGCTGACCACCGGCAAGCCCGTCGTCATGGGCCGCAAGACCTGGGACTCGCTGCCGGCCAAGTTCCGCCCGCTGCCCGGCCGTCGCAACCTCGTCGTCAGCCGCAACGCGACCGAGCTGCCGGGTGCCGAGGTGTTCGCCAGCCTGGACGCCGCGCTGGCCGCTTGCGGCGAGCCCGAGGTCTGCGTCATCGGCGGCAGCGAGATCTACGCGCTCGCCCTGCCCCGTGCCCACAAGCTCGCGTTGACCGAGGTGGACGCTGCCTTCCCCGACGCCGACCGGCACTTCCCTGACTGGCCGCGTCATCAATTCACCGAAGCCGCCCGCGAGCCGCGTACCAGCGCCGCCGGTGTCCGCTTCGATTTCGTCAACTACGTTCGAAAGACCGCCCCATGAGTTCAGACGGTTTCCACGTCCACGGCCCGCACGACCACGAGTTGGAGCACGCCGCCCAGCATGAACCCAAGGGCTTCGCCGGCCAGCTCGCCGTCATCACGGCCGTGCTCGCCACCGTCGGCGCGTTCTTCTCGTACATGGGCGGCGCCACGCAGGCCAATGCCGCGCTCTACAAGAACGATGCGGCCATCAAGAAGACCGAGGCCAGCAACCAGTGGAACTTCTACCAGGCCAAGAGCAGCAAGCAGAACCTCTCCGAGCTGGCCTTCGACCTGACCACCAGCGACGAACAGAAGGCCAAGTACAAGGACAAGATCGCCCGCTACGAGAAGGAAAAGAGCGACATCAAGCTCGCGGCCGAGAAGCTGGAGGAAGAGTCCAGGCACTTCGACGAGCTCAGCGGCGAGCAGATGCACCTGCACCACCGCTGGGCCCAGGCGACGACGGCGCTGCAGATCTCCATCGCGCTGGCCGCCATCACGCTGCTGACCAAGAAGCGCTGGATGGAAGCCGCCACGCTGGCCACCGGTGCCATCGGCATCGCGCTGGGTGGCGCGGCCTGGCTGCACTACTGAGCCTCGCCGCCGCGCCTCGCCGCGCACCATAATCGGCTCGGGACCTGCCCCACACGGACGGAGCCATGATGACGCCGAGCACGACGGGCCAGTTGCCGGAGGCGCACTTGGACGGGCGCTCCGCTGAAGACGCGCTGAAGGATGCGCAAGTCTCGGGCCGACTGGCCGACGTGGGCGGCTGGCAGATGGAACTGGTGGGCAAGCGGCGCATCCATTGGACGCAGACCGTCGCCGACATCCACGAGGCCCCGCCCGGCTACGCCCCCACGCTCGACGAGGCGCTGAGCTTCATCGATGAGGCTCATCGGGCGCTACTGACCGCCAGCCTGGAAGACGGCCTGCGCACCGGCCAGCGCTGGAGCGTCGAAGTGCCGCTGCGCACCGCCAAGGGCAACCGGCGCTGGGTGCGCATCGTGGGCGACACGCAATACGACGGCGGCATGCCGGTGCGGGTCGTCGGCGCACTGCAGGACATCACCGAGCGCAAGGACCTCGAACTGCGGCTGTCCACGCAGGCGTCGTTCATCCGCGGCATCACCGACCACCTGTCCGTCCAGGTCGCCTACGTGGATCGCGACGGTCGCTATCAGTTCGTCAACCAGGCGCTTTGCGAGCGATTCGGCCTGCCACGCGAGCAGATCCTCGGGCGCAAGAAGGCGGAGTTGCTGGGCGACGAGCGCGACGAAGCCACCGAAGCCCGCCTGGCTGCGGCGCTGGCCGGCCAGGACCAGCGCTTCGAATCTCAGAAGCGCATCGGCGGTCGTCTGCACACCTTCGAAAGCCAGTTTGTACCCGACGTCGACGCGCGCGGCGAAGTCGTCGGCGTGTTCGCGATGGGCATCGACATCACCGAGCGCAAGGCCGCGGAGAACGCCCTTCGCGAGCTGACGGACATCTTCGACAACACCCCCGACTTCGTCGTGCAGACGGACTGGACGGGTCGCGTCATCTACATGAACCCGGCCGGCCGCCAGGCCGTCGGGTTCGGCCCTGACGAAGACCTGACCAGCCACAGCTTCGCCGAGTTCTACACGCCCGACTGCACGCAAATGCTGCTCCAGACGGCCACCCCCTGTGCGCGACGCCACGGTGTCTGGGTGGGCGAGTCCCGGCTCATTCTCGGCAGCCGCGGCGTCGTGCCCGTGAACCACATGGTGCTCGCCCACAAGGACGCGGGGGGCCGCATCTCGCGCTACTCGTCGGTCATGCGCGACATTTCCCAGCAGGTGCAGGCGCGCGATGCCCTGCACCGACAGACGCAGACGCTGAGCTCCATCGCGGAGGCGATCCCCGCCGTCATCGGCTCGGTCGGGCCGGACGAAACCTACCGCTTCGTGAACTCGGCCTTCGAGAAGTGGCGTGGCAAGCCGCGCAGCGACATCATCGGCAGGCGCGTCCGCGACGAGTTGGGCGAGCTGGAATACGCCGTCAGCGCGCCCAACATCCGTCGCGCGATGAACGGCGAGTTCGTCGCCTTCGAGCGTGACTCCTACTACGGCGACAAGCAGCGCTTCCAGTTCGTGTCCTACATCCCGCTGCGCCTGCCGGACGGCGCGCTCGACGGCTTCGTCGGCGTGGCGCAGGACATCACCATGCACAAGCAGGAGGAGTTGCGGCTGCTCAAGCTCAGCGAGAGCGATCCGCTGACCGGCCTGCTCAATCGCCAGGGGCTGGAGACCTATCTCGAACAAGGCCACGACACGCACGAAGACGGCCTGGCGCTGCTCTACATCGACCTTGACCGCTTCAAGCCCGTCAACGACACCTACGGCCACCCGATGGGCGATGCGCTGCTGCAGGCCTTCGCCGAGCGGCTGCGCAAGCTGGTGCGGCCGACTGACGTCGTCGCGCGGCTGGGCGGCGACGAGTTCGCCATCGTGCTGCCAGGCATCCGCGCCAAGGCCAACGCCGACGCCGTGGCCGACAAGGTCGTCACGGCGGCGGGCACCCCCTTTCGTATCGGCCAGCTGGAGCTGCGCATCGGCGCCAGCGTGGGCGTGGCGATGGCCGGCGCCGATGGCTGGGACGGCCTGGTGCAGCGTGCGGATGAAGCCGTCTACCGCGCCAAGGCGGCCGGCCGCGGGCAGCGCGCCTGAGGACAGGACGTTCTTTTGAGGCGGTCGCGCCTCATGCTTTTGAGGGTGCGCGCAACGGCCGGCTCCGGTAGCTTCGTGCCCTGAATCCGCGATAGCAGGGGTGGGGCATGCAGAACCTGAACGTCAAGAACGGAACACCGTCACTCATGAATGCCGGATTGGCGCCGGGCAGTGCGGAGGCGTCGATCGCCGCGCTGGCGGCCCGAATCCTCCTGGCACTACTGCGGCTGAGCTGGCGGCGGGCGGTCCGCGTGCTGTCGATTGGCGACTGCAACGTGCACTGAATCCCTCGGGCCCACAAGGAATGCCGGTGCCAGAACGACAAAACCCGGCACAAGGCCGGGTTTTGAGCAGTCAGGGACTGGTGGGCGGTGCAGGGTTCGAACCTGCGACCCCTGCCGTGTGAAGGCAGTGCTCTACCGCTGAGCTAACCGCCCGAATTCTGGCGTCGCGTCTTCAAGGAGTCCAAGCAAGGCTTGGTGGGCGGTGCAGGGTTCGAACCTGCGACCCCTGCCGTGTGAAGGCAGTGCTCTACCGCTGAGCTAACCGCCCTTGAAAACGCACTGGCTTTCGGGAAGCCCGCGATTATGCCACGGGTTCGGCGGGTTCCAGCACTCGCCACTTGCAGGGGCCGCCGGCGGCCTTGTCGAGGTCGGCCAGCAGCTTGGCGTGCGCCTCGATCTCGGCCGCATCGGCCAGCAGCACGGGCAGCTCGAAACTGCTGAGGTCCACCGCCTCGATGGTGGCGTGCGCCTCGCCGCCTGATGTGTCGCCATGGTCGTCCATCAGCAACGCGTCCTGGCCGCGCGTCAGGCGGATGTAGACGTCGGCCAGCAGCTCCGCGTCCAGCAGCGCGCCGTGCAGCACGCGCTTGGTGTTGTCGACTTCCAGGCGGCGGCACAGCGCGTCCAGCGAGTTGGCCTTGCCGGGGAACAGGTCACGCGCCATCAGCAGCGTGTCGCGCACGCCGGCCACGTGGTCGGTCAGGACGCCGCGCTTCAGTCGCTTGAGTTCGGCGTTGATGAAGCCGATGTCGAACGGCGCGTTGTGGATGACCAGCTCGGCACCGGCCAGGAACGCGAGCAGTTGGTCGACGATCTCGGCGAACTTGGGCTTGTCCGACAGGAAGGCCTCGGTCAGCCCGTGCACCCGCAACGCGTCCTCGTGGCTGGCACGCTCAGGGTTGATGTAGAGATGCAGGTTGTTGCCGGTCAGCTGCCGGTTGATCATCTCCACGCAGCCGACCTCGATGATGCGGTCGCCCTTGTCGGCCTCCAGGCCGGTGGTTTCGGTGTCGAAGAAGATCTGGCGCATGCGTCAGCCCGCCGGTCGCTGGTTGCGCCGTGTGGCCCAGGCGAAGATGGCGATGCCGCCGATGATCATGGGCACGCACAGCCACTGACCCATGCTGAGGCCGGTACGGACGGCGAAGTCCTTCAGGAAATCGTCCGGCTCCCGGAAGTACTCGGCCGTGAAGCGCAGCACGCCGTAGCCGGCCATGAAGACGCCCGAGATCTGCCCGGTTGCCCGCGGCTTGCGGGCATAAAGCCACAGGACGACGAAGAGCAGCAGGCCCTCTCCGGCCGCCTGGTAGAGCTGCGACGGATGGCGGGCAAAGCCGGCCGGGTCGTTGGCCTGCGGAAAGATCATGGCCCATGGCAGGTCGGACGGCGCCTGGCGCCCCCACAGCTCGCCGTTGATGAAATTGCCCAGGCGCACGGCCGCGATGCCGGTGGGCACGCACGGCGCGATCAGGTCGGACACCTCGAAGAAGCTGCGCCCGCGGCGGCGGCCGAACAGGTACAGGCCCAGCAGCACGCCCAGCAGGCCGCCATGGAAGGACATGCCGCCCTTCCAGACCGCAACCACCTCGGCGAGGTGATCCAGGTAGTAGTCGGGCTTGTAGAACAGGCAATAGCCCAGTCGCCCGCCCAGCACCACGCCCAGCACGCCGTAGAAGAGCACGTCGTCGACGTCCTGCCTCGTCCAGCCCACGGCCACGTGCTGCGGCATGCGGGCACGCTTGCCGGCCAGCCACAGGAACAGGCCGAAGGCGATGAGGTAGGTGATCCCGTACCAATGGATGGCGACGGGGCCCAGACGCAGGGCGATGGGGTCGAACTGGGGATGAACCAGCATGGCTCGGAAGGGAAAGCGGAAGCGGGCCGCATCATAGCCAGCCCCCTCCCCGCCCCCGCCGCGGGGCTGCGTACTCAGGCCAGGCCGGCGAGCAGCTTCTTGGCCTCTTCGAGGTTGCGCGGGTTGGCGCGCTTGTTCTGCACGAAACGCTCCAGCGCCGCCCGGGCAGCGACCTTGTCGCCCTTGGCGATCAGCGCCTGGCCCAGGCGATGGTCGATGGGTAGCCGCTCCGCGCCCTCCAGCGCACGGGCGCGCTCCAATGCCTTGACGGCCTCGTCGGGCTGGCCCGCCTCGGTCAGCACACGGCCCAGGCCGTAGGGGCCTGCCGCGTGGGCCGGGTAGTCGCGTTGCAGGGCCTCGAAGATGCCGCGGGCCTTGGGCAGGCTCTTCTGCTCCATGAACTCGAAGCCCAGGCGCGACCATTCGCCGCGCAGTTCGCGCGCCACGGTGCGGTCGTCGCCCGGCCTCACGCTGGCCAGCTCGCGCTCGGCACCGGCCCAGTCCTTGTCGTTCATGGCCACCAGCGCGCGCAGCAGCTTGGCCTGCTCCGGCTGGCGCGGCTGCACCTCGGCGGCCAGTTCGCGGGCCTTGGCCGCGCTGCCGCCGGCGAAACCCGGCGCCATCAGGTAGAACTGCGTGAGGCCGCTGCGCGCCTCGAACAGCGCCGGGTCCTGCTCGACCGCCTTGACGAACTGCTCCTTGGTCCTGGCCGCGAGGCCCGGCATCTTGAAGACGCTGGCCGTCATCGCCTGCTGACCGTACACGCGCCCCAGCGCGTAGCTGCACGCGGCCTGCGGGCGCTTGTCGGCGCAGGCCTGCAGCGCCGGGATGCTGGCCTCCAGCCGCGCCGCGTCGTTGTCGTCGATGGCGGCCAGGGCCAGCGCGATCGCGGCCTGATCGTCGTCGGGCTGGGCCTTGGCGCGGGCCTGCGCGGCACGGGCCAGGTCGGCGGATTTGCCGGCATCCAGCCAGGCCTGCCACTGCGGGTCCTTCAGCAGCTCGGCCTGGGCGGCGCCGGCAAGCATGGCAAGGGCCAACGGAAGGACGCGGAACAACTTCATCGGGGGACTCCTTTAAGGCGTCGCCTCAACGCCGTGCGCGACAGGCCGGATGCTGGGGTTTGCCCGGCGTGACTTCAGACATGACGGCGTTTGAAAAGCGGCGGGTAGCGCGCCAGACTCTAGCCGTCGCGAGGAGACCGCCATGAGCTTCAACCGCCGCAGCCGCAACATCACCGAGGGCGTGGCCCGTGCGCCCAACCGCTCCATGTACTACGGCATGGGCTACGAGGAGAGCGACTTCGGCAAGCCCATGATCGGCATCGCCAACGGCCACTCGACGATCACGCCCTGCAACTCGGGCCTGCAGAAGCTGGCCGATGCCGCCGTCATCGGGCTGAAGGCCGCGGGCGCCAACGCGCAGCTGTTCGGCACGCCAACGATCTCCGACGGCATGGCCATGGGCACCGAGGGCATGAAGTACAGCCTGGTGTCGCGGGAGGTCATCGCCGACTGCGTGGAGACCTGCGTGGGCGGCCAGTGGCTGGACGGCGTCATGGTGATCGGCGGCTGCGACAAGAACATGCCCGGCGGCATGATGGGCATGCTGCGCGCCAACGTGCCGGCGATCTACATCTACGGCGGCACCATCAAGCCGGGCCGCTACAAGGGCCAGGACCTCAACATCGTCAGCGTCTTCGAGGCGGTCGGCCAGTTCAGCGCCGGCCGCATGAGCGAGGAGGACTTCTGCCAGATCGAGAAGCGCGCCATCCCCGGCAGCGGCTCCTGCGGCGGCATGTACACGGCCAACACGATGAGCTCGGCCTTCGAGGCCCTGGGCATGAGCCTGCCCTACTCGTCGACGATGTCCAACGTCGAGGACGAGGTGGTCGAGAACGTCAGGCGGGCGTCGGCCGTGCTCGTCGAAGCTGTCAAGGCCGACCTGAAGCCGCGCGACATCGTCACCAGGCAGAGCATCGAGAACGCCGTCGCCGTCATCATGGCCACGGGCGGCTCGACGAACGCGGTGCTGCACTTCCTCGCCATCGCCCACGCGGCGGAAGTGGACTGGCGCATCGACGACTTCGAGCGCATGCGCAGGAAGATCCCCGTGCTGTGCGACCTCAAGCCCAGCGGCCGCTACCTGGCCGTGGACCTGCACCGGGCCGGCGGCATCCCGGCCGTCATGAAGGCCTTGCTGAAGGCCGGCCTGCTGCACGGCGACTGCATGACGATCACCGGCAAGACCGTCGCCGAGAACCTGGCCGATGTGCCCGACCTGAGCGCCACACAGGACGTCATTCGCCCCGTGAGCAATCCCATCTACGCCGAAGGCCACCTGGCCATCCTGCGCGGCAACCTCAGCCCCGAGGGCTGCGTCGCCAAGATCACCGGCCTGAAGAACCCCGTCATCACGGGCCCGGCGCGCGTGTTCGACGACGAGCAGTCCGCGCTGGCCGCCATCATGGCCAACCGGATCAAGGCGGGTGACGTCATGGTGCTGCGCTACCTGGGCCCCAAGGGCGGCCCGGGCATGCCGGAAATGCTTGCACCAACCGGCGCGCTGATCGGCCAGGGCCTGGGCGAAAGCGTCGGGCTGATCACCGACGGCCGTTTCTCGGGCGGCACCTGGGGCATGGTCGTCGGCCATGTGGCGCCGGAGGCCTACGAGGGCGGCGTCATCGCGCTGGTGCAGGAGGGCGACACCATCACCATCGACGCGCACCGGCTGCTGCTGGAGGTCAACGTCTCCGACGCCGAGCTGGCCCGGCGCCGCGCGGCATGGGTGCAGCCGGCGCCCCGCTACACGCGGGGCGTGCTGGCGAAGTTCGCCAAGAACGCGTCGAGCGCGAGTTCTGGCGCCGTGCTGGATCGTTTTGAATGAACCTGTGTCACAAGTCCGAGAGAGTTCGCTCAGCAAGTTCAGGTCAGCCTCGGGCGACTGCCCGACAAGGCAGCATCGACGCCTCGCGTCAACGCTTCTTCTTTGCGCCCGGCCTGGACTGCCCCAGCGCCTCCATCTGCTGCTCGCGCCGTGCTGCCTTCTTGGCGTCCAGCGCCTCCATGGCCTTGCGCTGCGTCAACCCGCTTTTGTCCGACCAGGCCCACCATACGAGTGCCAAGGCAAAGGGCGACAACACAATCGCCCAGGCCCAGAAGCCATCCTTGTGAAACTGCACCCAGCCTCCAAGGTGCAGCACAATGAAGAGAACGCCGATCAACACGAATGCCATGCGGCATCTCCTTCAGTTCAGGTATCTTTGGCAACCACTGTAGTTCAACGTCCCGAAAGGTTCTCCATGAAAGTCCTGCTCCTCAGCCTTGCACTGATCGCTCCCGCTGCCTTCGCCAATCCGGAGCTGGCGAAAGCAAAGATGTGCATGAACTGCCACGGCATCGACAACAAGATCGTCGGCCCGGCGTACAAGGACGTGGCCGCCAAGTACGCCAAGGACAAGGACGCCTACAAGAAGCTGGCCGAGAAGATCCAGAAGGGTGGCTCAGGCGTCTGGGGCCAGATCGCCATGCCGCCCAACGCCGTCACGCCGGCCGAGGCCGAAACGCTGGCCAAGTGGGTGCTGTCGCTCAAGAAGTAAGCTGCCATATTCCACAAAGACAACAGGCCCCGCGGGGCCTGTTGTCGTTTGGGCGCCGCGCGCCGGTGCCCGGCGCACGCGGGACGGATCAGTAGGCCTGCCCCAGCTGCTCGAGGATCGCGGGATTTTCCAGGGTCGACGTGTCCTGCGTGACACCCTCGCCCTTGGCCACCGAGCGAAGCAGGCGCCGCATGATCTTGCCGGAGCGCGTCTTGGGCAGGTTGTCGCCGAAGCGGATGTCCTTGGGCTTGGCGATGGGGCCGATCTCCTTGGCCACGTGGTCGCGCAACTGCTTGGCGATGGCCTTGGCCTCGTCACCGGTGGGGCGCGGACGCTTCAGCACGACGAAGGCGCAGATGGCCTCGCCGGTGGTGTCATCCGGGCGGCCGACGACCGCGGCCTCGGCCACCAGCTCGGTGCAGCTCACCAGCGCCGACTCGATCTCCATCGTGCCCATGCGGTGGCCCGACACGTTCAGCACGTCGTCGATGCGGCCGGTGATGGTGAAGTAGCCGGTCTCGGCGTCGCGGATCGCACCGTCGCCGGCCAGGTAGTAGCCCTTAAGCTCGGCCGGGTAGTAGCTCTTCTTGAAGCGCTCGGGGTCGCCCCAGATCGTGCGGATCATGCTGGGCCACGGCTTCTTGACGACCAGGATGCCGCCCTGGCCGTTGGGCACGTCGTTGCCGGTCTCGTCGACGATGGCCGCCGTGATGCCCGGGAAGGGCAGCGTGCAGGAGCCCGGCACCAGCGTCGTCACGCCGGGCAGCGGCGTGATCATGTGGCCGCCGGTCTCCGTCTGCCAGAAGGTATCGACGATGGGGCAGCGGCCGCCGCCCACGTGCTGGTGGTACCACTCCCAGGCGGCCGGGTTGATGGGCTCGCCCACCGAGCCCAGCAGGCGCAGGCTGGACAGGTCGTAGTTGCGCGGATGCACGGCGGCGTTGGTCTCGGCCGCCTTGATCAGCGAGCGGATGGCCGTGGGCGCCGTGTAGAAGATCGTGACCTTGTGCTTCTGGATCATCTGCCAGAAGCGGCCGGCGTCCGGGTAGGTCGGCACGCCCTCGAAGACGATCTCGGTGCCGCCCAGGGCGAGCGGGCCGTAGGTGATGTAGCTGTGGCCGGTGACCCAGCCGATGTCGGCGGTGCACCAGAAGACATCGTCGTCCTTCAGGTCGAAGGTCCACTTGGTCGTCAGCGCGGCATGCAGCAGGTAGCCGCCGCTGCTGTGCTGCACGCCCTTGGGCTTGCCGGTGGAACCCGACGTGTAGAGCAGGAACAGCGGGTGCTCGGCCTCGACCCACTCGGGCGCGCAGGTCGTCGGCTGGCTGGCGGTCAGCTCGTGCAGCCAGAGGTCGCGCCCCTCCACCCAGCCGATCTTGCCGCCGGTGCGCTTGTAGACGATGACGTCCTTCAGCGTCGGGCAGGAACCGCCGTCCAGCGCCTCGTCGACGATGGCCTTCAGCGGCAGCGCCTTGCCACCACGCGCCTGCTCGTCGGCACAGATCAGTGCCACGGCACCGGCGTCCTGCACGCGGTCGCGCAGGGACTGGGCCGAGAAGCCGCCGAACACGACCGAGTGGGTCGCGCCGATGCGGGCGCAGGCCTGCATGGCCACTACGCCCTCGACGGACATGGGCATGTAGATGACGACGCGGTCGCCCTTCTGGATGCCGCGCGCCTTCAGCGCGTTGGCGAGCTGGCTGGTCCTGGCCAGCAGCTCCGAGTAGGTGACCGTCGTGACCGTGCCGTCGTCGGCCTCGAAGATCAGCGCCGTCTTGTCGCCCTTGCCAGCTTCGACGTGGCGGTCCAGGCAGTTGTAGGAGACGTTCAGCTTGCCGTCCTCGAACCACTTGAAGAACGGCGCTTCGCTGTCGTTCAGCGTCTTGGTGAACGGCGTCTGCCAGCTCAGCAGCTCGCGCGCCAGGCGGGCCCAGTAGCCGGCGTAGTCGGCCTCCGCCTCGGCCACCAGCGCCGCGTACCCGGCCTCGCCCTTCACGTGGGCGTTGGCCACCCACTCGGGGCTGGGAGGGTAGGTGTTCAGCGTGCTCATCGACGTCTCCTTGAGTTGATTGCCGCGGACTGTGCTGCCGCCATCTGACGATGCCCTGACGGCGTGGCGTCATTGACGCCGCCTAGAATTTCCACCAATTCTGCTCGGTCCTCTCCATGCGCCCAGATCCCCAGCTCCGCCCCCTGCCCCGCCTCATCTTCGCCAGCCGCTGGCTGCAGCTGCCGCTGTACCTCGGGCTGATCCTGGCGCAGGCGGTCTACGTGTTCCAGTTCTGGACGGAGCTGGTGCACCTCATCGAGGCGGCATTCGGCAACCAGCAGGCGCTGGGGCTGCTGATCAACAGCACAGGCTACAAGGCCGACGTGCTGCCCAGCGCGCTCAACGAGACCATCCTGATGCTGGTCGTGCTGGGGCTGATCGACGTGGTCATGATCTCCAACCTGCTCATCATGGTCATCGTGGGCGGCTACGAGACCTTCGTGTCGCGCATGGACCTGACGGGCCACCCCGACCAGCCCGAGTGGCTGAGCCACGTGAACGCCTCGGTGCTGAAGGTCAAGCTGGCCACGGCCATCATCGGCATCAGCTCCATCCACCTGCTGCGCACCTTCATCAACGCGGACAACTACGAGCAGAAGACGCTGATGTGGCAGACGCTGATCCACGTCGCCTTCCTGCTGTCGGCGATGGCCATTGCCGTGACGGACCGGTTGCTGCCCGATCCCACGCACCACGGCGACAAGCACTGAGCGGGCCAGGGCCTGTTAACACGACGGCAAGGGGTCGCGTTGCAGCCAGAAAGGCTGCGAGCAAGGCGCAAACCGCAGCCGGGTTGAACACCCGGCGAGGATTTGCAACGCGGCGCGCGGCCTTTCTGGTTGCAACCCTGCGGGAAGGGCCGCCGCCAGGGGCCACTCGTCGTTGCAGCACTTGCCCGCACGCAAGTGCTGGCGGCGGCCCTTCGCGACCCCTTGCCGTCGTGTTAACAGGCCCTAGCGCCCCACCATCTGGCCGGGAACGACCCAGGCGTCGAACTGCTCGGCCGTCACATGGCCCAGCGCCAGCGCCGCCTCGCGGAGGCTGGAGCCGTCCTTGTGGGCCTTCTTGGCGATCTGGGCGGCCTTGTCGTAGCCGATGTGGGTGTTGAGCGCCGTCACGAGCATCAATGAGCGCGCCACCAGCTCGGCGATGCGCTCCTCGTTGGGCTCGATGCCCGCGGCGCAGTGCCTGTCGAAGCTGGCCATGCCGTCGGCCAGCAGCCGCACGCTCTGCAGGAAGTTGTGGATGACCATCGGGCGGAACACGTTCAGCTCGAAGTTGCCCGACGCGCCGCCGATGTTGATCGCCACGTCGTTGCCCATCACCTGCGCGGCCAGCATGGTCACCGCCTCGCTCTGCGTCGGGTTCACCTTGCCCGGCATGATGGACGAGCCCGGTTCGTTCTCCGGGATGCGGATCTCGCCGATGCCGCTACGCGGGCCGCTGGCCAGCCAGCGCACGTCGTTGGCGATCTTGGTCATGCTGGCTGCCAGCGTCTTCAGCGCGCCGTGGGCGTGGACCAGCGCGTCGCAGGAGGCCATGGCCTCGAACTTGTTGGGCGCCGTGACGAAGGGGTGTCCGGTGAGCCGGGCCAGTTCGGCCGCGACGGCTTCGGCGTAGCCCGTGGGCGCGTTCAGGCCCGTGCCGACCGCCGTGCCGCCCAGCGCCAGCTCGTGCAGGTGCGGCAGCGCCGCCAGCACGTGACGCTCGCCGTGGGTCAGCTGCGCCACCCAGCCCGAGATTTCCTGCCCCAACGTCAGCGGCGTCGCGTCCTGCAGATGCGTGCGGCCGATCTTGACGATGCCGTCGAACGCCTCGGCCTTGGCCTGCAGCGTCGCGCGCAGCGCCCGCAACGGCGGCAGCAGGCGCTCCTGCAGCGCCTGCACGGCCGCCACGTGCATGGCGGTCGGGAACACGTCGTTGCTGCTCTGACTGCGGTTCACGTCGTCGTTGGGGTGCACCAGCCGGCCTTCGCCACGCTCGCCGCCCAGCAGCTCGCTGGCGCGGTTGGCCAGCACCTCGTTGACGTTCATGTTGGTCTGGGTGCCCGAGCCGGTCTGCCAAACGACCAGAGGAAACTCGTCGGCGTGCAGCCCGGCTATCACCTCGTCGGCTGCCTTGACGATGGCGTCGGTCTTCGTCGCGTCCTGCAGTCCCAGCGCCTGGTTGACGACGGCCGAGGCCCGCTTGACCCGCGCCAGCGCCCGGATCAGCTCGGGCGCCTGCCGCTCCCCGGAGATGTCGAAGTTCTGCAGCGAGCGCTGCGTCTGCGCGCCCCAGAGCTTGTCGGCCGGCACCTCGATAGGGCCGAAGGTGTCGCGTTCGATGCGGGTGTTCATCCAAGGGTCTCCTGACGGGCTGTCAGCAGCATAGTGGGCGGCGCACCGGATAATCTCGCCCGCAGTTCACCCTCCCCCGCCCTGCCATGACCACGATCCGCCAGCAAGACCTCATCGACAGCGTCGCCGCCGCCCTGCAGTACATCAGCTACTACCACCCGGCCGACTACATCGCCCATCTGGCCCGCGCCTACGAGACCGAGGCCTCGCCTGCGGCCAAGGACGCGATTGCGCAGATCCTCACCAACAGCCGCATGTGCGCCGAAGGCCGCCGCCCGATCTGCCAGGACACCGGCATAGTCAACGTGTTCCTGAAGATCGGCATGGACGTGCGCTGGGAAGGCTTCAGCGGCAGCATCGAGGACGCCATCAACGAGGGCGTGCGCCAGGGTTACCTCAACCCCGACAACAAGCTGCGCGCGTCCGTGCTGGACGACCCCATCTTTGCCCGCAAGAACACCAAGGACAACACGCCCGCCGTCGTGCAGATGGAGGTGGTGCCCGGCAACACGGTGGACGTCATCGTCGCGGCCAAGGGCGGCGGCTCCGAGAACAAGAGCAAGGTCTACATGCTCAACCCCAGCGACGACATCGTCGACTGGGTGCTGAAGACCGTACCGACCATGGGCGCCGGCTGGTGCCCGCCCGGCATGCTGGGCATCGGCGTCGGCGGCACGGCCGAGAAGGCCGCCCTGCTGGCCAAGCAGGCGCTGATGGAAGACATCGACATGTACGAACTGCTGCAGCGCGGCCCGCAGAACAAGCTCGAAGAGCTGCGCATCGAGCTCTACGAGAAGGTCAACGCGCTGGGCATTGGCGCGCAGGGCCTGGGCGGCCTGACCACCGTGCTGGACGTGAAGATCAAGACCTTCCCGACGCATGCGGCCAGCAAGCCCATCGCGATGATCCCGAACTGCGCAGCCACGCGTCACGCGCACTTCGTGCTGGATGGCAGCGGCCCGAGCTACATCGAGCCACCGAGCCTGGACCTGTGGCCCGACGTGAACTGGGCGCCCGACTACAACAAGAGCAAGCGCGTCGACCTGAACGCGCTGACGCCCGCTGAAGTGGCGAGCTGGAAGCCCGGCGACACGCTGCTGCTGAACGGCAAGATGCTGACCGGCCGCGACGCCGCGCACAAGCGCATCCAGGACATGCTGGCCAAGGGCGAGCGACTGCCCGTGGACTTCACCAACCGCGTCATCTACTACGTCGGCCCCGTGGACCCGGTGCGCGACGAAGTCGTCGGCCCGGCCGGCCCGACGACGGCCACGCGCATGGACAAGTTCACCGACATGATGCTGGCCAAGACCGGCCTCATCGCCATGGTCGGCAAGGCCGAGCGCGGCCCGGTGGCCATCGAGTCCATCAAGCAACACAAGAGCGCCTACCTGATGGCGGTGGGCGGTGCCGCTTACCTCGTCAGCAAGGCGATCAAGGGCGCCAAGGTCGTCGGCTTCGCCGACCTGGGCATGGAAGCCATCTACGAGTTCGACGTGGTGGACATGCCGGTGACAGTGGCTGTCGACGCCAGCGGCACGAGCGCCCACATCACCGGCCCGGCGGACTGGAAGCAGCGCATCGCCTCCGGCAAGCCGGTGGGCATCCCGGTCGCGACGGCCTAAGCCTCAGCCAACCGGCGCGCGCGCAGCGCGCCGGGCGAAGCGCCGAACCAGCGCTGGCAGGCCTGGGCCAGGCCGCGCTCCTCGTAGCCGAGGAAGAAGGCCACCTCCTTCAGCGCCATGCGCGGTTCGGCCAGCAGTTTCTCCGCACGGCGCCGCAGGGCGTCGTCGCGTAGCGCGCCGAAACTCGCGCCCTCCTCCTTCAGTCGCCGCTGCAGCGTGCGGGCGCTCAGGCCGATGCGCACGGCGACGGCGTCCACGTCGTTGGCGCCCAGCTCGATGAGCTGAGACACCTGAGCGACCACGGCCGGCAAGCGGTCCAGCAGTTTGAGCTGCAGTTCCGCCTGCGCTGCCAACGCCTGCAACAACACGGGGTGGCTGCCTGGCAGGTCCTGGCGCGCGAGCGCGGCGGGCAGTTCAAGCCAGTAGCAATCCTCGTCGAACCGGACATCGCAGCCAAGCCGCGTGCGGTAGTCGTCCAGCGACGTGCTCGCGGGCTGCGCGTGACCCAGGCCCAGCATCAGGCCCAGGCCTTCAGACGGCCGCCCAAGCAGCAGCGACATCATGCGCAGCACGTAGCAGAGGTCCATCTCGTAGGCCGCGACCGGGTGGCGGACGCGCGGCTCGATCAGCAGCCGCAGCGCGTCGCCTCGCGCGACGAGACGGACGCTCTTCTCCTCGTCGATGACGAGGCGCCAGTAGCCCACGGCCTGTGCCATCGCCTCCTGCACCGTACGCGCGTTCAGCAGGAAGAACTCGACCAGCCCGTAGCGCCCGAGCCGGAAGCGCGCGCCGAGCTTCAGCCCGATCAGCGGATCGTCCGTCTGCGCCAGCAGCGCCACCCACAGCTCGCTGAAGAAGGACAGCGGCAGCCGGTCGTCGTCCCGGTGCCGGCCGGCGAGGTCGGCCTGCCAGCGGGCCACGTCCAGCCCCTCCTCGGCAGCGGCCCAGACGAGGTTCTCGACGAAGGCGGCGGAGACGGTGTAGCTGGCGGAAGTGCTCATGACGGGCGCGGTTATAGCGGATGCGCCACCGCGCCCTGCGCGATGGCGCGCCGGTGCCGAAGCTTGGCGTGCCGGTGCCGTGTCTTTCGCGGCCCGGCTGCCTACATTGGCCCGCACACCCCACCTCAAGGAGAAGACCTCGCATGACGGCCAAGATTTCACTGGTGACCGGCGCCAACGGCCATCTCGGCAACACGCTGGTGCGTGCACTTCTCGCTCACGGCCATGTCGTGCGCGCCGGCGTGCGGCGCCTGGACGACGAGCGCCCGTTCGAGGGCGTGCCGTGCGAGCGCGTGCCGCTGGAGCTGATGGACGCCGCTTCGCTGTGTCGCGCGCTGGCCGGCGTGGACGTGCTCTACCAGGTCGCCGCCGTCTTCAGGCACTGGGCACCCGACCCGGAGCGCGACATCGTGCAGACCAACGTCGATGGCACGCGTCTGGTTCTGCAAGCCGCCGCGGCCGCGGGCGTGCGCAAGGTCGTCTATGTCAGCTCGGTCGCCGCGGTCGGCCATGACGGCACGCCGCTCGGCGAGAGCCGCTGGAACGACGAGACCGGCAATGCCTACTACCGCTCCAAGATCGAATCGGAACGTGCCGCGTGGGAGACGGCGCAGCGCCTCGGGCTGCCGCTGGTGACGGTGCTGCCCGGCGCCCTCGTGGGCCCGTACGCCCACCGACTGACGGACACGATGAAGTTCCTGCAGACGGTGCGCCAGGGCAAGCTGCCGCTGGACCCCGATTTCCACTTCAACTTCGTGGATGTGCGTGACGTGGCCGAGGCCATGATCGCCGCGGCCGAACGCGGCCGGCCCGGCGAGCGCTACATCCTCGCCAACCGGTGCAGCGCGTCGCTGGCCGACATGCTGCAGGTGCTGGGTGGACGCCGCCCGCCCGCGCGCGCGCCGCGCGGCCTGCTGATGGCACTGGCCGGCATGCAGGAGGCCATGGCCCGCCTGACCGGCCGCGCTCCCGAGCTGTTGCGCAGCCAGGTGCGACTCTTCCACGGCGTGCGGCAGGAGTACGACACGGCCAAGGCCACGCGCGAGCTGGGCTACGCGCCGCGACCACCGGCCGAAGCGCTGGCCGCCGGCTTCGCGTGGCTGGCCTCGGCCTGAGGAATGCGCGTCAGCGCTGCGGCGGCGGTGCCGATGCGCCGCCGGGCGGCGGCGGCGGCATGTCCTTGGGCCGGCAGGCCAGTGCCCGCCCCTCGGGCGCCCAGCAGCTGCCCTTCACCGTGCGGCTCTGCATCGTGAAGCTGCAGTCCGCGCCGGCCTTGGACGTCTTACAGGCCGCCACCGCCTCTGGCGGCGGGCCGCGGTGCTCGCCATCGGGTGGCGGGCCGCCCTGCGGTTGGGCGCTGGCGCCGAGAGCCGCGGCCAGCAGCAGGCTGCCGATCAGGGTGGTCTTCTTCATCCGGGTCTCCCAAAAAGAGTGAACGGCTCATGTTGCTCACGCGACGTATCCGGCTGATATGCAGTCTGTGCCGGCACCTTCACAATCCGCGCCTCGCCACGACATGACAGCAACACCGATGCAAGTGCGCCCCGTCCAGCCCGCCGACCGCACCGCCTGGCAGCCCCTCTGGGATGGCTACAACGCCTTCTACGGCCGGGCCGGCGAGACCGCCCTGCCCGCCGCGGTCACCGACACGACCTGGGCCCGCTTCCTTGACCCGGCAGAGCCCGTGCACGCCCTGGTCGCCGAGGGTGAGGCCGGCGAGCTGCTGGGCCTGGTGCACTACCTCTTCCACCGCAGCACCAACCGCATCGAGCCGGTCTGCTATCTGCAGGACTTGTTCACCACGCCCGAGGCGCGCGGCCACGGCGTGGGCCGGGCGCTCATCGAGGCCGTCTACGCGGCAGCACTGGCGGCCGGCACGCGGCGGGTGTACTGGCACACGCAGAGCGGCAACGCCACGGCCCGCGCGCTGTACGACCAGGTCGCGCGGCACCTCGGCTTCATCGTGTACAGCCACGACGCCTAACGCCCGCCGACAGCCAGGTTGGCCCACAGCCGGTGGACCAGCTCCGCGTGGCGCTGCTCGAAGTCGCGCGTGACGATCAGGTAGAGCGCCAGCGTGTCGTACAGCCGCGGCAAGGCCTCGATCTGCCCTGGCGGCAGCCGTGCCACCTGAGGCAGGGCTTCGTCCGTCAACAGGATGGCACCGACACGGCCCTTCACCAGCTTGGCGATCAGCTGCTCGCTGGACATGGCCCGATCATCCAGCGGCACACCCAGGCGCTCCTGCCTGGCACCGTAGGCGAAGCCGAAGCGCAGGCCCAGCGGCTGGCCGCCCAGGCCGGTCAACTGCGCGCCGTCCCAGGCGACCGGGCTGCCCACGCGCCGGAACACCATAACCTGGATGCTGCCCACACCCTGCTCGGCCAGCGGCTGGCCGTCGCGCATCGGGTAGGCCAGCCAGCCCAGCCGGTCGGGCGAGAACACGCCGATCAGCGCGTCGGCGCGGCCCTGGCGGCTGTCCTGCAGACAGCGCGCCCGTGGCGCGGCGTACTGCTCAATGCTCACGTCCACTCCCTTGGCCGCGGCCAGCGCTCGCTGCTGGAACAGGCCGCTGCCGTCAGGGTTCGTGTAGGGCGCGAAAGGCTGGTCGGACACGCAGAGCCGGAGCTTCACCGGCGCAGCCATGACCGAAGCAGCCTGCAAGGCCAGCAGCCCAGCCCACCACAGGACCCGCAGTTGCGGCATGTCGTCTCCCCGCGCTCGTCTTGCGGCAGGACTATGCGCCGCGCCGCCGCCGGAAACAACCCGGCCGGCCGACAGGCGGCCCGATGGGCAGCCGCGCCGCCACGTCGCGCGGCGGTATCCTGCCGCGCACAGAATCGGAAGCAATCGAGACGCTGCGACAGCTTTTCAACGCTTGCCCGCGGCAACGCCCCAACATCGCTCGACGAGGAGACCCGCATGTCCACCCCCATCCGCGCCTACGCTGCCCACACCGCGGGCGGCCCTCTGCAACGCTTCGACTTCGACCCCGGCCCGCTGGGCGAGGAGGACGTCGAGATCACGGTCGAGCACTGCGGCGTCTGCCATTCGGACCTCGCCATGATCGACAGCGAGTGGTTCCCGGCCAGCTACCCCGTCGTGCCGGGCCACGAGGTCGTCGGCCGCATCACCGCCCTGGGCCCGCGCGCCAAGGGCCGGCAGCTGGGCCAGCGCGTCGGCGTGGGCTGGCACACGGGCAGCTGCACGCACTGCAATTTCTGCATCGGCGGCGAGCAGCACCTGTGCGCCAAGCGCCAGCCGACGCTGATCGGCCGCCACGGCGGCTTTGCCGACCGGCTGCGCTCGCACTGGAGCTGGGCCATCCCGCTGCCCGACGCGCTGGACCCAGCCGCCGCGGGACCGCTGATGTGCGGCGGCGGCACCGTCTTCCTGCCCTTCGTGCTGCACGCCATCAAGCCGACCGACCGCGTCGGTGTCGTCGGCATCGGCGGGCTGGGCCACATCGCCGTCAAGTTCGCGCGCGCCTGGGGCTGCGAGGTCACGGCGTTCACGTCATCGGCCTCCAAGCGCGACGAGGCGCTGGCGCTGGGAGCGCACCGCACCGTCTCCAGCGTTGACAAGGCCGAGCTGAAGGCCGCGGCCGGCAGCCTGGACTTCCTGCTCATCACCGTCGGTGCCGCGCTGAACTGGGACGCGCTACTGGCCACGCTGGCGCCCAAGGGCCGCATGCACCTCGTCGGCGTTGTGACCGATGCGCTCAGCCTCAAGAGCGGCGGCCTGCTGAGCTGGCAGAAGGGCCTGTCCGCCTCGCCCACGCCGCCGCCGTCGGTGCTGGCGACGATGCTGCAGTTCTCGGCCCGCCACCAGATCCTGCCGCAGGTGGAGCGCTTCCCGATGAGCCGCGTCAACGACGCGCTCAATCACCTGCGCTCCGGCAAGGCGCGTTATCGCGTCGTGCTGGACGCGGACTTCTGAGCCCTCACGGCGCCGGAGGGCTCTCCGTCGCGCCGGACGCCGGCTTGGGCTGGTGCTGCACCTGCTGCGGGTATGGAATGTCCACGCCCAGCCGCTTCAGCGTGCTCAGGATGGCGAGGTTCACGTCCGACCGCACGCCGCCACTGCCGTTCTCGGGGTCCGAGATCCAGAAGTACACGGTCAGCTCCAGGCCGCTGTCGGCGAAGCGGGTCAGCTGCACCGACGGCCCCGGGTCGCTCAGCACGCGCGGCACCTCGGCCAGCGCGGCAGCGAGCGACTTCATCACCGCGCCGATGTCGCAGCCATAGTCCACCTGCACGACCGTGTTCAACAGCACGCGCGGGTCGGCCAGCGAGGAGTTCTCGACCCGCTGCGTGATCAGCAGCTCGTTGGGCACGATGGCTTCCTTGCCGCCCAGCGAGCGGATGACGGTGAAGCGCGTCTTGATGTCGGTGACGCGGCCCTCGAAGCCGTCAACCTTGACCATGTCGCCAATGCGCAGGGAGCGCTCGGCCAGGATGACGAAGCCGCTCACGTAGTTGGCCGCCAGCTTCTGCAGGCCGAAGCCCAGGCCCACGCCGAGCGCGCCGCCCAGCACGCCCAACGCCGTCAGGTCGATGCCGGCAGCCGACAGCGCGAACAGCAGGCCGATGAAGAGCAGCAGCGCGCGGATCGCGTTGGCGGCGATCTTGCGCATGGAGAGGTCCAGCGACTCGCGGCGCAGCAGCTGCGCCTCGATCGCCGACGAGATCCACAGCGCGAGGACCAGCACCAGCATCGCCGTCAGCCCGCCCTCGATGAGGTTGCGCAACGTCAGCTTGACGGCGCCGAACTTCCAGCCAATGTCGTCCAGCTCGTCCATCATCACCGGCCACAGACCCGTGATCCACAGCACCGCACCGATCCACACCAGCCAGGAGCCCAGCCGCTCCAGGGCCTTGAACGCGGTCGAATCGGGCCAGGCAGCGCGCAGCACGCGGGCGATGAGGCGGATGACGGCCAGCGACACCAGCACCGGCAGCGCCAGCCTGAACAGAGCGGGGGTCAGCCCCCAAAGCGGCAGCAGCCGGCGGGCGCCGAAGGCCAGCGCCAGCGCGAGCAGCGGGAACAGCGCGCCATCGATGACACGTTCGCCGAACAGCACGCTGTTGTCACGCTTGGTCGCGGCGTGGAACAGCGCCCAGCTGACCATTGCGGCCAACGTCAGGCAACCCAGCAGCAGTGCCCATTCGGCGAGCGCGTCGGCACTGAAGACACGAGCCAGCAAGGCCTGCAGTTCGTTCAGGCTCAGAGGTTGGTGCATTGAATTCATGTAGGCCTCGGTCCGTGAGCTCACGGGCCGATGGTCAGGGAAAGGGTTGCAAATTCGTTGGGGACAGAGCTACTCGCTGCGCTCGGGCGGTCTGTCCCGCAAAGGTTAGATATCCGCCAGCGCCCGCAGATGCACGCCGACGCTGCGCGCGAGCGCGTGGAGGTTGTAGCCGCCCTCCAGCACCGACACGATGCGCCCCTGGGCATGGCGCGCGGCCACGTCCTTGATCCTGAGCGTGATCCATTCGTAGTCGGCCTCGACGAGGCCCAGCTGGCCCAGGTCGTCCTCGCGGTGGGCGTCGAACCCGGCAGAGATGAAGATCATCTGCGGCTTGAAGCGCTCCAGCGCAGGCAGCCACATCGCCTCGATGATCTCGCGAATCTCCCCCCCTCGCGTGTAGGCCGGCACCGGCACATTGACCATGTTGGTGCCCTTGGGCACGGCGCCGCTGTACGGGTACAGCGGATGCTGGAACAGGCTGACCATCAGCACGCGGTCGTCGCCCGCGATGATGTCCTCGGTGCCGTTGCCGTGGTGGACGTCGAAGTCCACAATGGCCACGCGCTGCAGGCCGCGATCATCCAGCGCGTGCCGCGCCGCGATGGCCACGTTGTTGAAGAAGCAGAAGCCCATGCTCTGGTCCCGCGTGGCGTGATGGCCCGGCGGGCGCACGGCGCAGAAGGCGTTGTCGGCACCGCCGTCGATGACCAGGTCGGTGGCCTGCACGGCCGCACCGGCGCCGGCCAGCACCGCGGCCCAGGTGTGGGCGTTGGCGGACGTATCCGGGTCCACCGCGGCGCGCTCGCCGCGCTCGGCGCAGCCGCGCAGCAGCTCGCCGATCTCGGCCACGTAGCCATGCGTGTGGGCACGCTCCACGGCCTTCAGGTCCACCGGCGCGGCGTCATGGTGTTCAAGCGCAGGCGCCACGCCGGAGGCGATCAGCCAGTCGTCGATGGCGGCCAGCCGCTCGGGGCATTCGGGATGACCGGCGCCCATCTCGTGGCGGCGGCATTCGGGGGGGTTGAAGTACGCGGTAGGCATTTACCGATGTCTCTTGATATGGTCCGCGCCATGACGCAATCACGAACGCTGGCGGGCCAACTGCAGGCCCTGCAAAACCAGATTAGCACGGTCATCAAGGGCAAACCCGCGCAGATCGCCGATTCCTTGTCCTGCCTCATGGCCGGCGGCCATCTCCTCATCGAAGACCTGCCCGGTGTGGGCAAGACGACGCTGGCCCACGCGCTGGCCATCTCGCTGGGGCTGAAGTTCTCGCGGCTGCAGTTCACGGCCGACCTGCTGCCCAGCGACCTGCTGGGCGTGTCGGTCTACGAGCGCGAGAGAAACGGCTTTGCCTTTCACCCCGGCCCGGTGTTCGCGCAGGTGCTGCTGGCCGACGAGATCAACCGCGCCGGCCCCAAGACGCAGAGCGCGCTGCTGGAGGCGATGGAGGAGCACCAGGTCAGCATCGAGGGCGTCAGCCACCCGCTGCCCGAGCCCTTCTTCGTCATCGCGACGCAGAACCCGAGCGAACAGCTCGGCACCTTCCCGCTGCCGGAGTCGCAGCTGGACCGATTCCTGATGTGCATCTCGTTGGGTTACCCGGACGCCGGCGCCGAGCGCGAATTGCTGATGGGCGGCGACAGCCGGGAGCAGCTGAAGGCGCTCAAGCCCGTCATGACGCCGGCCGAGCTGATCGAGGTGCAGGCCGCCGTGAAGGCGATCCACGCCGCGCCGCCGCTGATCGACTACCTGCAGGCACTGATCGCCGCGACGCGCTCCGGCCAGTGGTTCGTCGAAGGCCTGTCGCCGCGCGCGGGCCTGGCCGTGCTGCGCGCGTCACGCGCGCGGGCGCTGCTGCAGGGGCGGGACTACGTGTCCCCCGACGACATCCAGGCCATCCTGCCGCAGACCATCGCGCACCGGCTGCAGCCGCGGGCGGGTGCGGGGCGTGGGGCGAGGGAGCAGGTGCGGGCGATGATTGAGGCGATTGCGCTGCCTTGAGTCACGGCCAAATGCGCGCTCAGGTGCGACACACCCAAACTCTTTCTTCCGAACATGCTTCCTTCCGCCGAAATCAAACAAGAGCTTCAAAAGCTCGTTGGACTTCCCGCCTGGAAAGCTACGTTTGCAGCTGGCACGTTGTCCGTGCAATTCGGCGGCAAGCGCGAAACGACAACGAGGAACGGAAAGGCGACTCTTGTCGGTGAGCGCGCTCTCCACATTCAGGCGTTGTGGCGGCTTTCGACATCCGACGAGATCATCATTGGGTCCATCGACCATCACTGCCACGACGAGCGCGACAACACGCCACAGATCCTTGCCATCGTCGAGAAAGCCCTTCTGCGCGGGCCCAGCGTGCTGGCCGTTGAATGCGTTCGAGCAGGAGCCTTCGCGCTCGCTCTTGAAGGCGGCCTCTATTTGGAGGTGGTCCCAGCCCCCCGCCCCTCAGATGAAGCGGACGAGTTTTGGCGACTCTTGTCGCCTGAACATGACAAGCCCCACTTTGTCGTGACGTCCAACGGCATTGAGTAGCCGTCACCCCTTCAACCGATTCCCCGCCCACCTATCCTGCGCATTGAACAGATGCGCCCGCATTGCCGCCTGCGCGGCCAGCGGGTCGTTAGCCTCCAGCGCGAGCAGCACGCGCTCGTGCTCGCGCAGCGCGTCCTCCCAGTTCTGATGCGTGTCGGCCAACGCACTGAGCTGCAGTGACATCGGGCTGTAGCGGCCGTTGAATAGTTCACCGACCAGCCGTTCCACGACGGAGTTGCCCGCCAGCGCCGCGACGGCCTGGTGGAATCGGCGGTCGGCGTCCAGCGCCGACCTGCCGGCGGCGATGGCGTCCCGCATGTCGTCCACGGCCGCTCGCACCGCCGCGAGTCCCTCGGGCGTGGCACGTGCGCAGGCCTGCGGCATCAGCCCACCTTCCAGCACGACGCGGGCCTGCATCAGCTCCAGCGGGCTTTCGCCCAGGCCGGCCGTCTCGGCCACCTCGCCGCTGCCGCGAACGTAGATGCCGGCGCCCATGCGCACCTCCACGCAACCGGCAATCTCCAGCGCGATCAGCGCTTCGCGCACCGAGGGCCGCGACACGCCCAGCTGCTGGGCCAGTTCGCGCTCGGGAGGCAGGCGGCTGCCAATGTCGTAGTGCCCCTGGCGGATCAGATCGCGGAGTTGGTCCGCGATCTGGTGGTACAGGCGCCGGGTGTCGGCGCCCTTGAGCTGTTCGATCATGGAGGGATTGTCACGGAGCCGGCCTGACCAATCATCCAAAATCAACCGATTCGGCTCACAAGGTCAGGCCAATCTTCGCCATCGGCCTGGGCGGCCCAGCGCCACGACGCGAGCATCGCTGCGGTCGGCGGTCGGGGCGGTCTCTAGAATCCGCGCCTTTTTCGCCCACGCCACCGCGCCCGGTCTCCATGGACATCGTCGTCAAAGAAGAACTCAAGGCCTACATCGATCCGCTGACACCGGATGAGCACGACGCGCTGGAGCGCAGCATCCTGGCCGAGGGCTGCCGCGATGCGCTGGTGCTGTGGGGCAATGTGCTGGTGGACGGTCACAACCGCTACGGCATCTGCATGAAGCACGGACTGCCCTTCCAGACGGTGCAGAACCCGCGCTTCCAGTCCATGGAGGACGTGCACCTGTGGATGATCGACCAGCACCTGGGCCGGCGCAGCATCTCGGACTTCCAGCGCGGCGTGCTGGCGCTGCGCAAGCGCGAGATCGTCGCCGACCGGCGCGCGCGCAGCGCGCCTGCGGCCGAGCCCGAGGCGCCGGCCGCCGTCGAGGCGGCCGTGACCACCGCGCCCGCGCCCGCCGACGACGCGCTGCAGACCCGCGAGGCGCTGGCCAAGGCTGCGCGGGTCAGCAGCAACCAGATGGTGATGATCGAGAAGATCCAGAAACAGGCCGCCCCTGAACTGGTGGCCGCCGTGAAGGCTGGCACCATCTCGATCAACGCGGCCGCGGCCGTCGCCACGCTGCCGGCCGAGGAACAGGCCGCTGCGGCGAATGCCGGTGCCGACGAACTGAAGCAGGCCGCCAAGCGCGTGCGCGAGGCCAAGCGCCGGGTCGTGGTACCGGTCGACGAGGCGCCCGAAGCCGACACGCCGGCCACCGATGCCGCGGCGCCTGAGACGGTTGAACCCACCCTCGACTCGCTGCGCCAGCGCGTCGCGGAGTTGGAGGCCGAGAACGCGGCGCTGCGGCAGGAGCTGGCGGCGCTGCGGGCGCAGCTGCCTGCCGCCTGACCCTCTGGCGGACCGTTCGCAGGGCCTCGCTTATCCTGCCGGCATGGCTGTTCCCCATGCCCTCCGCGCCCGCTGGCAAGCCTGGTGGCAGGCCCGCCAGGCGCCGGCCGACACGCACCAGACCACGCAGCGCAACGTCTACATCGTGCCGACGCTGGCCGGCCTGTCCTTCTGCGGCACGCTGGGCGTGCTGCTGCTGGCCAGCATCAACGAGCAGTTGAGCCTGGGCTACGGCCTCACCTTCGCGCTGACCGGCGCGGGCCTGGCGTCCATGCACACGACGCACGCCAACCTGCGCGGCCTGCAGATGGACCTGAGGGCGCCCGAAGGCGTGCACGCCGGCGACGAATACACGCTGGAGCTGCGCCTGCACAACACCGGCAGCGCGCGCTTTGGCATCGCCGTCAGCGCCCAGCTCGATGGCCGCCTCACCGAGCCCGCCTGGGTGGACGTACCGGCACGGGGCCACGCGGTGCTGCGCCTGCGCCTGCCAGCCCTGCAGCGCGGCCTGCGCGAGCTGCCGCGCCTCGTCGTCTCCACACGCTTCCCGCTGGGTTTCTTCCGCGCCTGGAGCTACTGGCGGCCTGCGGCCAAGGTCTGGGTCTACCCGCGCGCCGAGGACGTGCCGGCGCCCTTCCCCACGCAGGCCGAGGCCGGCGCCGGCGAGGCCGCGTCCACGCATCAGTCCGCCAGCGGGACCGATTTCTCCGGCGTGCGCAGCTACCGCCGCGGCGACTCGATGAAGCAGATCCTGTGGCGCAAGTCCGCCCTCGCACTGGAACAGGGCCTGCCGCTGTGGGTGCGCGAGACCGAGGCGCCGCTGGCGAAGGACCTGTGGCTGGACTGGCGCGACACGCAGGGCCGTGACACCGAGGCGCGCCTGTCCCGCCTCACGGCGTGGGTGCTGGCCGCCGAGCGCCAGGGCCAGCCCTACGGCCTGCGCCTGGCCGGCCGCGAGCTGGCGCCGTCGCTGGGTGCGGTGCACCGCCAGGCCTGCCTGGAACTGCTGGCGGGGTTCGCCGCATGAACGCGCTCTCCTCATGGTGGGGCCGGCTGCCGCGGGACACGCGCGACAGCTTCTTCCTGCTGGCCGTCATCACCGCCGTCATGGCGCCGCACGCCGGCCATCTGCCGCCGTGGGCCACGGCGCTGACCGGCCTTGTGCTGCTATGGCGCGGCCAGCTCGCCTGGCGCCAGCGCCCGCTGCCCAGCCGCTGGTGGCTGATCGGCATCGCCGCCATCTACGCCGCGCTGACCTGGCTGACCTTCCGCACCCTCGTCGGCCGCGAGGCCGGCATCACGCTGCTGACCGTGCTGATGGCGCTGAAGACGATGGAGCTGCGCGCGCGCCGCGACGCCTTCGTCGTGTTCTTCCTCGGCTTCTTCCTCGTGCTGACGCAGTTCTTCTACTCGCAGTCGCTGCCGACGGCCGTCGGCGCACTGGTGTCGCTGTGGGGGCTGCTGGCGGCCGTCGTGCTGGCGCAGATGCCCACAGGTGTGCCCAGCATCGCCATCGCCGCGCGCCGCGCCGCCGGCACGACGGCGCTGGGTCTGCCGGTCATGGTGCTGCTGTTCGTGCTGTTCCCGCGCATCGCGCCGCTGTGGGGCGTGCCGACCGAGGCCATCGGCAGGACGGGCCTGTCCAACCAGATGGAGTTCGGGGCGATGAACGAGATCGCCAACGACGACAGCATCGCGATGCGGCTGAAGTTCGACGGCCCGGTGCCGCCGCCCGACCAGCGCTACTTCCGCGGCCCGGTGCTGACCCGCTTCGACGGCAAGACCTGGCGCGCGCCCGACGCCCGCCCGAGCGAGGCCTGGCTGCGCGGCCGCGACGACCTCGCCACCAGCGGCCCCGCGTTCCGCTACGAGATGACGCTGGAGCCGCTGCGCATCCCCGTGCTGCCGCTGCTGGAGATGAGCCCCGGCAACCCAGGCACGCAACTCTCGCTGCCCGACCTGACGCTGACACGCGGCGCCGAGCTGCAGTGGGCCTCGCCGCGCCCCATCACCGAAAGGCTGAGGCTCAACGCCAGCGCCCATGCGGGCTGGAGCGCCGGCCTGCGGCTGAACCGACTGCAGCAGGGCAAGAACCTGGAGCTGCCGCCCGGCCGCAACCCGCGCGCCATCGCCTGGGCCCACGAGCTGGCCGCGCAGCCGCGCTTCTCCAACCTGGAACCGGGCCCGCGCGCCGAGGCGCTGGCCGCCGCACTGCTGGACCATGTGCGCAACGCCGACTACATCTACACCCTGTCGCCCGGTCGCTACGGCGAGGCCTCGCCCCACGTCATCGACGAGTTCTGGCTGGACCGGCGCCTGGGCTTCTGCGAGCACTTCGCCTCCGCCTTCGTCGTACTGATGCGCGCGATGGGCGTGCCGGCGCGCATCGTCACCGGCTTCCAGGGCTGGGATGCCGAACCGCAGGACAGCTACCTCGTCGTGCGCAACGCCAACGCCCACGCCTGGGCCGAGTACTGGGTCGACGGCAAGGGCTGGCTGCGCAGCGACCCCACCGCCGCCGTCGCGCCCAATCGCGTCATCCAGGGCCTGGCGCTGCAGCCGCAGCCGGGTGTCATCGGGCAGATCAACCCGACGCTGTGGCGCGCCATGCGCAGCGGCTGGGAGACCGTCAACAACCGCTGGCAGCAGCTGGTGCTGAACTACTCGCGCGAGAACCAGTTCGACCTGCTGAAGAAGATGGGCTTCGAGCGCCCGGACTGGGTCGGCCTGGGCCAGGCCATCGCCGGCGTGATCCTCGTCTTCGCGCTGGCGGCCACGGCCTGGATACGCTGGAGCAGCCGGCCGCACGACGCGTGGAGCCGGCAACGAGCGCGCATCGCCGCGCGGCTGGCGCGCGCGGGCGTCGTCGTGCGCCCCCACGAAAGTCCCGCCGCGTGGGCGCGCGCGCTGCGCCAGCAGCTGGGCCAGCCGGCCGAGCCGGCGGCGCTGTGGCTGGAGCAACTGGAGCGCGCTCGCTATGCGGCTGTTGGGGCGGCACCGGCCTGGGGTGAATTCCACCGCGCGATCCGGCGGTTACGGGGCTGAGGTCGGAGACACTCCGGCACCGCCGCAACGCAGCCCCGCGAAGTGAAACCTGCCGCCCTGTTCCTGCTGACGCTCGCGCTCGCCAGCGCCCACGCCGCTGCGGCCCCGACGCCTCACGAGCTCATTGCGCAGCTGGGCTTGCAGGTGCGCCGCGCGCTGAGCAGCACCAGGCCAGCCGAGCGCGCCGTCGCGGACGCTGAACGCGCCGTTGCCGGCGAGATTGCCGCGCTGATCCACGCCACGCCCGGGGACGCTGCACTGACCGAGGCTGACGATCAGGGCCGCACGCCGCTGATGCAGGCTGTCGGCGGCGGCTACCTGCCGGTGGTGCAGGCGCTGCTCACCGACGCCAGTGTGCGGGCCGCCATCAACATGACCGATGCCAGCGGCGAGACCGCGTGGATGAAGGCACAGTTCGCGCCCGGCATGACGCTGGTGGCCTGCCAACCCGGCACGCTGACACTGGATCGCTACCCGCTGCTCGTGCCCTACCTGCGCCGCATGGTCTCGCTGATGTCGAACCGCAAGTCCGTCACAGTCGGCATCGCCCAGGCGTTGGAGGAGGCCGGCGCCAGCAGGGATGTCGACGCGGCCCGCCGAGCCTGGCTGGCGCGCTGCCCCAACACCGATCCCGACTTGCGCAACGCACTCGCACGCGGCGATCTGATGACCGTGCTCGTCAATGACGCACTTGACCGGCAGATGCGTTTCAACAAGGCCCGTGCCGCCGGCCTCGCCAGCATCCCGCAGCGCCCGCCCGCGCAGATGAAGTTCATCAACCCGGTCGACCGGCCGGCGAGCCTCACAGCACTGCGCTGCGCGAGCCTGCCCAGGCCCACGCTGCCCGGTGCGCTGAACTGGTCCGGCACCCTGCGGCTGCACGTCGTCGCCGCAACGCGTGCGGGCATCGTGGAGGCCGCCGACATCACCGTGGCGTCGGACGATGCCCCTCAGCCCTTCATCGTCGATCACTTCCGCGGCGCGCTGATCCGCGCGTTATCCAACTACCAGTGCGAAGGCGATCACGTCTTCGAGCAGGAATTCCAGTTCAAGGTCGAATGACGCCCGCCCGACTGCTCATGCCCGTCACCCTTACCTTTCTCCGCCGCTCGCACGCCCTGGCCCTGCTGGCCGCACTCTGGCTCTCACTGCAACCTGCGCAGGCCGAGCCTCAGCGCACACCGCAACAGCTCATCGAGAAGCTGGATGTCGAGATCCGCCGCATCCTGGCCGACCCCAAGGCCACCAGGACGCCTGACGACGCCGAGCATGCCGCGGCCGAGCAGATCTCCGCGCTGGTCAACAGCACCCCGGACCACCTGTCGCTGACCCAGCCCGACATCCATGGGACAACGCCGCTCATGCTGGCCGTCAGCAGCGGCTACGCGCAGATCGTCGAGGCGCTGCTGGTCTCCCCCAGCGTGAGGCTGGCGATCAACGCCCCCGACGAGGCAGGCGAGACGCCTTGGATGATGGCCAGCTTCGCACCCACGCTGACGCTGGTCGCCTGCCAGCCAGGCGCGCTCACACGCGAACGTTACGTGCTGCTGCCGCCCTACCTGGCGCGCATGGGCTACCTGCTGAAGAATCGCGGCGCGGCCCTCGGCGTCATCGTGCGCGCGCTGGAAGCCGCCGGCGCCGAACCTCAGCCCGAGGCAGCCCGACGCGCCTGGCTGGCCCGCTGCCCCAACAGCTCAGCCGAACTGCGGGGGGCGCTGGCGCAGGACGGCGACCTGTTGCAGACGCTGGTCGCCCACGCCATCGCGCGGCAAGCCGAGTTCAACAAGACAGCGAGACAGTCTGTCGACAGCCTCCCGGACTTCCCGCCCAAGGGCATGAGGTTCATCACGGCAGGCCCGGAAGCTCGGGCCTTGCGCGTGACGCCGCTGCTGCAGATCCGCGACCTGCCCTGCGTGAGCAGGCCGTTGCCGACGCTCAAGGGCAACATCCGGTGGTCGGGCGAGGTGGTGCTGATGGTCGTTGCGAGCACGCGGGCAGGCGTCATCGAAGTGGCCGACATCGACGCGCTCAAGGTCAGCGGCCGGCATGAGGACGACGTGGTCCCGTACTTCCGCGCACGCATCCTGGAGGCGCTGGCCGGCTATGAATGCGAAGGCCAGCATGTCTTCGAGCAAGAGTTCCAGTTCAAGATCGATTGAGCGCGTCGCGCTGGGGCCGTGCGCTGGCAGTTCGCCGGCAGGGCCCTTCGGCCAACCGCGGCCCCGTATGCTGTGCCCGTGACACGCCTTCGCTTCCTCCTGCCGCTCTGCGCCGGACTCGCGCTGAGCCTCTGCGCCCACGCTGCCAAACCCCGCCACGCCAAGGCCCCGCCGCCGCCCCAACCACTGGGGCCGCGTCCCGCCCTCGTCGCCTTCGCCGACGACCTCGCCACCGCGCAGAACTGGGACGCCGCCGCGCTGCGCGAGCAGCTCGGCCAGGCGCTGGACCTGCCACGCGTGAAGCAGCTCATCCTGCCCGCCACTGCAGGCACGGCCAAGAACTGGACGGCCTACCGGGACCGCTTCATCGAGCCCAAGCGGCTGGACGCCGGCGTGGCCTTCTGGGCCGAACACGAGGCGGCGCTCGCCCGCGCCGAGAGCCAGTACGGCGTGCCGGCCGAGGTCATCGTCGGCATCATCGGCGTGGAGACCTTCTACGGCCGCATCACCGGCGGCTTCAAGGTGCTGGACGCGCTGGCCACGCTGGCCTTCGACTTCCCGCGCGAACACCCACGGGCCACCGAGCGCCAGGCCTTCTTCCGCAGCGAGCTGGCCGAGTTCCTGAAGCTGTGCCGCGAGAACGGGCTTGACGCCGCCGACGTGCGGGGCAGTTACGCCGGCGCTTTGGGCTGGCCGCAGTTCATGCCCGGCAGCTGGCGGCAACACGCCGTGGACTTCGACGGCGACGGCCGCATCGACCTCATCGCCAGCCCGGAGGACGCCATCGGCAGCGTGGCGCATTACCTGTCCGAGTACGGCTGGAATGCGGGCGAGACCACGCACTACAGCGTGCGGCTGCCGGCCGACCCGATCACGCGGCGCCGCCTGCTGGCGCCCGACATCAAGCCCTCCTTCACGGCCGCGCAACTCGTGGAGGCCGGCGCCGAGCCGTCCGAGGCCGCACGCGAGGATGACGGCCTGCTCGCCGTCATCGAACTGCAGAACGGCCCGAAGAAGCCGACGACGGTGCTGCTGGGCACACAGAACTTCTGGGTCGTCACGCGCTACAACTGGTCGGCCTATTACGCACTGGCCGTCATCGAGCTGGGGCAGGCGGTGAAGGCGCGCTGGCTCACCAGCCGTCCTCCAGCGGCAAGTCAGGCCCCGTGACGACGTCCGGCGCGATGGGCGGCGCCACGCGGTCGCTCCAGTAGCGCCGGCTCAAGTCGCGCTCGCAGGTTGCCGGCCGGCCATCGCTGAACCACCGCCAGGCCCCGCATGACGGGCTGGCCACAACGGCGATGCCCGCCGCCTGGTAACGCGCCAGCACCGGCGGTGCCGGGTGGCCGAAGCGGCTGCGGTAGCCGGCCTGCACGAGGCCGACCGCAGGCTGCACGGCTGCCAGCAATTCGGCGCTGGACGAGGTCTTGCTACCGTGGTGGGGCACCAGCAGCACCGTGGATTTCAGGTCCGACTCGCGGCGCACGAGCCGGCGCTCCTGGTCCGCCTCCAGGTCGCCCGCCAGCAGCACACGCCGGCCCGAGGCCGACGTGATGCGCAGCACGCAGGACAGGTCGTTGGGCTTGAGCCCCGCGTCGTAGTGCGCCGCGGTCGGGTGCAGCACGTCGAAGCGCACGCCGTCCCAGGTCCAGCCCTGGCCGGCCTCGCAACGCATCTGTGCGGGCGCCGCGCGCAACAGCGCATGGCCGGGCTCCAGCGAGCTGCGCAGCTCGCCCACGGGCAAGGCCTGCAGCAGCGTCGCGGCGCCGCCGACATGGTCGAAGTCGCGGTGGCTGAGCATCAGCATGTCCAGCCGGCCCACGCCCAGCGAGCGCAGCAGCGGCAGCAGCACGCGCTCGCCAGCGTCCTGGCCGGGCGAGTAGGCCGGGCCGCTGTCGAACAGCAGCGCATGGCGCTGCGTGCGCACCAGCACCGCATTGCCTTGGCCGATGTCCGGCGCCAGCAGCTCGAACTCGCCCGCCGCCGGCCCCGGCACGGCGGGCCACAGCAGCGGCAGCGTCATCGCCAGGCCCGCCAACCGCAGCCGCCACGGCAGGCGCATGACCATCAGCGCCGCTCCCAGCAGCGCCAGTCCCTGCGCCCACGGCGGCGCCGCGGGCAACCACCACACGGCGCCCGGCAGCGCCGTCAGCAGCTTCAGCCAGACCATCAGGCCATGCGTCACCCAGGCGGCCAGCGCCCACAGCGGCGGCACGACACCACCCAGCAGCGCCAGCGGCGTGATGAGGAAGCTGATGACGGGGATCGCCACCAGATTGGCCAGCAGCCCCACGACGGACAGCTGCGCGAAGCAGATCAGGCTCAGCGGCGCGAGGCCCACCGTGGCGACGGCCTGGGTGCGCAAGGCCGCCTTCAGCCGAGCCCGCCAGCCTTCCTCGTGCTCGCCGCCGGCGGCCATCAGCAGGCCCACGGCGCCGAAGGACAGCCAGAAGCCGGGCTGCATGACCGCCCACGGGTCCACCGCCGTGACGACGACCGCCGCGGCCAGCAGCACCAGTGGCCAGGGCCAGCGCAGGCCCAGGCTGCGCAGCACCGCCACGGCCGCCAGCATGACTACCGTGCGCTGCGCCGGCACACCCCAGCCCGAGAACAGCGCATAGCCCAACGCGGCCAGCACGCCGGCCCAACGCGCGGCCGCGGGCGCAGGCAGGCGCAGGCACAGCCGGCTGCTGCGCCGCCACAGCGCCCCGGTGAGCGCGGCGGCCAGCCAGGCGAACATCGTCACGTGCAGGCCGCTGATGCTGAAGGCGTGCGCCACGCCGGTGTCGCGCAGCAGCGCCCAGTCGGCGTGGGCGATGGCGTTCTGGTCGCCCAGGCTCAACGCGGCCAGCACGCCGGCCATCGCCGGATCGGCCACACGCTCGCGGATGGCCGCGCGCAGCCGCTGGCGGGCCGCGTCGATTTCCCACCACGGCGCGGCCTGCAGCCGCTCGCCCGAGCGAACGACGCCGCTGGCGCGCAGTCCCTGCTCGAATAGCCATAGCTCCGCATCGAAGCCGCCCGGGTTGGCCAGCCCGTGCGCGCGCTTGAGCCGTGCCGTGAAGCGCCAGCGCTCGCCGGCCGTGATGTCCGGGCCGTCGTAGGAGAGCAGCATCAGCCGGTGCGGCACCTCGGGCGGCAGCGCGACACCAGTCGGCCCGACCGCCTCGACGGCGAACTCGAAGCGCCAGCCGGGCACGCCGCCCTGGCCGGTGATGGCGATGGGCAGCGAGTCGACCCGACCCGTCAGCACCAGGTCGCGCCCCTCCCAGGCGGGATGCAGTTCGGGCGTCAGCCGCCACTCGGCGCGCAGCGCGGCCTGCGTGAAGGCCAGCACGGCAACGCAGCCTGCCAGCACGAGCCAATGCCGCCGCCGCAGCGCGAACAGCAGCACGCAGGCGCCAGCCAGCGCCGCCGTCTCGACCCCGCTCGGCAGCCGCTCGCAGCGATGCAGCAACGCCAGACCCGCCAGCCAGGCCAGCCCGGTCGCCACCAGCTCACGCGCGTCCCACGGCCGCTTTGCCAATGCCCTTCCTCACTCCTGCCGAATCGGCCTCGGGGTGTAGCATGGCCGCCGTTTTTTCCCTGCGCCACGGCGCTTCCCCGCATGAGCTCCTCCGCCATCCAGGCCAAGCTGGCCGAACTCGGCATCACGCTGCCGCCCGTTGCCACTCCAGCCGCTGCCTACCTGCCCTTCGTGCGCACGGGCAACCTGGTCTTCCTGTCGGGCCACATCGCCAAGAAGGACGGCAAGCCCTGGGTCGGCCAGCTCGGCAAGGACACCGACACCGCCACCGGCCAGGCCGCCGCGCGCGCCGTGGCCATCGACCTGCTCGGCACGCTGCAGGCCGCCACGGGCGACCTGGGCAAGGTCGTGCGCGTCGTCAAGGTCATGAGCCTGGTCAACAGCACGCCCGACTTCACCGAGCAGCACCTCGTCACCAATGGCGCCTCAGAGCTGCTGGCCACGGTGCTGGGCGATGCCGGCAAGCACGCCCGCAGCGCCTTCGGCGTGGCGCAGATCCCGATGGGGGCCTGCGTCGAGATTGAGCTGATCGCGGAAGTGCGCGACTGATGCTCTTCGTTCAGCCTTCCAAGTTGCCGGCCCGCGCGCTGGCAGGCATGGCCGTGGCGAGCTTCGCCGCCGTCGGCGTGGCGTTGATCGCCCAACATCAGTTCGGCGTGAAGCCCTGCCCCTGGTGCGTGCTGCAGCGCGCCATCTTCCTCGTCATCGGCGCGCTGTCGCTGCTGGGCTGGCTGGTGCAGGCCAAGCGCTCGCTGCGTCAGGCGGCCGTGGTGCTGGTGCTGGTGATGTGCGCCGCCGGGCTGACGGCGGCGGTGTTCCAGCACGAGGTGGCGGCCGAAAGCGCCAGCTGCGCACTGGGCCTGGCCGACAAGATCGTCACCGCGCTGGGCCTTGAAGAGCTGTGGCCGTCGGTCTTCATGATCACGGCCAACTGCTCGGAGGCGGCGGCCTACAAGCTGCTGGGGCTGCCGTATGAGGTCTGGAGCGGGTTGCTGTTTGCCGGTCTGGGCGCGCTCGGCCTCATCGTGCTCACGAAACGCTGATCGTCAGTCGGGTTGCTTTTGCGCAGGAAGCATCTGCTCGGTGCATTGCCGGGAGTCCCGCCCGGCGGCGGGGTGACTTTCTTCTGTCTTGCCAGAAGAAAGTCACCAAAGAAGATGCGCTGAACCGCACACGATCACCACGTGCATGAGCTGCGCCGTGCAACAGTCGAAAGCGGCACGCCCACATGCGAACCGCTGCGCTCTCGCGTCTGACTTGTGACGAGCACCAGCCATCGCCCCACCTGCCCGTCCGACGCGCGGCTGCACGCCGTGCTCAGCAGAGCAGCCCAATGCAGCGCCGCCCAGGGCGGCGCGGCTGTTCGGTATTCAGGCTGCCTAGCGCCGGCGTGCAGCCGCGCGGTAAGCGGGATGCCGGTTCGAGTTGTGGTGCCCGGCACAAGTGGTGGGCGAGAGCGAAGCGGTTCGCAGGTGGGCGGGTCTAGCTCCGAGCTTGCGAGCGCGACTTCCCGCTCGAGTGTGGATTGCGTTGGCGCCTCTCTTTTGGTGACTTTTCTCTGGCGCGACAGAGAAAAGTTACACGCCCTCGCCGGGCGGATTCCGGCGGCACGGCACCGGGTCAGAAGGCTCTTCGCCAAAGCAACCCAACCAATCTCCTGCCGTGCCGCCCTACTCGCCCAGCACCACGCCTTCCCGGCGCGGATCGGTGCCGCCCGTCCAGCCGCCCTTTACGCGCATCAGCACCTGCAGCCCGCTGGTCAAGTCGGTCTCGATGACGATGTGGCCGCGTGCCCTTAGGTCCGCCAGTTGCCCCGCCGTCAGCGCCCCGCGCTCGACAATGAGCTGGCCACCGTTGAAGTGGCCGAAGTTGGGCAGGTCCACCGCGCGCTGCACCGGCAGCCCCCAGGCCAGCACGCCGGTCAGCACCTTGGCGACGTAGTGGATGATGACCGGCCCGCCCGGCGAGCCGGCCACCATGAGGAGCTGGCCGCCGCGGTCGAACACCAGCGTGGGCGCCATGCTTGAACGCGGGCGCTTGCCGGCCTCCACGCGGTTGGCGACCGGTTTGCCGTCCGCGCCGGTCGGGTTCAACGAGAAGTCGGTCAGCTGGTTGTTCAGCATGAAACCGCCGGCCAGGCCCGTGCCGCCGTCGCTCATGACGCGGTTACCGAAAGCGGCCTCGACGCTGGTGGTCATGGACACGGCCTGGCCCTGTCCATCGACGACGCTGACCTGGCTGGTGCCGGACTCCAGCTGCTCGGCCTGCGGGGCGAAGGCCTGCCTGACGGCGCCGGGGTCACCGGCCGTCGCGGGCGCCATCGCGCGTTCGCCGATCAGTGCACCGCGTTCCTTCAGGTAAGCCGGCGCCAGCAGGTTGAGCCAGTCGCCGCCCGGCGCGCCGACGAAGCCGGGGTCGGCGATGAACTGCGCGCGGTCGGCAAAGGCCAGCTTGGCGGACTCGGCGTAGGCATGCATCCAGTCGGCCGTGATGCCCTTGGCGGCAACCGCCTTGGGCTGGGTGTCGAGCAGGCCCAGGATCTGCATCAGCGTCAGGTGCCCCGACGTCGGTGGCCCGAAACCGCAGACGCGGTAGGCACGCCAGTCGTTGCACAGCGGCGGGCGCACGACGGGCCGGTAGGCCGCGAGGTCGGCCGTCGTCAGCAGCCCGGGCCGCACATGGCCCTTCACGCGGCGCACGATGTCTTCGGCGACCGCCCCCTCGTAGAACGCCGCGGTGCCCTGCCGGGCGATGCCGCGCAGCACCGCCGCGTAGGCCGGGTTCTTCAGTATGGTGCCGACCGGCTTGGCGTTGCCGGCCGCGTCGAAGAAATACGGCCCGGCCTGCGGGTCGCTGCGCAGCGCCGTCTCGGCCGAGAACAGCTCGAACAGCCGCGGACTGATGGCGAAGCCCTGTTCGGCCAGGCGGATGGCCGGCTCGAACAGCCGCGCCCACGGCAGCTTGCCGTGGGCCTTGTGGGCTTCGGCCAGCATGGCCAGCACGCCGGGCGTGCCGGTGGACAGGCCGCTCAGCACGGCGTCGCGCATGGCCAGCGGCCGGCCGTCGGGCTTCAGGAACATCTGCGGCGTGGCCGCGGCGGGAGCGGTCTCGCGGCCGTCGTAGGCCTGCACCTGCCTGCCATCCCAGTGCAGCAGGAAAGCGCCGCCGGCGATGCCGCTGGACTGCGGCTCGACGAGGCCCAGCACGGCCTGCATGGCGATGGTGGCGTCGATGGCCGAGCCGCCGGCACGCAGCATCTGCAGGCCCACGCGTGCGGCCAGCGGGTTGGCGGACGTGACGGCGAAGTGTTGGGCCGGCTTGGTGAGGCCAGGCGTCCTGGCGGTACGCGTGGTGGCAGCTTCGGGCTGCTCGACCGGCTGGGCCAGCGCGGTGGCCGAGGCCATCAGCACGGCCATCCAGAAAGGCTTGAAGGGCATGCGGCCATCTTAGGCAGCACGCCCCGGCCCTGTCAGAAGTAGCCCAGATCCCGCGCCGTGTAGTTGGTGATCTGCGGCAGGACGGTCGGCAGGTCGGTGGCCGATACGCCCATCCACGTCGCCAGCGTCGCGGCGAGCTGATCCACCGCCGTGGTGGGCAGCAGCCGGCCCTGGCCCACGTCGTCAGGACCGTTGACGCTGACCGACGGCAGCGTGCCGTAGAAACGCCCGCCCTTCACGGCGCCGCCCAGCACGAAGTGGTGGCTGCCCCAGCCATGGTCACTGCCGTCGCCGTTGCTGGTTAGCGTGCGGCCGAAGTCGCTGGCGGTGAAGGTGGTGACCTTGTCGGCCACACCCAGCTCCACGGTGGCTGCATAGAAGCTGGCCAGTGCATCGTTGACCTGCGTGAGCAGCGCCGGGTGCTGAGCGACGAGCAGGTCGTGCAGATCGAAGCCACCCAGCGACACGAAGTAGACCTGCCGTGTCGCGCCCAGCGCCTGGCGCGCGGCGATGAGCTTGGCCACCATCAGCAGCTGCGAGGACAGGCTGGCGCTGGTGTCGAACGTCGTCGTCAGCGCGGGCACCGCGGCCAATGCCGTGCTGAGCGTGGACTGTGCGTCGATAGAGCGCTTGACGACGCGGTTCAGCTCCGCCTCCATCCAGTGCGTGCGGTCGGCCGTGATCAGCGAGCGCAGCGCCGTGGAGCAGGCCGCCGAGCCGTACAGCGACTTCGTCACGCCGTTGATGGGCACCGCGCCGGAGGTGGCCACCTGGTACTGCACGGCCTGCTTGCCGGCCATGAAGACGGCATTGCCCGACACGTTGATGCAGGTGAAGGTCGACGTGCCGTTGCCGCCCAGGAAGAGATCGCCCATGCGGCCGCCCCAGCCGGACGTGGCGCCCTCGGGCGAGCTGGCCTGCCAGACGGACTGCTGGTCGTTGTGCGAGAACAGCTTGGGCGGCAGTGGCACGCTCAGCGCCTTGTACTGGGCCAGCGTGGTGGGCTGCACCAGCGTGCCTACGTTGAGCTGCACGGCCAGCCTGCCGGCATCCCACAGGCTCTTGAGCTTGCCGAGCTGCGGTGCCAGTGCCATCTGCCGGCCGTCGGTACCGGCGGGCAGTGCGGTGGCCGCGAGCGTGTCGCGCGGCGTGGCCAGCGTCTGGCGGATGGTGGCGTAGGCGTTGTAGCTGCTCGTGTCGTAGGGGACCAGCGTGTTGCCGTAGTCGTTGCCACCGTACATGAAGAGGCAGACGAGGGCCTTGTAGTCGGTCGGCGCCGTGGCCGCAGCGGCCTCGCCGATGCCGGCCAGCGACAACGCCCACGGCGCAGCCGTGCCGGCGATGGACAGGGCCGACGCACGGCGCAGGAACTCGCGGCGCTGCAGCTCGGGGAGTTGGTTGAGCTTCATGCCGGCCTCACTTTTGAATCAAATACTCGGGGCAGGCCATCAGCATCAGGATGGCCGCGTAGACGCGGTTGAGCTTGCCGGCGTCGGTCGTCACGGCGATGGAGGCAATGGCCGTCGAGATGGTCGACTGCGTCGCCGCCGAGATGCCACCGCCACCCAGCCGCAGAGCGAGGTCGGCCACCAGCGCGGCCGGGTCAGCCACCAACGCCAGCTCGGCCGTGTAGCTGGCCTTGACCTCGCCCACGCCGCTGGCGATGGTGGTCTGCAGGAAGTTGAGATAACCCGCGGTCGTGCTCTCGTTGCAGAGCTGGAACTCCGGCGCGGTGACGCCGTTGGCGCCCAGCGTGGAGCCCGGCGGCACGTAGCCGGGGCGGAAGAAGTTGAATACCGACGGACTGCGCAGCGGGCTCTGGCCCAGCCGCGTGGCGGGGTTGCTCGTATCGCCGACGTTCCAGGCGCCGGTAGGCGACGTGGCGCCGAAGCTGCGCGCCCACTGCAGCAGCCGATGGATCGGCTCGCGCAACTTGCCGGCGGACGGCGACGTGGAAAGTGCACGCGCCTCGGTGTCCAGCAGCACCGCGCGGATGACGGCCTTCAGGTCGCCTCGCACGCCGCTGCCGTTGTCGGCCCAGATGGCAGACACACGGCCCACATAGGCGGCGCTGGGGTCGGACGTGACCAGGCGCTGGATCAGCTGGCGGCCGATGAAGGGGCCCACGTTGGCATGGTTGGCCAGCGTGTCCAGCGCCGTCTTCATCGCGGCCGGGCCATCGGCGGTGGCGGGGATGTCGACGTTCAATACCTTCTTCGCACCGGTGGAGAAGCGCGACGCGATGTTGACCATGGGCTTCTTCACGTAGGCCGGGTCGGTGGCGCTGGTGCCGTCGTAGTCCCAGCCGGTGAAGACGCGGGCCAGGTTGGTGATGTCGGTCTGGTTGTAGGTCTCGATGGCCTTGCCGTCCGCGCCCAGCTTGACGCTGCCGTCGGCATTGAGCTGCAGCAGGCCGATGGTGAGCAGCTGCATGACCTCGCGCGCGTAGTTCTCGTCGGGCACGCGGCCGGTCTTGGGGTCTTCCTTCAAGTTGCCGCGCATGTTGAGGTAGACGCCCATGCCGGTGGACAGCGTCACCGCCTCCAGCAGCGCGCGGTAGTTGCCGAAGGCATTCGCCTCCAGCATGTCCATGTAGGCCGCGCCGACGAAGCCGCGCCACTGCACCGGCAGGCCGGCCATCGAGATGACGAAGATCTCCGACAGCGCCAGCACGACGCGCTGGCGCAGCGTGTCGGGGGCCGACATGAACTTGCGCCACAGCGTGTTGTCCAGGCCCGCGAAGCTGTTGCGGTTGGCGTCGACCGCGTAGCCCTGCGCCACCATCCAGTCGAAATGACCATCGCTGACCGGCAGCGCGAACTGCGCGTCCAGCCACGCGGCATAGCCGTTGGCCTTGACGGTGGCGATGTCGGCGCTCTTCGCCGCGAAGCCCGCCTGCGCGAGGAAGCGCGCAGCCTCCGCATCGGTGGGCGGAGCCGGCGGCGGCGGCGGCGCGGCGGTCGGCTCCGAGCCGGGGGCGGCGCTGCTGCTGCCTCCACCGCCTCCACCACAGGCGCTCAGCAGCGAGGCCGCGGCCAGCGCAGCCGCGGCCAACGAGGCGGAGGAACCCGCCTCGTTGGCCGCGGGAGGCGGCGCAGAGGCGATCAGGTCGGGCAGGTCTTGCATGAGGCGTGGCGGAGTTGCGGGCTGGATGATGCCAACCCTACAACCCCGCGTACGCCCCTCAAGCGCGTGGCGTGAGAAACGTCATTGCACTTACCGGGAGAAACATCTCCCGCGATTCAAAGCAGGGGCACGCCCGTCTTGCTTTGGGCGAACTCGCGTGTCACTCCCTCGGCCAGCTCGACGAGCTTCAGCCCTTCGGGCTCGACGTCGAACACGCCGAGGTCCGTGATGATGCGGTCCACCACGCCCACGCCGGTCAGCGGCAGCGTGCAGTTCGGGATGATCTTGAGGTCCTCGGTGCCGTCCTTCTTGCGGGCCACGTGCTCCATCAGCACGATGACGCGCTTCACGCCGGCCACAAGGTCCATCGCCCCGCCCATGCCCTTGACCATCTTGCCGGGGATCATCCAGTTGGCCAGGTCGCCCTTGCCGCTGACCTGCATCGCGCCCAGGATGCTGAGGTTGATCTTGCCGCCGCGGATCATCGCGAAGCTGTCGTGGCTGCCGAAGATGCTGGAGCCAGGCAACGTGGTGACCGTCTGCTTGCCGGCGTTGATGAGGTCGGCATCGACTTCGTCCTCGGTCGGGAACGGGCCGATGCCCAGCATGCCGTTCTCGCTCTGCAGCCAGACTTCCTTGGCTGGGGGCACATGGTTGGCCACCAGCGTCGGGATGCCGATGCCGAGGTTCACGTAGAAGCCGTCTTCCAGCTCCTGGGCCGCGCGGGCAGCCATCTGATCTTGAGTCCAGGCCATGGTTCAGGCCTCCTTCTTGGGAGAGAGGGTCACCTTCTCAATCCGCTTTTCCGGATTGGCGTTGACGACGATGCGGTGCACATAGATGCCCGGCAGGTGCACGTCGTCCGGGTCGATGCTGCCGGTCTCGACGAGCTGCTCCACCTCCACCACCGTCAGCTTGCCCGCCATCGCCGCAGCCGGGTTGAAGTTGCGCGCGGTGCGGCGGAAGACGAGGTTGCCGCTCTTGTCGGCCTTGAAGGCCTTGACCAGCGCCACCTCCGGCACGAGCGCCCGCTCCATGACGTAGGTCTCGCCGTCGAACTCGCGCAGCTCCTTGCCCTCGGCCACGATGGTGCCGACGCCGGTCTTCGTGAAGAAGGCCGGGATGCCGGCGCCGCCGGCGCGCAGCTTCTCGGCCAGCGTGCCCTGCGGCGTGAACTCCAGCTCCAGTTCGCCGGCCAGATACTGGCGCTCGAACTCCTTGTTTTCGCCGACATAGCTGGAGATCATCTTCCTGATCTGCCGCGTCTCCAGCAGCTGGCCCAGGCCGAAGCCGTCCACGCCCGCGTTGTTGGAGATGACCGTCAGGTCCTTCACGCCGCTGTCGCGCAGCGCCTTGATCAGGGCCTCCGGGATGCCACACAGGCCGAAACCACCAACGGCCAGCAACTGCCCGTCCTTCACGACGCCACGAAGCGCTTCGTCAGCGCTCGGGTACACCTTGTTCATGCTGTCTCCTGCTGCAAGAAGCGCGAAGCGTAGCGCCCGACTCCGGTCACGTCGATTACGCAAATTTGACTAATGCGCCGCTGCTGCGGCGGCCGCCAGCCACCCCGGGACGGCTCGGGCGACGCACCCGCCCGGGTAGGATCATCCGCCCTGCCACCCCTGCCCTTCGCGTGAGCTCCGACGCCTTTGACTACCGCAGCGCCTTCCAGCTGGCCCCGGTCGGCCTCGTGCTGTCGGTCCAGCGCCAGATCGTCGACTGCAACGAGCGCGTGCTGCAGATGTTCGGCGCCACGCGAGCCCAGCTGGTCGGCCAGAGCTTCGCGGTGATGTACCCGAGCGCGGCGGAGTTCGAGCGCACCGGCGCCCGCATCGTGGCGAGCCTGGACGTGCTGGGCCACTATGCGGACGACCGCGTCATGCGGCGGCTGTCCACTGGCGAGCCATTCTGGTGCCACGTAACGGGCCGCGCGCTGGACCCGGCCGACCCGCACGCCCGTGGCATCTGGAGCTTCGAGGACCTGTCGGCGCGCCGGCAGATCAGCGCCGACCTCACGCCCCGCGAGCGGGAGATCGCAGCACTGCTGGTCGAGGGCCAGACGAGCAAGCTCATCGGCCGCCGCCTGGGCGTGAGCCCCCGCACGGTGGATGTCTACCGCGCCCGGCTGATGAAGAAATACCAGGCGGGCAGCACACCCGAGCTGATCAACAAGCTGCTGTCGGCATGAACAGACGCCCCAGGCCGGCCCGAAGGCCGGAACTCAGTTGAACACGCCCTGGCGCAGCCACTTGGTCGCCACCCACTTCTCGCCCTCGATGACCGGCGAGCCGCCGTGCAGCGTCTGCGTGGACGGGTGCGGCCGGTCGTAGCTGAAGAACACGGCATTGCCCTTGACGGGCGCAACGTCCAGGCCGATGTCCGGGAAGATGGTCGAGCCGCCGGCCACCGGCGTGTTCAGGTAGATGACCAGCGTGCCGACGCGCTGGCCGCCGCGCTTCAAGATGTTGGGCGTGCTGACGTGGCCGGGGTCGAAGTAGTCGTAGTGCGGCTGGTACTCGGCGCCCGGGCGGTAGCGCAGCACCTGCAGGCCTTCGCCATGGTCCAGCGGCCAGCGCAGCAGCGTGGCGATGCGCGACTCGACCTTGCGGATCAGCTCGGTCTCGCAGCGCTCGAAGAACATGCCGTCGCTGGTGCGCGCCGCGTTCACCTCGCTGCCGTCCGCCGCGGTGGCCACCGTCTCGGAACGCGCCAGGCGCTTGGTGGCCATGGCGATGATGCCGTCGCATTCCTCCTCGGACAGCAGGTCGCCGAACACGACCACTCGCGGCTGGCGCAGCGCCATCATGACCTTGACCTGGCGGTCACCAGCGTCGATGACCGGGGCGAAGCGACTCAGGTCGGGCTCGGGCAAGCCGGGCGTCGCGCCGGCCGGCAACGTCGGCGTGGCCGCCTGGCCCAGCGTGCGCGCCAGCGCCTGGCGGGCGATGGACTCGTCCCAGCCGCTGCCCAGCATGGCCGCCAGCACGCTCTCGGACGCATGGCCGGCGCGGGTCTGCTCGGTGATCCACTCGCAGAGTTCGGGGGTGATGACTTGTTGACTCATGACTTGCGACGGAAGACCAGACGATCGGGGGAAGACACCTCGGGGGCCCAACGATAACCGTCCAGATTGAAGGCCCTGAGACCGTCCGGCGTCTCCAGGCGCTGCTGGATGGCAAAGCGGGCCATCAGGCCGCGAGCCCGCTTGGCGAAGAAGCTGATGATCTTGTAGTCGCCGTTCTTCCAGTCCTCGAACTGGCACTCCACGACACGCGGCTTCAACACCTTGCGGTCCGCGGCGCGGAAGTACTCCTGCGACGCGAGGTTGACGATGACCGGCGCCTTCTGCCCCGAAGCCAGCTTGTTGAGGTGCAGCGCGAGGCGGTCGCCCCACCAGTCGTACAGGCTGGCGCCGGCGTCGGTGGCCAGCCGCGTGCCCATCTCCAGCCGGTACGGCTGCATGCGGTCCAGCGGCCGCAGGACGCCGTACAGGCCCGACAGCATGCGCACGTGCGCCTGCGCCCAGGCGATGTCGTCGGCGGAAAGCGTCTTCGCATCCAGCCCGTCGTAGACGTCGCCGTTGAAGGCCAGCACGGCCGGCTTGCTGTTCTTGTCGGTGAAGCGGGGCCTCCAGGCGGCATAGCGGTCGACGTTCAGCCGGGCCAGCGGCTCGGATAGGTCCATCAGCTCGCGCACGTCGTCCACGGTCTTGGTGCGCAGCACGTCGATGAGCGCGGCCGTGTCGTCGAGGAACTGGGGGCGCGTCAGCGCGTCGGCGAGTTCGGGCGGCGTGGGTGTGTCGTAGTCGAGCGACTTGGCAGGCGAGAGCAGGAACAGCATGGGCGCGGATTTTCGCGCCTGTTTGCACCCGCGCCGTCAGCTGAGGGCGCCGGTGTCGTTGAAGCGGTCCAGCGAGTACAGCACCACGGCCACCACCACCGCGGCCACCGGGCCGGACGCCGGCAGCAGCAGCGTGGCGACGACGGGCACGACCAGCACCAGCTGGCGCAGACCCACGCCATACAGCACGCCGGCGCGGCGGACGTAGCGCACACCCGCGCCCGTCCAGCGAACCCTCGCCTCCGAGTCGACCGGCATGCCGCCGATGAACCCGGCGTGGTTGTAAAAGCGCACGGCCATCATGCTCGACACCAGCGACACGAACAGCAGCGCCAGCAGCACCAGTTCAAGCACCAGGCGTGGCCCGAGCGTCGCCTGTCCACCGGCGGCATCGAAGCCCTCGTGCAGCGACGGCGCCGCCAGCGAGACCGTGCCCATCAGGGCCAGCGCGGCCGTGGAGGCCAGCATCGTGGCCGACATCAGCGAGTTGCGCAGCGTCTGCACCGCCAGCACCTCCGAGCCCTTGTGCACCGAGACCACACGAAACCACTCCTCGCGCAGGCCGGCGTGCCGGGCCAGGGCCCGGCTCCGCGGCAACACGAGCAAGGCCTCGTACAGCGCGAGCACCGCCAGCGTCAGCCAGACCCAGGTCCAGTCCGCATTCATGGCTCAGCCCCGGCGGCGCTCAAGCAGCTCGAACAGGCCCATGCCAGCGAGCATGGCGGCGACGAAGACCACGGCCTTCGGCACGCCCATGCCCAGCGCCACCAGCGCCGGCCCCGGGCAGAAGCCGGCCAGCCCCCAGCCGATACCGAACAGCAGGCTGCCGACGACCAGCCGGCGGTCGATGGCGGTCACCGTCGGCAACCACAGCCGCACTCCCAGCAGCGTAGTCGTGCGCCGCCTGGCGATCGCGAACGCGACCAGCCCGACGGCGATGGCACCGACCATGACCAGCGCAAGCGACGGGTCCCAGGAGCCGGCCAGGTCGAGGAAGCCCAACACCTTGGCCGGGCTGGCCATGCCCGAGAGGATGAGGCCGAGGCCGAACACGAGGCCGGCGAGCAAAGCGGTGATCACAAGCATGGCGATTCCCTCAGAAGCCCAGGAGGTGACGAAGCACGAATACGGTGGCGAAGCCGGCGCCCATGAAGGCCAGCGTGGCCACCAGCGAACGCGGCGACAGACGGGACAGGCCACAGACGCCATGGCCACTGGTGCAGCCGGCGCCGTAGCGCGTGCCCACGCCCACCAGCAGCCCGGCGAGAACCAACGCTCCCCAGCCCACGTCGATGCGCGGCAACGGCACGGCCGTGAACAGCCCATACACCAGCGGCGCGCCGAGCAGGCCCAGCAGGAAGGCCAGTCGCCAGCCGATATCGCCTCGGACTGGCCGGAACAATCCGCCCAGCACGCCGCTGATGCCGGCGATGCGGCCGTTGAGCAGCACGAAAAGCGCTGCCGCGCCCCCGATGAGCACGCCGCCCACCAACGAGGCCACCGGCGTGAAAGCATTCCAGTCGATATTCATCGGTTCACTCCTTCGGGCAGTAAAGGTCGTAGAGCACCGCCAGCACCTGCAGCAGGCGGGCATCGGCGACGCTATAGAAGATGCGCTTGCCATCACGTCGCGTGTCCACGACGCCCTCCGCGCGCAGCACCGCCAGCTGCTGCGACAGCGTAGGCTGGCGGATGCCCAGCGCCTCTTCGAGATCACCGACGGACATCTCGCCCTGCGACAGCTGGCACAGCAGCAGCAGCCGGTCTTCGTTGGCCAGTACTTTCAGGGCGCTGACCGCCTGGCCCGCGGCCAGGCGCAGCATGTCGGGGTGGATGACGGAAGTGGGCATGGTTGGTTCCGTGAAGTTGACTTCACTTTATCAACCAATATAATGTAAGTCAACATATTGAATCAACCAGGAGCCCTCATGGCCGCCAGAACCACCGTCCAGGCTTTCTTCGACGACAAGACCTTCACCGTCTCCTACGTGATCGTCGACAACGCCAGCCACTGCGCCGCCATCGTGGACCCGGTGCTGGACTTCGACTTCAAGTCGGGCCGCACCAGCACCGTCCAGGCCGACCGCCTGCTCGCCTACGTCCGCCAGCACGGGCTCACGGTGCAGTGGATTCTGGAGACGCACGCCCACGCCGATCACCTGTCCAGCGCCCGCTACCTGCAGGAGCGCGTCGGCGGACGCATCGCCATCGGCGAGCACATCCGGGAGGTCCAGGCGACGTTCAAGAAGCTCTACAACCTGGAGCGCAACTTCCTGCCCGACGGCGCGCAGTTCGACCACCTCTTCAAGGACGACGAGGTGTTCCACATCGGCGAGGTCGAGGCCCGGGCACTGCTGGTGCCCGGCCACACGCCTGCCGACATGGCTTACGTCGTCGACGACGCGGTGTTCGTCGGCGACACGCTTTTCATGCCCGACGTCGGCACGGCCCGCGCGGACTTCCCAGGCGGCGACGCGCACACGCTGTATGCCTCCATGCGTCGCATCCTGGCGCTGCCGCCGCAGACGCGCATGTTCGTCTGCCACGACTACCCGCCCGCCGGCCGCACGCCTGCCTGGGAGACCACGGTGGCCGAGCAGCGCGCGGGCAACATCCATGTGCGCGACGGCATCACCGAGGCCGAGTTCGTGCGGATGCGCCAGGCCCGCGACGCCACGCTGGACGTGCCCACGTTGATCCTGCCGTCCATCCAGATCAACATCCGCGCCGGACAGTTGCCGCCGGCCGAGGACGACGGCATCAGCTACCTGAAGATCCCGCTCAACGTGCTGGGCGGCAAGGCATGAAAAAACCCCGCCGCGGCGGGGTTCCTCGCAGGCGGCCGGCGCTTACTTAACCAGCAGCGTGTTGACGGCGCTCAGGTCTTCAGGGCGCAGCTGGCCCGAGGCCTGGCGCAGCTTGAGGCCGTTGACGACCACGTCGTAGCGCGCCTTGGCGAGGTCACGCTGTGTCGTGTAGAGCTGGGTCTGCGCGTTCAGCACGTCCAGGTTCACGCGCACGCCGACCTTGTAGCCGAGCTGCGTGGCCTCCAGCGCCAGCTTGGTGGACGCCTCGGCGGCCTCGTAGGCGGCGACCTGGGCCTTCAGCGACTGCACCCCGAAGAACGCCCGGCGCGTGGCCTCGGAGACGCTGCGGCGCGCGAAGTCCAGGTCGTTGCGGGCCTTCTCCTCCAGCACCAGGGTTTCCTTGATGCGGTTCTGCGTCAGGCCGCCGGTGTAGAGCGGGTAGGTGAAGGTCAGGCCGATGCTGGCGGTCTTGGTGGTACCGACACCCGAGGCCGACGCAGCCGCGCCGTTGAGGTTGTTGTGCAGGTTCTGGCCGCCCAGCGTGGCGTTGGCGTCCAGCGAGGGCATGTCGGCGGCGCGGGCAATCTGCGTGTCCAGCTGCGCCACTTCCAGGCCCAGGCGTGCCTTGCGGATGGAAGGGTGCTGCTCGTCACCGGCGGCCACCCAGGTGTCGACGTTGTCGCTCGGCAGCGCCGGCAGCGCCACCGGCGTGGCCAGGCCCTTGGGTTCCACGCCGACGCGGCCGACGAACTGGTCCAGCGTCACGCGCTTGACGCGCAGGTCGTTGTCGGCGGCCAGTTCCTGGGCCACGGCCAGGTCGTAGCGGGCCTGGGCTTCGCGCGTGTCGGTGATGGTGGCGGTGCCGACCTCGAAGTTGCGCTTGGCCGAAGCCAACTGCTCGGCAATGGCGGTCTTGTTGGCCTGCGACGTGGTCAGCGCATCCTTGGCGGCCAGCACGTCGAAATAGGCCGTGGCCAGGCGCACGATGAGATCCTGCTCTGCCGTCGCCAGGTCGGCCTGCGACACCTCGTAGCCGCGGCGGGCCTTGTCGATCGTGGGCGCGTTGGCCGCGTTGTAGACCGAGTACTTGCCCTGCAGACCCGCTGTCAGCGTGCGGGCGTTGAGGTTGTTGCCACCACCCGGCGGGTCAGTGCGGGCCTGCGTGCCCGAAGCCGACAGGCCCAGCGAAGGCCTGACCAACGCCTCGGCCTGCGCCGCACGCGCAGCGGCAGCGTCGGCGCTGGCCTTGGTGGCGAGATAGGTCGCGTCATAGCCCCGCGCCGCGTCGTACAGCTCTTGCAGACTCTGGGCCTGGGCCGCGCCGGCAAGCAGAAGGCTGGCGGCGATGACCAGCGGTTGCAGGATCAGGCGTTGGGCTGGGGCGAGGGGCATGGGATTCCTTGGCTGGAGCAATGATTTAAGCAGCGGCCGGGGTTATAGACGCAAAGTCCGCCGATGACTGAAGCCATGTGACGAGTTGCCGCCCTGGGGCGGCAGACGGCGTCTGGCGACGACGGACGGCACCCGGGATCAAAAGCTGAAGGCCGACGCTTCGGCGAAGCCCGGCAGGCGGCCGGCGACGGTGTCGAACAGCTCCACGGTCTTGAAGTCGCTGGCGCCGGTGCGCGTGACAAGCACGGCACGCATGACCGGTTCGCTGCCTACGATGGCCCCCAGGCGGCCACCGACCTTGAGCTGGTTCAGCAGCACTTGCGGCACAGCCGCGACCGAGCCGGACAGCAGGATGGCATCGAAGGGCTCCTCGGCGGGCAGACCGGCGGCGCCGTCCTGGTTCTGCACGGTGACGTTGAGCACGCCGGCGCGCTTGAGGTTGGCGGTGGCCAACGCGGCCAGGCCGGCATCGGCCTCGACGGCGATGACGCGCTGGGCCTTGTGGCCCAGCAGCGCGGCCAGGTGACCCGTGGCGGCGCCGATCTCCAGCACCTTCTCGTGGCGCTGCACCTTGAGTTCCTGCAGCAGACGGGCCTCGACGCGGGGCGCCAGCATGCGGCGCGTGTCGGTCAGCGGCAGTTCGGTGTCGACGAAGGCCTGGGACTTGTGCGCCTCGGGCACGAAGTCCTCACGGTGCACCACGTGCAACAGTTCCAGCACGCTGGGGTCGAGCACATCCCAGGGGCGGATCTGCTGCTCGATCATGTTGAAGCGGGCTTGTTCGAGATTCATCTTGTTCTCCGGAGGGCGCGGTACGGCGGACTGAAAAGCAAAATTCTAGGTGCGCGACGAGTCCGCCAGCAGCCCGTGCAGCAGCAGCGCCATCTGAGCATCCAGCAATTCCTCGGCGGTCATGGTCTCGTGGCAGATGTCGTGCTCACCGAACGAGTGTTCGTGCAGCAGCATGTGCAGCATCGGCGCGATCAGCAGGTGCACCGTGGCCTCGATGGGCACGGCCCGGAATTCACCGCTGGCGATACCGCGCTCGATGAGCCCTCCGATCAGGCGTTTGGAAGGGTTGATGACCTCGTCGACGTAGAACTTGGCCAGCTCCGGGAAGTTGCGCGCCTCGATCATCATGATCTTGCAGACGACGCCCGCGTTACCGTGCCCCACCTTGGCCCACCAAGCCTGCATCATCTGCTGCAGCAGCCCGGCGATGGGGCCCTGGTACTGCGCCGCCTGCGCGGCCGACTCGGCGATGTGCATCGAGAGGTTCTCGCGCACCATGGCCTTGAACAGCTCGTCCTTGCTCGGGTAGTAGCGGTACAGCGTGCCCTTGGCGACGCCGGCGCGCGCGGCGACTTCCTCGCTTCGGGTCGCGGCGAACCCCTTCTCCACTATGAGCGCCAGCGCCGCGTCCAGCAGTTCCTGCGGGCGGGCGTCCTTGCGGCGTTGACGGGGAGCGGTGGAGGCCAAGGCGGCAGGGTTAATGACCGAAGGGTCAGTAATGTAGCGATCACGCCAGCCGGCGGCAAGTTCAGGCACGGCTTCTGCAACAGAGGCTCGCTACACTGCGCCGCCTTTTCCAACCGCTGTCTTTCCGGAGTTGTACGTGGACGTCATCCTGCTGATCAAAGCCGCCATCATGGGCATCGTCGAAGGACTCACGGAGTTCCTGCCCGTGTCGTCCACCGGCCACCTGATCCTGACCGGCAGCCTGCTGGGCATGACGGACAGCAAGTCCAAGGTCTTCGACATCGCCATCCAGACCGGCGCCATCCTGGCCGTGTTCATCGTCTACTGGGCCCGCATCCGCGAGGCGCTGGGCGGCATCACGAACAGCGCCAAGCAGCAGCGCTTCGTGCTGAACATCGCCCTCGGCTTCCTGCCGGCCGGCATCGTCGGGCTGACGGTCTACAAGATGATCAAGGCCCACTTGTTCAACGCGCCGGTCGTGGCCGGCGCCTTCATCGTCGGCGCGCTGATCATCCTGTGGGTGGAGAAGGTCGCCAAGCCGGTCTCCCGCGTGCAGAACGTGGACGACATGACGCCACTGGACGCGCTGAAGGTGGGTCTGGTGCAGTGCCTGGGCATGATCCCCGGCACCAGCCGCTCGGGCGCCACCATCATCGGCGGCATGCTGCTGGGCCTGTCGCGCAAGGCGGCAACGGACTTCTCGTTCTTCCTGGCCATCCCGACGCTGATCTCCGCCGGCGGCTACAGCCTGTGGAAAGAGCGCCACGCGCTGTCCATGGCCGACTTCCCGCTGTTCGCGGTCGGCTTCGTCGTCAGCTTCCTGGCCGCCTGGGCCTGCGTACGCTGGCTGCTGCGCTACGTGTCCAGCCACACCTTCGTGCCCTTCGCCTGGTACCGCATCGCCTTCGGCATCGTCGTGCTGGCGACCTGGGTGACCGGCACTGTCGTCTGGGCCGACTGAGATCGGCACCGGGGCTGGCCGCTGGGAAGCGGCCAGCCCCAGTTGCCTCAGCGGCCGCGGGCCGGCCGAAGCAGAGGTTTCGATTTACTGGCCGCCGCTGCCGCTCGGTGCGGCCTGCCCGGCCAACTGCACGCGCTCGCCCAGGCGGTCGGCGTTGGCGCGCACCAGCGCGGCGTACCTCGGCGAGTTGCGCAGGTCCTGGTAGCGCTTCTGCGCGGCGCGGTAGACGGGCGAACCGAAGTCCGGGCTCTCCAGGCGGTCGTAATGTTCCAGGCCGGACTGGCGATAGATTTCCAGATCAGCCAGCACCTCCGCGCGGGTCGCGGCGACCTCGGGCGCGGCCGGGCGGGTGAAACGGGCGTCGCCCTGGGCCAGCACGCTGGTGGCGATGACGGCCAGGACGGCGGCGGCGATGGATTGCTTGAGCATGGTGAGACCTCGATCAGTTGTGGGTTGAACAGACGTTGAATTGGCGCTAGCGCTTGTCTTGTCCGGGCAATTGCTGTCGTCGAAGTCAATGTAGGTTTCGGCCCAGCCACGAAAAAGGCCGCCCGAGGCAATGAACCATTGCAAGCGGCAGAAATATCGGCCACCACACTGTTGCTGGCGCACTGTTCTCCAAGTCACAGTTGCCGCTCCCGCAACAACCCGACGCCCAGGCGGCCGGCGATTGTTGCGATTCCCAGAAGTCTGCGTTCTGACGCAGCCGATTGCCCCACCCTGCCCTGGAACCTAGAGTCATTTCGCCGCCCTGGACCGTTGCCAGGCGTGCGGGTGACGGCCGTCGGTGGCCCCGCTCACACGGGCAAGAACCAGAGGACCCACCTTGAATCGGCTGCACTCATTGAAGGCTTTCTGTCGCGTCGTGGAGCTGCAGGGCTTTGCCGCCGCGGCCCGCGACATGGGGCTCGCCCCGTCGGCCGTCACGCGCCTGATCAACGAGCTGGAGGCCCATGTCGGCGTGCGACTCATCAACCGCACGACACGGCGCATGTCGCTGACCGAGGCCGGCGAGGCCTACCAGGAGCGCGTGCGGCGCATCCTGTCGGAGCTGGAGGAGGCTGACGCCTCCGTGCGCTCCAGCAGCCTGGCGGTCAGCGGTGTGCTGAAGGTGGTCGCGCCGTCGGCTTTCGCCACCAGCCAGATTGCCCCGCTGCTGGTGGAGTTCCGGCGGCGCTATCCCGCGCTGACGGTCAGCCTGTCGTCGCCGGGCCTGGTGGAGTCGCTGGACGCGAACTACGACGTCAGCCTGATCGCGTCGCGCGGCGCACCCGTCGACGGCGAATTCGTGGCCCGGCAGCTGGCCTGTTCGGACGTCATCCTCTGCGCCGCACCGTCCTACATCGCCCGCTTCGGCGCGCTCGCCCGGCCCGCCGACCTGATGGACCACGAGCTTCTGACGAACCACCCCGGCGAGGAGATGGTGCTGCACCCCGACGGCTCGGACCCCACGGCCTCGGGATTTCGCTTCACGCCCAAGGACCCGCCACTGACCAGCGGGCGCATGGACATCGTGCTGTCGTCCGCGTTGGCCGGCCTGTGCATCGTGCCGCTGCCCAGCTATGCCGCCGCCCAGCCGCTCGCCGAAGGCCGGCTGGTGCGCGTGCTGCCGGGCTGGCGGCTCTACCGCATCTCGCTGCACGCGGCCATGCCGACGCGCAAGTACGTGCCGGCCAAGACGCGGGCCTTCCTCGACTACCTGTTCGAGGTCTTCCCCGGCGGCGCCACCGACCCCTGGGCGCCGCTGGTCGATGCGCAGTGAGATGGATGCCGCCGCCCCGCTCCTCGGCCGCCTGCGCGCACAACTGCCCTCCACGGGCGAGTGGCTCACGTCGGCCAAGACCTTCGCTGCCGCCATGCTGGCGCTGTACCTGGCCCTGGCCGCCGGCCTGCCCCGCCCCTACTGGGCCATGGCCACGGCCTATGTCGTCTCCAGTCCGCTGACGGGAGCCACGCAGTCCAAGGGCCTCTACCGCCTGATCGGGACGCTGCTGGCCGCCTTCGCCGCCGTTCTCGTCGTGCCGCTGCTGGTCGACACGCCGCTGCTGCTGAGCCTGTTCATCGCCAGTTGGGTCGGGGTGCTGCTGCAGCTGTCGTTCCGCGACCGCATGCCCAGCAGCTACGTCTACATGCTGTCGGCCATCACGCTGCCGATGATCGCGCTGCCCGTCGTGCAGGCACCCGACCAGGTGTTCGCCATCGCCGTCGCGCGCTGCGAAGAAATCTTCCTGGGCATGACCTGCGCAGCACTCGTCTCGGCCCTCGTGCTGCCGGGGCGGGCCGCGCCGGCGCTGGAAGGCCGGTTCTCGGCCTGGTTCGACGACGCGGCCGACTGGACCGCCGGCGTGCTGCTGGGCGAGTCCGCCGCGCGCCGCTCGGTCAGCGTGCACCGCCTGGCCGGCGACGTGCTGGCGCTGGACCAGCTCATCAACCACCTCCGCCACGACAGCGACCACCGCGACGCCGCCCGCGTCGCCCGCGAACTGCGGCTGCGCCTGTCCGCGCTGCTGCCCATCCTCGGCTCGCTGCGCGATGCGGTCGCAGGGCTGCGCCGCTCGCCGGCCGGCGAGCCCGCGTTCGTGGCGGCGCTGCTCGAAGACATCTACACGTGGATGCGCGCGCCGCTGCCGGCCGGCGCCGGCGAGGCCAGCGCAGCGCTGCTGCTGCGCCTGCACACCTTCGCCCGTGCCGAAGTGCGCGACGACCCGCACGCGCTGCAACTACGTCACGTGCTGCGGCGCCTGGAGAGCCTCGTGCAGCTGTGGCAGGACTGCCGCTCGCTGCAGCAGATGCTGGCCGACGGCCGCTGGGCCGACGGCTGGCGGCCGGCGTTCACGCGCTGGCGCCGCCACCCCCAGGTCCACCACCACGACCGCGGCCTGCAGGCCTATGCCGCATTCACGGCCGGCAGCGCCACCTTCCTGGCCTGCCTGTTCTGGATCTTCAGCGGCTGGAGCGACGGTGCGAGCGCGGTGGCGATGTGCGCCGTGACTAGCAGCTTCTTCGCCCAGCAGGACGAGCCGCTGGCGATGCAGCTGACCTTTCTGCTCGCCAACACGCTGGGGCTGGTCGTCGGCGCCGTGCTGCTGTTCTGCGCGCTGCCGGCGGCGCAGGAGTTCGTCACGCTGGTGCTCGTGCTGGCACCGTTCTTCCTGGTGGCCGGCAGCTACCTGGCCCGACCCGCCTTCGCCGCGCTGGCGCTGGGCCTGAGCGTCACGGTGACGCTGAACCTGGCCGTCGCGGACGCCTACCGCCCCGACTTCATGCCGCTCGCCAACGGCTGCGTGGCGGGCATTGCCGGCAGCATCTGGGCGCTGGTCTGGACCCAGCTGGCGCGCCCCTTCGGCACCCGGCTCAGCGCGCACCGGCTGCTGCGCTCGGCCTGGCAAGACCTGGCCCGCACGGCAGCCGGCCGGCACCGGGGCGACGACGACCGCCTGCGCGCCCACATGCTGGACCGGCTGGCGCAGATGATGCCGCGGCTGGCTGCCACCAGCGGCTCGCAGGGGACCGAGGGGCTGGCTGAGCTGCGCGTCGGCCTCAGCGCGGCACTGCTGCTGCGCCTGCGCCGCCAACTGCGGCCGCCCGCGCGCCTGACGCTGCAACGCCTGCTGGACGCGCTGGAAATCCACTACCGCCGCCGCCTGCGCACGCCGGCCTCCACTGCTCTGCCGCCGCGCCCGACGCTGGAACGCCGCCTGGCCGCTGCCCTCGGTGCCGTCGGCCACGACGCCGCCGACGCACCGCGCGAAGCCCTGCACGCGCTGATCGAAATCCAGTTGACCCTGTTCCCGCCCGCGCCCGCCGGCGCCCAAGAGAAATGATCGGCGACCTGACCTTCTACGGCATCTACCTGCCCGCACTGGCGCTGCCGCTGGCCATGGCCTATCTGGCCTCGGCCGCACTGCGGGCGCTGCTGAGCCACACGCCCTTCTACCGCTGGGTGTGGCACCGCGCCCTTTTCAATGTTTCCGTCTTCGTGATCGTGCTGCAGGCCACGGTCCGCTGGACGGCCGGATGGACCCAATGACAAGAAAACTCTTCGCCACGCGGCTGCGCCACGCCGCCGGCAACCGCGCGCTCCAGTTCGCTCGCCGCACCGCCCCCGTGCTCGTCACGGCCGGCATCGCCCTCGTCGCGCTGGTGGCGCTCAAGGACGTCTGGCAGCGCTACGCCGAGGCCCCGTGGACGCGTGACGCGCGGCTGCGCGCCACCGTGCTGCAGGTCGCACCGGACGTGTCCGGGCCGCTGACCGAGGTGCGCGTGCACGACAACCAGCGCGTCGCGCGCGGCGACGTGCTGTTCCAGGTCGACACGACCCGCTTCCAGCTCGCGCTGGAGCAGGCCCGCGCCACGCTGGCCCAGTCGCGCGCCGGCGCGGCGCAGGCGCGGGCCGCGCTGGACAACCAGCGTGCCCAACTCGCCCAGGCGCGCCGCGAGGCGGAGCGCAGCCACCGGTTGTCCGGGCTGGTGGCGCAGGAAACGCTGGAGCAGGGCGACGTCAAGGTCCAGCAGGCCGAGGCGACCGTGGCGCTGGCCGAGGCGGCGCATGCGGCCGCAGACGCCTCCCGCGCCGCCGCCGAAGCCGCCGTGCGCGTGGCGCAGCTGAACCTGGAACGCACGACCGTGCGCAGTCCCGTCGACGGCTACCTCAACGACAACGCCCCCCACGTCGGCGACTACGTCAGCGCCGGGCGCTACGTGCTGTCCATGGTCGACGCGACCGGCGTCTACGCCGACGGCTATTTCGAGGAGACCAAGCTGCAGAAGATCCACACCGGCCAGGCCGTCACGCTGCAGCTGATGGGCGAGGACAGGCAGTTGCGCGGCCGCGTGGAGAGCATCGCCGCCGGCATCGAGGACCGCGACCGCTCCAGCGGCGCCAACCTGCTGCCCAACGTGAACCCGAGTTTCAATTGGGTGCGGCTCGCGCAGCGCGTGCCGGTGCGCATCGCCATCGACGACTGGCCCGCCAGCCAGCGCCCCGTCATCGGCCGCACCGCCACGGTGTCGGTGGTCGACGACGCCCCCGCACAGGGCCAGCGTGCCCGGCAAGGCCAGTCATGACACGCAGCTCCCTCCTGCAACGCCTGCCACTGCTGGCCGCCGCGGCGCTGGCCGCCTGCACCACGGTCGGCCCCGACTACCACCTGCCCGACAATGCCGCCCTTCAGCGGCCCACGGCCAAGGCCGCCTTCGCCCAGGCCAGCGGCCCCGCCGCCGACGCAGCACCGCTGCCCGACGGCTGGTGGCGGCTCTACCGCAGCGCCGAGCTGGACGCCCTCGTCGAGCAGGCACTGGCGGCCAACACCTCGCTGCGCGTCGCCACGGCCCACCTGCGCCGGGCCGCGTCCCTCGTCACCGCCGTGGACGCCGAGCGCCTGCCTCACGCCGGCGTCAAGGCCGGCGTCAAGCGCGCCCGGGAGTCGGGCGAGGCCTTCCTGCTGCCCGAACAGCTGCCCGTCATGAACGAGGGCGAGCTGGTGGTTGGCGCCTCCTACCAGCTGGACCTGTGGGGCCAGTTGAAGCGCGGTGAAGAAGCAGCCGAGGCCAACCTGCAGGCCGTCGAGGCGGCCCGAGACCTCGCGCGCATCAGCGTCGTCTCGCAGGTCGTGCAGGCCTATCTGCAGGTCTGCCATGCGCAGACGCAGCAGCACGCCGCCATGGGCGCTTTGGCGCTGCGCGAACGCAGCCTGGCGCTGGCCGAGCGCCAGGAGGCGGAGGGGCGCGCCACGCGCGCGGACGTGCTGCAGGCCCAGGGCCTCGTCGAGACGCAGCGCGCGGCGTTGCCGCACTTCGACGCGGAACGCGAGGCGGGCCTGTACCGCCTGGCCTACCTGCTCGGGCGCACGCCACAGGAGCTGGCGCCGGAGCAGGTCGCCTGCGCCGCGCCGCCCGAGCTGGCACAGGCCATCCCGGCCGGCGACGGCGCCACGCTGCTGAAGCGCCGCCCCGACGTGCGCCAGGCGGAGCGCGAGCTGGCCGTGGCCACGGCGCACATCGGCGTGGCCACGGCCGAGCTCTATCCCAGCATCAGCTTCGGCGCGTCGCTGGGCGTGCTCGGGCTGGCCGGCCATCTGGGCGAACCGGCCACCCAAACCTTCAGCCTCGGGCCGTTGCTGAGCTGGCGCATCCCGGACGCCGGCTCGCGGGCCCGCGTGCGCATGGCCGAGGCCGACCAGCAGGCCGCGCTGGCCCGCTTCGACGGCGTGGTGCTGCAGGCGCTGGCCGAGGTCGAGTCCGCGTTGAGCCGCTACCGGCACGACCTGGAGCGGCTGTCGGCGCTGCGCCAGGCCCGCGCCAAGGCCGCCGCCGTGGCGCAGGACCAGCAGCGCTATGTCGAGGCCGGGCGCCGGCCGCTGACGACGGCGCTGGAATCCCGCCAGACACTGGCCGCCGCCGACGTCGCGTTGACAGCCGAGGGCGCCGAGATCGCCCGGGACCAGGTGCAGGTCTTCCTCGCCCTCGGCGGAGGCTGGGAATCCGGCGACACCGCCCAGCCGCCCGACGCACAGCCACGATAATCGGCCGATGGCCATCACGATCAAGACCGCTGCCGATGTCGAAGGCATGCGCATCGCCGGACGCCTGGCGTCCGAAGTCCTGGACATGCTCACCGCCCATGTCAAACCGGGCGTCACGACCAACGAGCTGGACAAGCTCGCCCACGACTACATCGTCAACGTGCAGCAGGGCATTCCAGCGCCGCTGAACTACTGCCCCCCGGGCTACATCCCCTACCCCAAGTCGATCTGCACGTCGGTGAACCAGGTGGTCTGCCACGGCATCCCGAATGACAAGGCGCTGAAGAACGGCGACATCGTCAACATCGACGTCACCGTCATCAAGGACGGCTGGCACGGCGACACCAGCCGCATGTTTGTCGTCGGCGACGGCTCCATCGCCGCCAAGCGCCTGTGCGCCTTCACCTACGAGGCCATGTGGAAGGGCATCGCCAAGGTCAGGCCCGGTGCGCGGTTGGGCGACATCGGCCACGCCATCCAGACCTTCGCCGAGAACGCCGGCTTCTCCATCGTGCGCGAGTTCTGCGGCCACGGCATCGGCCGTGTCTTCCACGAGGAGCCGCAGGTGCTGCACTACGGCCGCCCCGGCACGCTGGACGAACTGGTGCCCGGCATGATGTTCACGATCGAGCCGATGATCAACGCCGGCCGCCGCGAGATCAAGGAAATGGGCGACGGCTGGACCATCGCCACCAAGGATCGCTCGCTGTCGGCCCAGTGGGAGCACACCATCCTCGTCACCGACACCGGCTACGAGGTCATGACGCTCTCCGCCGGCAGCCCACCGCCGCCGGCCTTCATCACGCAGAACGCCACGGCGGCGGCCTGACGTGGTGACCCTCGCCGATCTCCGCCAGCAGTTCAAGGCCGGCAAGCAGTCCCTGATTGACGGCTTCCTGGCCGAGCGCCCGACGCAGGCCGGCGCCGAGCGCCTGGTGCGCCGCCTCGCCCGCCATGTCGACGACACGCTGCGTGGCCTGTGGACGCAGGCCGGCATGCCGGAAGGCGCCTGCCTCGCCGCCGTCGGCGGCTACGGCCGGGGCGAGCTGTTCCCTCACTCGGACGTGGACGTGCTCGTGCTGCTGCCCGACGGGGTCGAGGCGCACCAGGCCGGGCCGGTCAAGACGGCCATCGAGAGCTTCATCACGTCCTGCTGGGACGTGGGGCTGGAAATCGGCTCCTCGGTGCGCACGCTGGGCGAATGCCTCAGCGAGTCCGAAGGCGACGTGACGGTGCAGACCGCGCTGCTCGAAGCCCGCCCGCTGGACGGCGACGTGAAGCTGTTCCGGCAGATGCACAAGCGCTTCATGCTGGCCATGGACCCCAAGGCATTCTTCCGCGCCAAGACGCTGGAGAGCCTGCAGCGCCACACCAAGTTCGACGACACGCCCTACGCGCTGGAGCCCAACTGCAAGGAAAGCCCCGGCGGCCTGCGCGACCTGCAGATGCTGATCTGGATCGCCAGCGCCGCGGGCTTCGGCAAGACCTGGAAGGCGCTCAGCGCACGCGGGCTCATCACGCCGTTCGAGAGCAAGCAGTTGCAGCGCAACGAAGGCCAGCTGCGCCTCATCCGCGCCCGGCTGCACGCGGTGGCCGGCCGGCGCGAGGACCGTCTCGTCTTCGACCTGCAGACCGCCGTGGCGCAGAGCTTCGGCTTCCAGAGCACCGCCTCGCAACGCGCCTCCGAGGTGCTGATGCGGCGCTACTACTGGGCAGCCAAGGCCGTCACGCAGCTGCACCAGATCCTGCTGCTCAACCTGGAAGAGCAGATCAACGACGCGCAGCCCGGCATGCTGCGCCCCATCGAAGGCCAGGTCGACTTCCTCGACCGCGGCCGCATGCTGGAGGTCGCCAGCGACGACCTCTACCAGCGCGACCCGCACGCCATCCTGCGCACCTTCCTCGTCTACCAGCAGACGCGCGGCATCAAGGGCCTGTCGGCACGCACGCTGCGCGCGCTCTACAACGCGCGCGGCCTGATGGACGCCGCCTGGCGCCGCGACCCGGTCAACCGCGAAACCTTCATGATGATGCTGCGGCATCACGAAGGCCAGACGCACGCCTTCCGGCTCATGAACCAGACGTCGGTGCTGGGCCGCTACCTGTGGGTGTTCCGCGCCATCGTCGGCCAGATGCAGCACGACCTGTTCCACGTCTACACGGTGGACCAGCACATCCTCATGGTGCTGCGCAACGTGCGGCGCTTCTTCGTGCCCGAGCACGCGCACGAGTACCCGTTCTGCTCGCAGCTCGCCGCGCAGTTCGACGCGCCCGAGCTGCTCTACATCGCCGCCCTCTTCCACGACGTGGCCAAGGGCCGCGGCGGCGACCACTCCGAGCTGGGTGCCGTCGAGGTGAAGCGTTTCTGCCGCCAGCACGGCCTGAACGCCGACGACACGGCCATGTGCGTGTTCCTCGTCGAGCACCACCTGACGATGTCCCGCGTGGCGCAGAAGGAGGACCTCGCCGACCCCGAGGTCATCGCCGCCTTCGCGGCCAAGGTGGGCGACACACGCCATCTGACGGCGCTGTACCTGCTCACCGTGGCCGACATCCGCGGCACCAGCCCCAAGGTCTGGAACGCCTGGAAGGGCAAGCTGCTGGAAGACCTCTACCGCATCACGCTGCGCGCACTGGGCGGCGCCAAGATCAATGCCGACGCCGAGATCGAGGCCCGCAAGCAGGAGGCCCGTCAGGACCTGGCACTGCACTCGCAGCTGCCAGGCACCGAGGAGCCGCTGTGGGCCACGCTGGCCGTCAGCTACTTCGCCCGCCACGACGGCGCCGAACTGGCCTGGCACGCGCGCTCGCTATGGCGCCACGTCGAGACCACCGTGCCGGTCGTGCGCGCCCGCCCCTCGCCCATCGGCGAAGGCCTGCAGGTGCTGGTCTACGCGCCCGACCAGCCCGACCTGTTCGCGCGCATCTGCGGCTACTTCGACACCGCCGGCTTCAGCATCCTCGACGCCAAGGTCCACACGACGCGCAAGGGCTACGCGCTGGACACCTTCCAGGCCATCCGCCCCGAGGCCGACGTGCACCACCGCGACCTCGTGCCGATGGTCGAGCAGAAGCTTGCCGCCATCCTGCAGGCCGGCGGCCCGCTGCCCGAGCCGCGGCGCGGGCGCCTGTCGCGCCGCGTCAAGAGCTTCCCCTACACGCCACGCATCTCGCTGCGCCCCGACGAGCGCGCCACTGCCTGGCTGCTGACGATCAGCACCAGCGATCGCGCGGGGCTGCTCTACGCCATCGCCCGCGTGCTGGCCCGCCACGGCATCAACCTGCAGCTGGCCAAGATCTCGACGCTGGGCGAGCGCGTGGAAGACACCTTCCTGCTCGACGGCCCGGCGCTGCAGCAGAACAAGGCGCAGTTGCAGATCGAGAGCGAGCTGCTGGACGCGGTGTCGCTGCCGGCATGAATATGCCCCTCGCGCAGCCCCGCCGCTGAACGCGGGTGGGTCTGGGCGGTCCCCCGAGGGGACGGCGATGCTCGCGGCATCGAGCCACGAGCACGTCGCCCAGGCGGGCCGGCTTGGGAGCGGCCCGGCGCTCGGCCTGCAATGCGAGCAGCCCTTGCCGTGCCGGCGGCGATGCCGATCAGCGGCACCTGGCCGTAGGTCGTCGTCGGCAGCACGCCATTCCACTTCGAGATGGCCGCGCGCTGGTTCTCGATCTCGCGCAGCTTCAGCAACTCCGGCGTGACCTGCGCGCGCTGCAGCGCCAGCGACTCGGCCTCGGCCTTGGCCTGCGTCACCTTCTGCTCGGCCTCGACACGGATGCGCAGCAGGTCGCGCTCCGCGCGCAGCTTGTCCTGCTCGGCGCCCACCTTGGCCTCGATCGCCTTGGAGAAGCTCTCCGAGAAGCGGAAATTGACGATGGCGAACTCGTCCAGCACCAGGCCGTGGCGCTGCATCTTCTCGCGCAGCAGCGACGCGATGCCCTCGCGCACGTCCGTGCGCCGCGTGATCAGTTCCTCCGCCGTGAAGCGCGCCGTGACAGCCTTCATCGACTCCTGCGCCGCCGGCAGGATGATGCGGTCAGCGATCACATCCGTGCTCGGGCCGATGGTCTTGAAGGCTTGCGCCACCTGGTGCGGCTCGAGGTGGTAGTTGATCGCGACGCGCGTGTGCACGGCCTGCAGGTCCTTGGACGCCGCGTCGCCCTCTCCTTCGCTCTTCTGCACCCGCGTTTCAAGCAGGTGGATGGTCTGGGCGAGCGGCACGCGCCAGTGGATGCCCTCGTCAAGCACCTCGTCCGCCGGATGACCGAACGTCGTCATCACGCCGCGCGAGCCCGCGGGCACGGTGCCATAGGGCGCCAGCAGCCAAAGCAGCAAGATCGCGACGACCGCCATGATCAGGCGCAACAGGCCGTTCGGAAAGCGGTTCGGTTCGAAGCTCATCAAGGTCCTCCCTTTATGTTGGTATCGGGCCGGCACGCGCCCCCGACGCAGCCGCACTGTGCCAGCAGGCGCGTTAGGAACGCATCTATAGCAGCCCGCTGTACCAGCGCAGGCCCAGCAGTTGCCGGGCCAGTTGATGCGCGCGCCCCTGGGGGTCGGCCAGGTCGTGCAGCACGGTGTAGTGGTTGCAGCCCGGCAGTTCCTCGCACACCGGCACGGCACGCGCACCCCAGGCGTCGCGGATGAGCCGGTTCTGGCGGCGGAACTCCTCGCTCTCCTGCGCCCCTGCCAGCGCGAACAACGTCTGCGGCACGGCCGGCGCGGGGAAGTGAACCGGGCTCAGGCGGCGCACGGCGGCCGCGTCCAGCCGCAGGTCGTTCTGCAGGAAAGGCACGCGCAGCAACGGTGCCAGGTCATGCACGCCCGACACGGACATCGTTCCCTGCACCAGCCGCCGCGGCAGGTCCCTGGCCACGCGCTTCCAGTCGCAGCAACTCAGCATCGTCGCCAGATGCCCGCCGGCCGAATGCCCCAGCAACACGATGCGGCTCGGGTCGCCGCCATGCTCGGCGGCATGCCGCCAGGCCCAGGCCACGGCCTCGGTCAGCTGCATCGCGATGTGCTCGATGCGCACGTCCGGGCACAGGTCGTAATTGGGCACGACGACCAGCGCGCCTTCGTCGGTGAAGCTGGCCGCCAGGAAGCTGTAGTCCGACTTGTCCAGCGACCGCCACCAGCCGCCATGGATGAGCACCAGCACCGGCGCAAAGCCGCCAGCGAAGGCGGGGTCGGGCGTGAAGACGTCCAGCGTCTGCCCAGGGTCCGCGCCGTAGCGCAGATCCAGCCGGCAATTCGCGTGGCGGCGCACCAGCGCCGAGGCCTCGGCCCAGCGCTTGAGAACCTCGGCGCTGTCGGCCACCCGTTTCCGGTTGTCGTACTGGGCCTCGAACCAGGCCGCTGTCTTGCGTGACGTCATGGCGGCTCACGATAGCAGCCCGGCGCGGGGGCTATACTGCGCGACTCGCGTGGGGGGGTAGCTCAGCTGGGAGAGCGCCGCGTTCGCAATGCGGAGGTCGGGAGTTCGATCCTCCTCCTCTCCACCAACCGATGCAGGCCTCAGAGGGAAACCTCTTGGGCCTCGACACATAAAGCTGCCGCAATGGCAGCTTTATGCATCCTGGAGACGCCGGCAAAGATATGCATCTAGGCTGGTCTGTTTGCACTGAGCAAGTCGGCATAGGAATCTGATCCTAGGGAAACGGAGCAGCCAGCCGCCGTCCAGCGCGATCTTGTTTAGGCGCCAAGCCGCGCCTGGTGTTTGCGGTGGGCCGATCCACCTGCCCTTTGCTCAATGTGTTGGCGCCGATCTAAATTTGACCCACCCTGCCGATTGAACTTTGACCCAGGGCTTGGGGCCGGCATCGGCTGACGCCGGCTGTGGACAACTGTAGCGCTGAGCTCGGTCAGCCCGCCTCGTC
>NZ_JBIGIC010000021.1:0-78025 GCF_043555985.1 Pelomonas candidula | reverse complement strand
TGGTGATCACTCCTCACACCCCCGCCCAGCTGTGGATATCTCGGGCAGGGTAGGTTGAACACCTGGGTCAAATTTGGGTCGGCAGGGCCCTCACGGGTGGGTCAAATTTCAGTCGGCGTCAACACGGTATGCATGAAATGCAGCGTCGGGATGGTCGCTTCGCCCACGCCGATGATGCCGATTTCATCGGACTCGACCAGGCGGATGTCGTACTGCTTGCCCAGGCACTTGGAGAGGCCGGCGGCAGTCATCCAGCCGGCCGTGCCGCCGCCGGCGATGACGATGCGGCGGATGGGTTTGGTTTGATCGGGAGGGGTCAACGGCGTGTTCCTAACAGTTCGGTAGGTTTGGGAGGGCGCGCGCCCGGCCCTCGGTCAACGAGCCCCACGGGGCTTCTCGGCGTTCGGGGCGGACTCTGCCAAACTGGTGTTGGATGTCCATTGGCGTTGGCGAATTTGTGCCTACGTACCTACATTCGTTTTCTGCAAATGCAGAATGCTTGCTGGGCGTAGAGCGTATGAGGCTTGCATGTTGCGTTGCTGCATACAACGTTGTCAGCGGCTAGGTGGGTCCGAGCCGTACGCCGCTGGACACGTGCCGGCGTGAGCACCGCCGCCTCCACGTCCCCGCCACCTCCGCAGCGCTCGCCGACCTCAAGGTCGTCGAGTTGGGCCAGTTGATCGCCGGGCCCTCGCCACCAGGACACGGGCCGATTTCGGCGCCACGGTCATCAAGATCGAACCGCCCGGCGCCAGTGACACGCTGCGCAAGTGGCGGCTGCTGCTGGATGGCGCGTCGGTGTGTTGGCCGGCGCAGTTGTGCAACAGGCGCTCGCTGGCGCTGGACCTGGGCGCGGCCGAAGGGCAGGGCATCGTGCGGAGGCTGGCAGCCGAGGCCGACGTGCCGATCGAGAACTTTTGCCACGGTGCGATGGCGGGCCGGGGCCTGGGCGCCGACGAATTGCTGGCCGCGATCCCGCGGCTCATCGCGGGATCGCGGTCAGGTCTCAAACCTAAAGTCGGGCACTGAAGCGCACCGTCCACGGTGCTCCTGGCGGGGCCATCTTGGCCTCACGAGTCATGCCAACGCCACCCTAGCCCCAGAGTCTTCCATGATCAGACTCATCCTGACGCTCCTCGTCGCCGCGCTGTGCTCCAGCACCGCCTTCGCCCAGTCCGTTCACCCCAGCATCGCCGACGCCGACCTGCCCGCGCTCATCGCCAAGCTGGACCAGCGCCACTTCGACGCCTTCAACCGCTGCGATATCGACGCGTTGCAGGCGCTGTACGCACCCGACGTGGAGTTCTTCCACGATCTCAACGGCCGCGTGATGAACCGCGAGCAGTTTCTGCAGGCGGTCCGGAAAAACATCTGCGGCAAGGTGGAACGGCGCCTGCTGCCCGGCACGATGGAGGTCTACCCGATGGCCAAGGTCGGCGCGTTGCAGATGGGCCGGCATTGCTTCGCCCAGGCCGGGCAGGCGGACTGCATCCAGCAGGGCCGCTACACCATCCTTTGGCGCTTCGATGGCACGGCCTGGCAGATCGCCAAGGTGTTCAGCTACGACCACCGGCCGATGAGCGGCCAGTAAGGCACTAACGGGCAGTTCCCGAGTGCGGGGGGGGCGCCAATGGATAAGGGCCTGCATCGCAGCCCCTTCGTCATTCAGCAGCGGCTGAGCGCCACCGTGTTCGTCACCTGATGATGACCCGCTTGTCCTCGGGGCGCGCCATTCGGCGAGGCGGCGAGGGTGTGGCCGATGGCGCCTCGATACCTCCTCGGTTGGCTACGCGGTGCTGCACTAATCGGCTTTCTTTGCCGGAATGACGAGGCCGAAGCTTCGTCCGCTCTCCACGACAACGCTCAGATTGACGACTTCGGGGATCTTCACGCCCAGGAACGTTTCCAACGTCTGCCGGGGGCGCATTGCGAGGTTGCGGGCGAATACCGAGTCGGCGTGGGCCTTCTCGACGATGCGCTGCTGGACGGACTCGCGCCCCTCGCGCTCGATGAGTTTCCCGAGCGTGCGGCCCTCTTTCATCGCTCGCAGGTAGCCCACCGAGAGCTGCGCATCCGTCACGGGGATGCCGCCAGAAGGCACGATGCGCGTCGTTTGGCTGATTCCGAGGTTGTTGAAGACATCGTTGCGATGGAAGAGCCCCGCCGCGTTGATGACCTGACCGCCGCAGCTGTCGATGAAGAGGTACGCGCAGGCGGCGTTGCTCATCGAGCCGTCGCTGAAAACGCCTGCCCCCGTGCCGATGTTGTATTCCTGGATCTCCCAGCCGTTGACGCTGCCGCAGCCGGAGCTGTTGTGCCAGCTCCAGGTAATGTTGTAGGCAGGGTTCGCCGCGATGAATCCCTGTGCCCATGAGGTCGGCGGGTCGTTCTGGTTGCCCTTGAAGATCAAGGGTTGCCCTTCCCACAGGGTGACGACATAGTTCTTCTGCATCACGGTCTTCCAGATCAACTGGTCGAGGGCGAAGATCCCCGCCGTCGCCAGAGGTTGAAAGCCTGTGTCCTGCTCGGTAGGCACAGCCATCGTCGCGAGATCGGAGAGCGTGCCGGTCTTGCCGTTAAAGCTGAACGACGTGTTCCAGTTGCCGGCGACGTCGCTGTAGTAAACGGCCATCTGAGCGTCGAAGGCACGGAACGTCGCGCTGATCCGATTGATCATGTCCGAGAACGTCGTATTCAGGCTTGGCGGCGTGTTCGCACTGGACGCCCAGTAAGACACCATGCCCGAGCCGAACGAGGCCAAGAAGTTGCCGACGGGGCCAAACTCCGAGCCGACCGCCCAGAAAATCCCCTCCAGGATGTTCAGGCCGATGTTGAGCCCCAGGTCGCTGTTGTCCTGCTCCGAGAGCAGCAGGTAGGCGTTGAGGATCTTGCCTTGCCCGTAGGTGTAGATGTAGTCGTTGAGCGCCTGAAGGTTCTTGATGTTCTCCTGAACCTGGGCGATCTGGGCCGGTGTTGGTGCGCCTGACATGGTTGCTTTCCTTCCCGTTTGACTTGTTGAGTACGTCGACGAATCCGGATTGCTTTTTGTCGTGTGCCGCGACATCGACGTTAGTGCAACATGCTGCATAACTTGATGTCAACGCGGATTTGAACTGCTGACGACTGATGTCGCGTTGCCTGGCGAGCAACCGGGCTCGCAAGGATTTCGAGGTGCGCAATCGGCAGCGCTACTCGCCCTGACCACAATGAGGTGGATGACGAAGGCATGGCCGGCCTGGTGAACAGCGCCAACGATGAAGCGCCTTGGGTCAAGATGGGCAAGCCCGCTCCCGCCGGAATTTCTTTTCCCAACTTGTCGGGCTTCGCGGGTGTATCCCGTTCTACCTGAGTGAAGCGTGTGATGTGTCGAGCCTGCGGGTCTGCAGACGTTCCGGGCCTGCCGGCTGCGACGAGTCAAGCTCGTCCAGCAGGCGCTGGGCGGCTCATGGTTGGCAAGGGTTGCGGAGCCCACTCCGCGAGGAAGGAGCAAACATGACCGAACTCGCTCGAGGCTTCTATCGAATTACGAGCACTGCCACCCTTCGATGGCAGCGCACGTCTGTGGATGCGTATGTGGAACTGGGGAAACTGGAGCCTGACGACCTGGTGTACGCGGTAGGCGGCCATCCGAGCCGGCACGACTCATACTTCGACGGCAAAGGCCCGCGCACGCCGGGTTGGCGAACGCATCACACCTGGGTGATCGCGCTGTCGACGATGGAGGACAACGGCAGCGCTACGACTGGTTGGATAGACAACTCCTGCATGACGTTGACGCGCGACGACGTCACGCCTGCGTTCAAGGACGGCGATGTCCTGTATGGGCGCTGCGAGGCGCGCGAACTGTGGCTGCAAAGGTTCAGGAATACGGAGGTGAGCGCTGGGACGAAGGTGATGGGCATCAAGTACAACATCATTGACGACCTGAACAACGCGCTGATCGATGGCAACGCCGATGACGAGTCGGTACAAAGGTTTGCGGAATTTCTCGACACCACCTTCAAATGCAAGCCGAGCTCCGTGCGCATCCGCCAGATGTGCAAATGTGGGCTGACCTACATCACCAAGACGTGCAAGAGGGATGTGCACTTCGTGCTTGATGGCCTTGACGCTGTCCGTGTGATGACGGAGGCAGGCGTCTATGCCAAGCAGGGGATTACCAGTGACCAGAAGTTCTGCACCGGCGCTGAAATGCGACGCTTGATGCGTCAGCGCCTGTTTGACGTGGGAAGCAGGGACGGGCGCGACTATGGGATCAACCTGGCACGAGTGAGCTTCTACCTGGCGATGAGCCGCGTGCCCGCCCCGTGGGAACCCGGCGCACCAGCGAATTGGGCGAAAGCCTGGAAGGACTACGGGATGTATCGCCAGGGCAAGCTCAGAAATATCTACCTGTAGGGGCTGGCCAGACGATTCGGCAGGTGACGGCGAGCAGTTGTGCGTCGGGTGTTGCGGGCCATAGAAAGGGCCTGCATCGCAGGCCCTTCGTCATTCAGCAGCGGCTGAGCGCCGCCGTGTTCGTCACCAGATGATGACCCGCTTGTCCTCGGGCCTCACCATCGCGTCGCCCGCCTTGCAGCTGTAGGCCTTCGCGAAGGCCGGCATGTTGGACGGGGCGGCGTTGGTGCGGAAGCCGGCCGGCGCGTGGGGGTCGGTGTTCAGGCGCACCAGTTGCGCCTCGGGGCGGATGTTGCCGGCCCAGACCCTGGCCCAGTTCATGAAGAAGCGCTGGTCGCGGCTCAGGCCATCGAGCATGGCGTCGGGCTGGCCGGCCGTGGCCTTGACCATCGCGTCGTAGGCCATGTTCAGGCCGCCGAGGTCGCCGATGTTCTCGCCCAGCGTCAGGCGGCCGTTGGCGTGCTTGTCGGGGTACTGCGGCAGCGGCACGTACTCGTCGGCCTGGGCCACGAGCTTGTTGGCGCGTTCCTCGAAGCGCTGGCGGTCCTCGGCCGTCCACCAGTTGGCGTTGTTGCCCTCGCCGTCGAACTGGCTGCCCTGGTCGTCGAAGCCGTGGCCGGCTTCGTGGCCGATGACGGCGCCGATGCCGCCGTAGTTGATGGCGTCGTCACCCTTGGCGTAGAAGAAGGGCGGCTGCAGGATGGCGGCGGGGAAGTTGATGGTGTTGGTGGAGGGGCTGTAGTAGGCGTTGACGGTCTGCGGCGTCATGCTCCACTCGTAGCGGTCGGTGGCCCTGCCGATCTTGGCGAGGTTGTAGCGCTGGTTGAAGACGCGCGCCGCGCGCAGGTTGGCGTAATGGCTGTCAGGCGTGACGGTCAGGCCGCTCCAGTCGCGCCAGGTGTCGGGGTAGCCGATCTTGGGCAGGAAGGTCTGCCATTTGGCGATGGCCTTGGCCTTGGTCTCGGGGCTCATCCAGTCGACGTTCTCGATGCGGGCCTTCAGCGCGTTGCGCACGTTGTCGACAAGTTGCTGCGCGCGCACCTTGGCGTCGGGCGTGAAGTACTCCTTCACGTAGAGCTGGCCCAGGGCCTGGCCCATCGTGCCGTTGACGGCGGCGAGCGCGCGCTTCCAGCGCACTTCCTGTTCGGGCGTGCCGTTGATGGTCTTGCCGTAGAACGCGAAGTTCTCGTCCTGGAAGGCCTTGGACAGCGCCGGGGCGGCACCGTCGATGGCGTGGAAGGCGAAGTAGGCCTGCCACTGCGCGACCGGCGCCTCGGCCAGCAGCTGGTCCAGTGCGGCGAAGAACTTCGGCTGCGACAGCGAGAAGCCGCCGGCGCTCTTGATGCCGGCCTCCACCTTCATGACCTTGAAGTACTGGGCCCAGTCCCAGTGCGGGGTGAGCTTGTTGGCTTCCTCGACGGTGACGAAGTGGTACTGGTTCTCGGGCTTGCGCAGTTCCACGCGCAGGAAGGACGCGGCGGCGAGCTGGGTTTCCAGCGCCATCACGGCGGTGGCGCGGGATGCCGCCTCCTCCGCCGGCGTGCCGGTCAGCTCGAACAGCCTGGCGATGTGGGCCACGTAGGCGGCGCGCAGCTTGGCGTATTCGTCCTTGCTGTAGTACTCGGGGCCGGGCAGGCCCAGGCCGCCCTGGTTGGCGAAGGCGATCTGGCGCTTGGCGTTCTTGTAGTCGGCGCTGGCGCCGAAGCCGAAGGTGCGGCCCTCGGCGTGGGCATGGGCCTGCTGCAGCCAGGTGACGATGTCGGCGCGGGTCTTCAGCGCGTCGATGGCGTCGAGGTCTTTCTTGATCGGCGTGTAGCCGGCGCGCTCGATGGCGGCCTCGTCCATGGCGGCGCGGTAGATCCAGCCGATCTTCTGCTCGATGGAGTCGGGCTTGGCGCTGTCGGCGTTCCTGGCGGCGTTCTCGACGATGCCGTGCTGCGCGTTCAGACTCTTCTCGGCCAGCGCGTCGAAGCTGCCCCAGCGGCTCTTGTCCGCCGGGATGGGGTTGGCCTGTATCCAACGGTTGTTGGCCCAGGCGTTGAAGTCGGTGCAGGCCGACTGGCCGGGGTCCACGTCGGGCACGAATTCAGGAATGGCTGCGGCATGGGTAATGCCGGTGCAGCACAGGGCGGCGGCCAGGGTGATGGCGCGAGGATTCACTGGGTAGCTCCGTAAAGGGCAGAAAAAGGGAGCGCGCACCTTAGCCGTGAGGGCGCCGCGGCCTGCATGCTGAAAGTCACCGCGTCTTGCAAACGCGGGTAAACCGTGCGGCTTTGGCGGTGAGCGGCTTCGCCCGTGGCCAAGCCAGGGCGCACAGTTCCGCAGGGTCGCGCGAGCGGCCCGCCGGACACTGGCGCCATGAATGACGCACCGCGCACCACCCCTGCCGCACTCGCCGGCCTCAAGGTTATCGAACTCGGCCAACTGATCGCCGGCCCGTTTGCCGCCAAGACGCTGGCCGACTTCGGCGCCGAGGTCATCAAGATCGAGCCCCCCGGTGCCGGTGACCCGCTGCGCAAGTGGCGGCTGCTGCTGGACGGCACGTCCGTGTGGTGGCAGGTGCAGTCGCGCAACAAGCGCTCGCTGGCGCTGGACCTGCGCACGACCGAGGGGCAGGGCATCGTGCGGCGGCTGGCGGCCGAGGCCGATGTGCTGATCGAGAACTTCCGCCCCGGCGCGATGGAGGGCTGGGGCCTGGGCCCGGACGAGCTGCTGGCCGCCAACCCGCGGCTCATCGTGCTGCGCGTCAGCGGCTATGGGCAGACCGGCCCCTACCGCGACCGGCCGGGCTTCGCCGCCGTGGCCGAGGCGATGGCCGGCTTGCGCCACCTCACCGCCGAGCCCGGCCGCGTGCCGGTGCGCGTGGGCGTCAGCATCGGCGACACGATTGCCGCGCTGCACGGCGTCATCGGCATCCTGCTGGCGTTGCAGCACCGCCATGCCACCGGCCAGGGCCAGGTCATCGACGTGGCGCTGTACGAGGCCGTCTTCAACTGCATGGAGAGCCTGCTTCCGGAGTACAGCGCCTTCGGCGCGGTGCGCGAGCCGGCCGGCAGCGCCATGCCGGGCATCGCGCCCAGCAACGCCTACCGCTGCGCCGACGGCCGCTACGCGCTGGTCGCCGGCAATGGCGACAGCATCTTCCGCCGGCTGATGACCGTGATCGGCCGTGACGACCTCGGCACCGACCCCGCGCTGGCCGACAACGCCGGCCGCGTGGCCCGCGTGGGCGAGATCGACGCGGCCATCGGCGACTGGGCGGCGACACGATCGGTGGACGACGTGCTGCAGGCGCTGGAAGGCGCTGACGTGCCGGCCGGGCGCATCTACACGGTGGCCGACATCGCCGCCGACCCGCACTACCGGGCGCGCGGCATGCTGCAGCAGGTGCACCTGCCGGGTCTGCCCGAGGGCCGCACCCTCGACGTGCCGGGCGTCGTGCCCAAGCTGTCCGCCACGCCGGGCGGCCACCGCCGCAACGCGCCGGCGCTGGGGCAGGACACGGACGCGGTGCTGAAGGAACTGGGGTTGACCGACGAGCAGATCGGAGCGTTGCGGGAGCGCGGGATCGTCAGGTAAATGCGCGGCCGGCCCCGCCACCGCCCGCAGTTGATGGCTGCGGAGCCTTCATCGCGGGGCGCAGGTGTGCAGACGGTGGGGTCCGGTTGTGGGCCTCAAGACCGGATCACCAGTGCAGCGATTGCGCGTCCGCGCCCATGGCGTCGGCAATCAGCCGCATGTCGTGGTCGCTGATGGCGAACAGCCCGAAGCGGAACGCATAGCCCCAGCGCGTCCGGTCCTGCACGAACTCGAAGTGGTCGAGCAGCGGGGCGATGGGTGCCTCCTTGGCGGGCACGTAGGCCACGTCCTTGCGGAAGGGCACGAAGCCGTCGCCCATGTCGAATGCATAGGGATCGCCGAGTTGGACCAGGCCGATGGACACGAAGGCCTGCAACTTGTCGCTCCCGCCCATGGTGACGGTGGGCGCGTAGTACGCGACGCGGTCACCGGCCTTGACGCGCCGCAGCGGGGCGACCTTGCCGTGGCACACCTGCATGTAGCCGGCGTCGCGCTCCGCGCAGCCGCGCCGGGCGTGCGTGGCGCTGGCGACGGCGATCCAGTTGCCGCGCGGGGAGATCACGGCGGGTTGAGGCGGTTCGGCCCACAGGCTGGACTGCGCAACGGCGGGCAGGGCGGTCATGTGATGGCTCCCAGGAAGGACGGCGGGCAGAGATGATTGCGGGGCTCGGTGCCAGGCTTGTCAGCAGCCTTTCGCGGTTCAATGGGCGACAGCTCGGCGAAGCATGTCGGGCGGCGGGCAACGTGCATACGGTGCAAGATGCGGTCCGGCTCGAATCTGACATTGCCTCCAAAGGAATTTCCATGCGCTTCAGCCCCGCCACCAAGGCCATCGCTGCCGCCCTCTGCCTGCTGACGGCTGGCCACGTCGCGGCCCAGCAGCCCGCGCCGGCCAACCTGGAGCGCGTGACGGTGGCCGGCCGCAAGGGCGAGGTCTCGCCGTGGTTCCGGGCCGAGAGCCAGCGCTTCGTCGTGTATTCCGACGCCCGCGAGGAGGACGTTACCCAGCTGCTGGACAACCTGGAAAAGCTGGACCATGTGCTGCGCATCTACACGCAGCCCGCGGACGAGGGTGGGCAGCCGGAGCCCAAGCTGACGCTGTACTACGCCAGCCGGTTGTCGGCGCTGCGCGAGGTGGACGGCAGCGGGCCGGCCAACGCGGTGGGGCTGTACAGCAGCTGCGCATCGGGCGTGCAGGGATTCAACGTGCTGCTGGAGCGCATCCCGAGCCTGCGCGACGAGCAGCTCGACAAGAGCAAGCTGGACGACACGCTGTCCTACGTGTTCGAGGCCTACACGCGGCACTTCCTGTACCGCCACACGGACATCCGCACGCCGGCGTCCTTCATCGACGGCTTCGCGCAGTACTTCTCCAGCGTGCGCTTCTCGGCGCAGCAGATGGTGGTGGGCCGCACGCCGCCGGCGCTGGGGCAGTACCTGCACTTTCTGAGCGAGGGCCGCCGCTATGGCCTGGACTACGAGGACGTGCTGCAGAACAACATTGCCAACGCGAAGAGCTATGGCGGCGAGGCGGGCGTGCGGCTGGAGTTCGAGGCCAAGTCCTGGCTGCTGACGCACTACATGCTGTCGTCCGATGAGAACCGCAAGCGGCTGGGCCACTACCTCGCGGCCGTGGAGCGCGGCGCGTCGCCGACGGTGGCATTTGAGCGCGTGTTCGGCCTGAAGAAGGGCGACGCGGGCCAGGTGATGTGGCGCTACGGCCTGTCGAGCGTGAAGGCGCTGCGCGTGGCGATGCCGTCGCTGCCCGTGGCGCGGGTGAGCTTTCGCACGCTGCCGCAGGCGTCGGGTGAGTTCCTGCTTGCCGAGTCGGCACTGAAGAGCTGCCCGAGCCGGCCGGCCGGCGAGGCGCTGCTCAAGCAGGTGGCCGCGCTGGCGGCCCGGTTCCCGAACGACGAGCGTGCGCGCCTGACCTTGAGCCGGGCGCAGATCGACTGGGGCAATCCGCAGGATGCCGTGCCGGCGCTGAACGCCCTGGTGGCCGCCGACGAGGCGAATGCCGAGGCCTGGACGCTGCTGGGCATGGCCGGGCTGCGCCTGGCCGAGCGCAGCGAGGGCGACGCGAGGCGCGCCCATCTGCAGGCGGCCGTGGGCCAGCTGCAGCGTGCGCGTGCCTTGAGCCCGCAGTCGCCGGAAGCGGCGCTGGCGGTGTTCAAGGCCGAGGTGGCGGCCACGGAAGAGCCGGGCAGCGCGGCGCTGCAGGGCGTGATCTCGGCGTGGCAGGCGTCGCGCGAGGTCGATGCGCTGGCTCGCTCGGCCGCGCTGGCCTACGCCTACGAGGGCAACGCGGACGCCGCCTACCAGGCGCTGGGCGCGCTGGCCGGGAGCGCGGGCGCGGGCGACTCGCCGCAGGCCCAGTGGGCGCGGCAGTGGCAGGGCCGACTCAGCACGGGTGTCGCGCGCCGCGACATCCTGGCCGAGATGCGCCGCGACCCGGTGCCCGAGATGCCGTTCAAGGAATGGACCCTCGACAAGAAGAGCGCGATGCAGGCGGCGGAGCTGGCCGCCGGTCTGGAGGGGGCGCAGTCCTTCATGCAGCAGCAGGCGGAAAGCCAGCGCACGGAGGGCGCGCAGCTGCCCCAGCAGCCGCAGCGTTAGCCGCCGATCGCCTTCTGCATGAACACGCTGAGCGGGTCGTCCGCGTAGCCGCCGAAGGGCCCGCATCGCTCGAAGCCGAGCGCTGCGTACAAGCCCAGCGCTTCGGGCTGATAGGGCCCGGTCTCCAGCGTGAGCAGCCGGCAGCCGGCAGCGGCGGCCGCGGCTTCCAGCACCTGCAGCAGCCGCCGCGCGACGCCTTGGCCGCGGCTCGCGGGGCTGACGTACATGCGCTTGATTTCGCCATAGGTGTCGCCCAGCACGACGGCGCCGCAGCCAAGGGCGACCCTAGCGTCGTTGCGGGCGACGTAAAACAGCACGTTGTCCTGCTTCAGCGAGGTCAGGTCCAGCGCGTGCCGGCTCTCGGGCGGGTAGAGGCTGTCCTGGTAGGCGTCCAGCTCGGCGATAAGGGCGATGACGTCGGGCTGGTCGGGAGTCTCTCGGGCGATTTGCATGGGTGGCGGTGGCTGCGGGTGTCGGCGTGCATGCTAGGGGCGTTTGCCGGCGCGAGCCCGCGGGTTCGCCAACCCGTGCTTCTCGCCGTCACGCGGCGCCAGCCGTCGCCCCGGTCGTGCGTATGCTCGCGGCCGTCACAACCGAGAGAGCCCCATGTCCTTACGTCGGTGCCTGCTGCTGGGCCTGGCCTGCATGGCCTGCGCCTGCCGCGGCGTGGGCCCGTCGGCCGATGCCCGGCCGTCCGCTGTGCAGCCGCCGCCGTCCGCGGCGTCGGCACCTGCCTACGTTTACGCCGGCACGGTGGAGCGCAACAAATCGATCGCGTCCGGGTACACGGGCATCGCCTACCCCTTCCACGTCTACCTGCCGCAGGGCTATGCCACGTCGGGCAGGCGCTACCCGGTCATCTATGCGACCGACGGGCAGTGGTCTTTTCAGGCTTTCTCTCGGATGCTGGACCAGCGCCACAAGCAGACGATCCTCGTGAGCATCGAGCAGGGCGGCCCCGAGCCGGATCGCCGCGCCATCGACTACACCGCCGACGGTGCGCCGGCCTACAGCAGCTTCCTGAAGCAGGAACTGGTGCCACTGATCGAGGCCAGCTACCGCACGACGACGGCGCGTACGTTCGCGGGCACGTCCTACGGCGGTCTGCTCGGGGCCATCCTGTTGAGTCACGAGAGCTCGACGACGCCGTTCTTCGGCAACTACCTGCTGTTCGACGGCGCCTTCTGGGGCCTCACGCCGCAGAACCTCCGTGACGAGGACGCGCGCTTTGCGGCCAGCCGTCGCCTGCCGGTGCATCTGATCCTCAGCAGCGCCAGCGCGCCGGGCAACGTGCAGGACGTGGATGCCTACCAGGTGCGCTACCGGCGGCGGGGCTACGAAGGGCTGGTGATCGACCGCCGGGACTTCGGCGTTGCCCACGACCACGTTGCCAAGCCGTCGTTCGACTGGGCCATCGACCTGATCGAGTAGCGCGCCGTCGCCGTCGTCAGCTGAACGCCGCCGTCAGCGCCTCCAGGCCGACGTGCGGGTCGTGCAGGCCCTGATAGATCGGCGGGATCGGCTTGTCCACGCCGAACAGGCGGTAGACGGCGTGCATGGCGCAGTGCACGGAGTATTCGACGGTGTAGACCGTGTCGTCCGGCAGCTCGACGTGCTGGCCCAGGAAGGCGAAGTTGGCCGCGCCTTCGGGCAGCACGTGGGGGCGATCGGCCGGTTTGCGCGGTGCGAACATGGCCGAGCCGTAGGGGAGCATGACCGGCGTCACGTCGGTGCTGGCCAGCGCCACGGCGCGGATGTCGTCGAAGCCGAGGTGGTGCAGCAACTCGTCCAGCAGCTCTCGGCCACCGCACTGCGACATGGGCTTGTGCACGAAGTCGCCCGGTGCGTCGATGAAGAGGCCGTAGCCCCAGGCGGTGTAGGTGTCCGCCGGCATGCCGGGGAAGTGCGGCTGGTAGGGCACGACGAGGGACATCAGCCAGTTGGAGTCCGTCAACGTCATCAGCGCGCCGGTGCCGGGCTCGTTGCCGCTGAAGCCGATGAGCCGGTCCAGCAGCGTGCGGCCGTGCATGGTCAGCGTGAAGGACAGCCATTTGTTGTCGTCCACGTTGAAGAAGGTGTGCGGGCGGCCGAAGTCGTCGGCCTTGGGCGCCAGCGTCTCCCACAACGACCAGGCGCCGTCGCGGCGGTCGCGGATCAGCTCGGGCGCGTCGGTGTTGCTGCCGTAGGTGGCGTCGGCGGTGATGGAGCCCAGCGTGATGAAGCAGGCGTCGCCCGGCGCGATGTCGATGGCCTGCGCGCCCTGGGCCGTCTGCACGTGCAGCCGCGTGGCGCGGCGGGCGGCGGGGTCGCGCTGGTCGAAGTCGACGTCGGTGACGCGGTGGCCGAAGCGCACGTCCACGCCCTGGGCCGTCAGCCAGCGCTGCAGCGGCACGGCGATGGAGTCGTACTGGTTGTAGGGCGTGCGGCGCACGCCGGCCAGCGTGTGCATGCGGGGGAACTCCTGCAGGAAGCGCAGGAAGTAGCGCCGCAGCTCGATGGCGCTGTGCCAGTCCTGGAAGGCGAAAGTGGTGCGCCACATCTGCCAGAAGTTGCTCTGGAAGAAGTGCGGCGAGAACAGCTCGTCGATGCGCCGCGCGCCCAGCAGCGACTCGGGCGTGGCGAGCAGGCGCGTCAGCTCGGCGCGGTCGCGGCCATCGAGACCGTAGTGGCGCGCATCGACGATGCGCGGGCCCCGGGCGATGAGCCGGGCGTGAGCCTCGGTGCGCACCTGTTCGTTGAAGGCGACGATCTCCTGCCGCACCGACAGGCCCGGCTTCTCCAGCGAGGGAATGCCGTCCAGCAGGTTCCACAGGCACTGGTAGACCTCCTCGCAGAGCATGCGCCCGCCGCGGGTCACGTAGCCGGGCTGGGTGGGCGAGGCACTGCCGTCCAGGCAGCCGCCGGCGATGCCGAGTTCTTCGAGGATGTGGATGCGGGCGCCGGGCATGCCGGCGTCGCGGATGAGGAAGGTGGCCGCTGCCATCGAGGCGATGCCGCCACCGACGAGCCAGACGTCGGCGTTCTTGGGGTCGAGCATGGGGAGGAGGGCGGCGCTGGCCGCTCGGAAGAGGTGTTGCCTGACTCTAGGCAGCGGCCACCCGGCAGGCTCTGATCCCGGTCAACTTGCTGCGTGTTGAGGGGGCGGCGAGTACAGCAACGTGGCGTTCACCGGGCGCAGGGATGATGCGCAGGTTCTTGTCCTTCCATTGCTCCCATCCTGATGACGACTCCTTCCGTTTCCCGCCACTGGGCCACGCCGCTGGTCATGGCCTGCTTCACCCTGATGGCCGCCACCGGCGTGATGCTGTTCTTCCACTGGCAATCGCCGTTGCAGAAGGACATTCACACCTGGCTGGGCTGGGGCCTGGTGGCCGCCGTGATGTTGCACGTGCTGTCCAACCTGGCGGCGTTCAAGCGGCACTTCACCGGCCATCGCCGCGCGCTGGCGTTGCTGCTGGTGGCGGTGGCCGTGTTCGCGGCCACCGCCTTCGTGCGCCCGGCCGACGGCGGCAAGGGCGGCTCGATGGCCGCCGTCGCGGTGCAGGCGCTGGCGCGCGCACCGTTGCGCGCGGTGGCCGAAGTCTTCGGCCTGTCGGTCGGCGAAGCGCGCGAGGCGTTGGCCGGCGCCGGCCTCACGCTCGCGGACGACAACGCCAGCCTCGATGCCGCGGCGCAGGGCAACCGCGACCAGGTCAACAAGGGCTTGAAGGCGCTCGCCGCCGCCGCGTCGCGCAAGGCTGCGTCGCGTTGAGCGGCGCCGGCTTTCAGCGTGCCGCGATCATGCGCACGCCCAGGCCGATGAACACCGTGCCGGCCAGGCGGTCCAGCCAGCGGCCCACGCCGGGCCGGCGGTTCAGCCAGGCGCCGACGCTGCCGGAGAAATAGCCCAGCAGCCCGAACAGCAGCACGGCCTGAGCCGTGAAGAGCAGCCCCAGCAGCCCCAGCTGCCACGCCACCTCGCCCTGCGACGCGACGACGAACTGCGGCAGGAAGGACAGGAAGAACAGCACCACCTTGGGGTTGATGGCGTTGGCGATCAGCCCCTTCACGAACAGCTGGCGCAGCGGCGTGGTATCCGTCGCCTCGCCACCCACGCGCACCGCGCCGGCATGCCGCCAGGCCTGCACGCCCATCCAGACGAGGTAGGCGCCACCGGCCACCTTCAGCAGCGTGAACGCGACCGGCGACGCCGCCACCAGCGCACTCACGCCGACGACTGCCAGCAGCGTGTGGCTCAGGCAGCCCAGCGCGCAGCCGAGGCCGAACGCGATGCCTGCCCGCCGGCCGCGGGACATGCCCATGCTCAGCACCATCAGGTTGTCCGGCCCGGGCGTGGCGGTCAGCACCAGCGCGGTGGCGAGGAAGGCGAGGGTCTGGGTGAGTGTCAGCATGGCAGGCACGTGGAAAGTTCAACGGGAGCGATGGCGGAAGGAGCCGAACCAGCCGGCTGTGTCAGCGCGGGCGCTGATACAGGGCGGCTGAACGCAGTGCCAGCTGTGCCTTGGCGCCGGTGGGAGCGAAATCTATCGTGAGCCAACGCATCACGAAAGAGTCCCATGCTTCGCACCGCCACTCGTACCCCGACCGTCGATGTCCCGGACCTGCTCCGGCGCGCCGGTGCCTGGCTGCGGCGGACCTGGCATCAGCCACATGTGGACGACGACGAGCGCTTCCTCCGCGAAGCGCGGGACATCGCCGACCTGGAGCGGCGGCTGCAACAGTTGGAGCGAGGCCCCACGCCGCGCTTCGGCCCGCTGCCGCCGGGGCTCTGATCGGCCGGCCGGGCCGCCAGGGTTCAGTCGCGGAAGGTCGCGGTGCCCTTGCCGGCCATCATGGCCTTCTGCAGGTCCTCGCTCATCAGCATCGCCGCGTTCCAGGTCGCGATGTGGTTGAGGCCGTCGGCCACCGAATGGTCGCGCGCGTAGTTGAGCTGTTCCTTGGTGCCGCGGATGGACAGCGGCGACTTGGCGGCAATGGTCGCGGCGATCTCGCGCACGCCGGCCTGCAATGCCTCGCGGCTGTCAAACACGCGGTTGACCAGGCCGATCTCGCGCGCCTCCGCGGCCTCCACGCGCCGGCCCGTGTAGGCCAGCTCGCGCACCAGGCCCTGCGAGCCGATCAGCTTGGGCAGGCGCTGCAGCGTGCCGACGTCGGCCACCATGCCGATGTCGATCTCCTTGATCGAGAAGTAGGCGTCCGCACTGCAGTAGCGCATGTCGGCGGCGCAGATCAGATCGATACCGCCGCCCACGCAGGCGCCGTGGATGGCCGCGAGCACCGGCTTGCGGCAGCGTTCCAGGCTGGTCAGCGTGTCCTGCATGTCGAGGATGACGCGGCGCAGGCTCTCGCGCGTGCGGCCGTCGCAGGGGTCCTGGATCTGCGGGGCCAGGCCCATCATCATCTGCAGGTCGATGCCGGCGGTGAAGTGCCGGCCTTCGCCCTCCAGCACCGCCACGCGGGCTTCGGGCTGGGCGTCGATCCAGTCGAACGCGCGGCGGATGTCCTGCCACATCACCGCGTTCATCGCGTTGGCCTTGTCGGGGCGGTTCAGGCGCACGGTGGCGATGTGGTCCTGGATGGAGACGGCGAGGGTTTCGAGTTGCATGGGGGGCGAGGGCCTTGGGGCTGCGTGGAGGCCGATCATGCCGCGACCCGCCCGCCGGTGTCTGTCACCCGGGAGGCGCCGGCCGGCAGAGGTGCGCGCGCCGGGCGCTCCCGCGGCTTCTCAGTAGAGGGCGGCGGCCGGGCGGCTTTCGCAGACCAACTGGGCTGCGCTGCGTACGAGGTAGCTGGCGTTCGGCTCGCGGGTGGTCAGCATGCGTTCGCCAGGGCGGCCGGGGAAGCTCGACGTCTCGGCCGCGTGGGCTGGCAATAGGGCCACCAGGCGGTCGGCGCGCAGGGCGATGCAGCCGCCTTCGCAGTGGAAGAGCGCCAGCAGCCTCCCGGTCGGGGCCGTGGTGCCGAGTTGCCGCACGGGGACGGTCTGGCCCCGCCACTGGCAGGTCGTGGCGTCGGCCGCGGCGTTGTCCAGGATGGCGAGCACCTCGTGCATCGGGACGGCGAAGCTCGCGCCGGCCTGCAGCACGACGTGGGCATGCTCGTTTGTCGGGCTCCGGGTGGCCGGGTCGAGGCGTTGCGTGGTCTTGCGCAAGGCTGATTCGGGCAGGGCGGCCAGCAGCACGTCGGCACGCAGCTCGCGGGCCAGGCCTTCGTCGGCTTCCCAGGCGCCTCCCCACCAGGCCGGTGCGTCGTCGTCAAGGCCCGGGGCGTGGAGCGGCGCCGCCGCGTGGCCGAGCAACTCGTCGATGGGCAGCATGGCGTGGCGGCCGGTGTCGTCGCACAGCACCGCCGCCAGTGTTGCGGTGCCCCCCGGCGCCGAGCGCGGCATCACCCAGGCGGCGTTCAGCAGCGGGACCATCGAGTCGCGCCAGGTCACGAAGTTGCGGGTGGCTGCACTCACGACGAACGAGGCCGGCGCGGCGGGCAGCGGCAGCAGCTCGACCACATGACGTGTCCGGACGGCGACGACTTGTCCGGCCACGCGGAACAGCGCCGTCGAGTCGGTGCGGCGGTCGACGACGGCTGTCGCGGATGGCCGCGCCTCCGCCTCGGTGCAGCCCACCCACAGGTTCAGCAGGTCCATGAGCCGGCCAGGCTCCAGCACCAGCGCCGGCGGTTCATCTCCTTCGGCAGCGAGCAGGCCGTCGAACAGCTCCCGCGGGTCGTCGGCGTGGTGCATGCGCTGCCGCCTGGACGCAGGGGCCTGTTCGATCCCCATCAGCTCGTCGACGCGGATGCCGACGCGGCGTCCCTGCCGGGCCAGGACCAGGTAGCGATGGCCAGCGCCTGCCGCCAGGGCGTCGGTCGGCGCTTCGGTGGCGTTCGCGCCCGGCAGCGGCACCCATCTCGGGATGTCGACCGCCGGCACCAGGCCCCGTGGCGTCGCGAGCAGCCCGGCCACCGGCCCCGAGCGGCGTGGCAGCGGTTCGAGCGGCCGGTCGGCGGCCAGGGCGGACTCCACCCATGCGGCGTCGACGGCCAGCCGCGTGGCGCCGATGCGGGCGATTGCCCATCGCCGCGCGGTGCCCGGGGCCTCGTTCATGACCGACCCGCCAGCGCCGTGGCTTCCAGTTGCTGCAGCAGGTGCTCGGCACGTTGAGTGGCGGTGGACTGCGTGTGCGTGGCCAGGTGGATGTTCTTGATCAGGCCATCGGAGGCTTCCACCGAACCGAGGATGCGCTGGAAGGCGCTCTCGGCGTCATGGGTCAGGCGGTTGCCGTCGATGATGCGCGTGGCGGTGGCCCCTACCAGCATGGCGATCTGGCGCGCCGCGCTGCCCGACTTCTCGGCCAGCTTGCGCACCTCGTCGGCCACCACCGAGAAGCCCACGCCGTGCTCGCCGGCGCGAGCGGCCTCGATGGCGGCGTTGAAGGCCAGCAGGTTGGTCTGGTTGGCGATCTGGCCCATGGTGTCAACCATCTGTCGGATGTCGTCGGTGCTGCGCTGCACGTCGTCGATCACTTCTCGCGCGTGTGTCAGCACCGCGGCTCCGGCCTTGGCGTGCCCGACGGAGACCTGAGACTGCGCCGACACGTCGTCAGCATGGTGGGTGATGCCCTGGATCGCGCGACTCAGCTCGCCCAGTTCCGCCGTCATGGCGCTGATCTTCTCGGCGACGATCTGCTCCTTGCGCACGCGGTCGGTCACGTCCATGGCCAGCTTGAATACCTGGATCGGCTTGCCATCCTGATCGAGGATGGGGTTGTAGGAGGCCTCGATCCACACCTCGGCGCCGTGGTTGCCGATGCGGCGGAACCGGCCGGCGGCGAACTTGCCGGCGTTCAGGTCTGCCCAGAAGTCGCGGTAGTCGGAGGACTGCGTCAGCTCTGGCTCGCAGAACATGCTGTGGTGCTTGCCCTTGATCTCGTCCAGCGTGTAGCCCATCGTGCGCAGGAAGTTGGCGTTGGCGTTGAGCACCCGGCCCTGCAGATCGAACGAGATGACGGCGGCCGAGCGGCTGATGGCCTTGAGATTGCCTTCGGCCACCGCGGCGCGGCGGCGTTCCTCGGTCACGTCGTGGGCGAACTTGACGATCTTGTAGGGCTTGCCGGCGTGGTCGAGCATCGGGTTGTAGGTCGCCCTGATCCACACCTCGCGGCCGTCGGAACCGAAGCGCTGGAACTCGCCCGAGCGGAACTCGCCGCGCCGCAAGGCGTCCCAGAACGCCAGGTACTCGGTCGAATTGGCGTAGGTGGCGGAGCAGAACCTGCTGTGGTGCTGCCCCATCAGCTCCTCGGCGGTGTAGCCGAAGGCGGACAGGAAGTTGCCGTTGGCTGCGGTCACGCGGCCCTGCAGGTCGAACTCGATGACGGCCTGGGAGCGCAGCATGGCGGCATGGCAGGACTCCAGCTCGGCCATGCGACCGCGGTGGGCGTCGCTGTCCATCGCGATCTCAAGCCACGTCTGTGGTTCGCCGGAAGGGCCGGGCAGCGGCACGTGCACGAGTGCGGGCCAGATGGCCTGACCGTCCGCGCGCACGCGCCGGCCGGCATGCGGCACCTCGTTGCGCGCCGAATGACGGCGCCAGGCAGGCTGGCCGTCGCCCTGCGCGGTGGCAGCTTCAGGACACAGCACTGCATGAGGCTGGCCGACCAGATGTTCGCGGGTATAGCCCAGCAACTGGAGCATGCCGTCGCTGGCGTCGCGAACGATGCCGTCGGCATCCAGCGTGAGCGAGGCCACGGAGCGCCCGGCAGTGTGGGAGGGGGCAACCAGGTGATCCAGGTCTGACTTCATGACGGTCGTGTCCAAAAGCATTTATTGATACATTTGATAATATTTAGTGATAAAAAAGATTCAATCGCCGCGCTGCAACCAATGAGCCAAATGCGTGAAATCTGCCGTGCTTTTCGAGTCCTGCGCGGCCGGCGGACGCGGCCGGGCAAAGACCGGGGCGTGAGGGCGGCCGCGGCGGGCGGGCTCATACTCTCGGGATGATTCACGCCACCAAACGCATTGCCGGCGGTGCCGGCCTCGCCGCCGTGCTCGTCAAGCGCGCCGCCACGCTCGAACTCGACTGGGACACGCGCAGCAAGAGCCGCTTCTCCGCCACCGACTCCACCGGCCGCGAGATCGGCGTCGTGCTGCCGCGCGGCACCACGCTGCGTGGTGGCGACGTGCTGGTCGCCGAGGACGGCTCGATGCTGCGCGTCATCGCCGCTGCCCAGCCCGTGCTGCAGGTGCGCTTCTGCGCCGAGCATGGCCAGCCGTTCGACCTGCTGCGCGCGGCCTACCACCTCGGCAACCGCCACGTGCCGCTGGAACTGCAGCCCGAGCTGCTGCAGTTCGAACCCGACCCCGTGCTGGCCGACATGCTGCGCCGCCAGCACCTCATCGTGACCGAGGCGCAGGCGGCCTTCGAACCGGAAGGCGGGGCCTATGGCGAAGGCGCGGGGCATGCGCACCACCACGGCCACGATCACCATGACCACGGCCACGATCACGGCCATGCGCACGACCACGCCGAGGCGCCCGCGCGCAAGCCGCTGGCCATCCCCGTCAAGGCGCATGACGCCGGCCATGTGCACGGCCCCGGCTGCGGGCACGACCACTCGCACGACCATGCCCATCACGAACACGGGCATGACCACAAGCACTGAGTCGTCCCTGCTGCATCTGCTCTGGCTGGCCAGCCCCGCGCTGCCGGTGGGCGGTTTCAGCTATTCCGAGGGGCTGGAGGCGGCCGTCGATGCCGGCGTCGTGCACGACGAGGCCAGTGCCGGCGACTGGCTGCTGAACCAGCTCGAACTGGTGCAGGCCCGCGCCGAACTGCCCGTGGCCGCCGCCGCCCACGCAGCCACGCTGGCGCTGGACGAGGCGAAGCTGGCCGCACTGAACGCCTGGACGCTGCAGACCCGCGAGACCAGCGAGAGCCTGCAGCAGGTCCAGCAGATGGGCCGCAGCCTGCTGGTGTGGATGCAGGGGCTGGTGGCCGACGCGCCCGTGCTGCCGCTGCTGCAGCAGCTCAGGCCCGCGCCAGCCTGGCCGGTGGTCATGGGCGCCGCGGCGGCGTCCCGCGGCGCGGCGCTGGAGCCGGCGCTGCAGGCCATCGCCTTCGGCTGGGCCGAGAACCTGACGCAGGCCGCCGTGCGCTGCGTGCCGCTGGGCCAGACGGCCGGCCAGCGCCTGCTGGCACGTCTCGTGCAAGCCGTCCCGCAGGCCGTGGCGACCGCGCTGGCAGCGCCCGAGCCGCTCGCCTTCGCGCCGCTGCTGGGCATCCGCGGCGCGCGCCACGAAACCCAATACTCACGACTCTTTCGTTCATGACCGCACCCTTGCACGCCATCCCGAATCGCACCAAGAAACTCCCGCCGCTGCGCGTCGGCGTCGGCGGCCCCGTCGGCTCGGGCAAGACCACGCTCGTCGAGATGCTCTGCAAGACGATGCGCGAGACCTGGGACCTCGTCGTCGTCACGAACGACATCTACACGAAGGAAGACCAGCGGCTGCTGACCGTTGCCGGCGCGTTGGAACCCGAGCGCATCATGGGCGTGGAAACGGGCGGCTGCCCGCACACCGCCATCCGCGAGGACTGCTCCATCAACCTCGAGGCGGTGGACCGCATGCTGGAGAAGTTTCCCGACGCGGACATCGTCTTCGTCGAGAGTGGCGGCGACAACCTCGCGGCCACCTTCAGCCCCGAGCTGAGCGACCTGACGATCTACGTCATCGACGTTGCCGCCGGCGAGAAGATCCCGCGCAAGGGCGGCCCCGGCATCACGAAGAGCGACCTGTTCGTCATCAACAAGACCGACCTCGCGCCGCATGTGGGCGCCGACCTCGACGTCATGCGCAGCGACACCGCCCGCATGCGGCCCGTGAAGCCCTGGGTCATGACCAACCTCAAGACCCGCGAGGGCCTGGCCGAGGTGGTGAGCTTCATCGAGAAGAAGGGCCTGCTGGTTGAGTGAGATTGACGGCCCCCACGCCCGCTTTGCTGACTGCCCCCCGGGGAGGCGTGTCGGTGCCTTCGGGCGGCCGGGCGCCACTGACACCGTTCGCTGGCCCGCGCGGCTGGCCCTGAGCGCCGCGCGTGATGGCGCCGGTGCGACGCGCGTTCACGCCCGCCACGACGGCCCGTTGCGGCTGCTGAAGACGCTCTACCCGGAAGGCGACCGCATCGCCCACGCGGTGCTGGTGCATCCGCCGGGCGGGCTTGTCGGCGGTGACCGTCTCGACATTCATCTCGACGTGCAGCCCGGCGCGCACCTGCTCGTCACGACGCCCGCTGCGACGCGCTTCTACCGCTCCAACGCGGGCGAGGCCGCGCAGGTCGTGCATGCCGCGGTGGGCGAGGGCGCGCGGCTGGAGTGGCTGCCGCAGGAGACGCTGGCCTACCCGGCCTGCATCGCGCGCAACGAGGTGAGGTTCAGCCTCGCGCCGGGCGCCAGCCTGTTCGCGACCGAGGTGCTGGGCCTGGGCCTGCCTGCCGCCGGCCAGCCCTTCGACACCGGCCGGCTGCTGCAGCACCTGGAAATCACCGGCCAATGGCTGGATCGCGGCTGGCTGGACGCGGCCGACAAGGCCTTGCTCGACGGTCCCTGCGGCCTGGCGGGCCACCGCGTGCTGGGCACGCTGGCCTACGCGCAGACCACCGCGCTGGCCTACGCGCAGACCACCGCGCTGGCCGACGCCGAGGCGCTGCTGGCTGACAGCCGCGAGCGGCTGGCGGACGTGCCGCTGTCCGGCGTGACCCATCTCGCCGGGCCGCGCGGCGCGGTGCTGCTGGCGCGCGTCGTCGGCGACGAGGTCGAGGCCGTCACGCTGGCGCTGCGGGCCGTGCGGGCGCTGTGGCGCGAGCGGCTGTGGGCGCTGCCGGGCGGCGATCCGCGCATCTGGGCGACCTGAACCGACGCGCTCGCCGCGCGGCGTCCTACAGCGGGCGCCGACCCTCGGCGGTGCAATCCAGCCAGGGTGGCGCGGCCGCCCGCGGCCTACCCATCGCTGGAGGTTCCCATGAACGGTTTGCGTGTCCTTGCCCTGGCCCTGATCGTTGGCGGCGTGCTGGCGCTGGTCTACGGCGGCTTCTCGTACACGAAGGACGAGACCGCCGCCAAGATCGGCCCGCTGGAGCTGAGTGTGAAGGAGCACAAGTCCGTCAATATCCCCACTTGGCTGGGTGTGGCGGGCATTGTCGGCGGCGTGCTGGTGCTGCTGGGCGCCGGCCGGCGCTAAAGGGCGCGCCAGGTCGGGATGCAGTGCCGGGCCAGGGCCGTGACCCAGTCCGGCTCGTCCGCCACGAAGGCAATGCCGTAGCGTGGGCTGACGACGAAGCCCGCGCGCTCGAAAGCCTCGCCGTCTTGCCCAAGCACGAAGCCGCGCAGCGCGCCAAACGGCACGGCCACGGCACCGACCTGCAGCACCGGCGTGCGCTTGGTGATCTCTTCGAGCCGGCCGCAGTCCTGGAAGCGGAACACGCTGTGACCGTAGTCGTACTCGTTCAGCGCAACGGCGTTGCGCCGGCTGCGATTGGGCAGGCCGAGGTCGGCGATCAGTTCGTCGACACCGAGGCTGAAGGGGATGCCGTCGAACGCCTTGAACGGTGTCAGCTGGCGCGTGATCACAGCGTGGAGATCCGCCTGCGCATGTCGGCGTACGCGGCCTCGATCAGTGCTTGCAGCGCCGCGCGGTGGACCGGCTCGCCGGGGCGGAGCTTGACATGGCGCATGGACTTGCCGGTGCCCTCAAGCAGGCCCGTCGGGTCGGCCAGCTCGGCGCCCTTGAAGAAGCCGACGTTGACGTGCGACGTGAAGGCGTTGACGTAGCCGAAGGCCGCGTCGCCCACGCAGGCCGTGGGGTGGCCGTCGTGCAGCAGCTCGCGCACGTCGGCCCCGCAGGCCCGCATCGCATCGAACCAGTGGCAGGCGATGTCGCGCAACCCGGTGTGCCGCGTCGCCAGCCAGCCGTCGACGGCAGCATCGCGCGGCACGGCGGTGGGGAAACGCATCAGCTTTTCCATGGCTCGCGCATCATCGCGCAGGTCGTTCAGTGGTCGTCACCGCCCGGGATCTGCTGGCGCAGGTGGACCTTGCTGGCGGCCTTGCCGCGCATCTTGATGTTCATCATCTCCACGGCCAGTGAGAAGCCCATCGCGAAGTAGATGTAGCCCTTTGGAACGTGGTGGCCGAAGCCCTCGGCCACCAGCACGACGCCGACGACGACGAGGAAGGAGAGGGCCAGCATCTTGATCGTCGGGTGCTCGGATACGAAGCGGCCGATGGGGCCGGCGAACAGCATCATCAGGCCGACCGAGCAGACGACGGCGGCGATCATGATGCGCACGTCGTCCACCATGCCGACGGCCGTGATGATGGAGTCCAGCGAGAAGACAAGGTCGATGACCATGATCTGCAGGATGACCGCGGCGAAGGCAGCCTTGGCGGCCTTGCCGCTGCCATGCGTTTCGTCCTCGCCTTCCAGCGAGCCGTGGATCTCGGCGGTGCTCTTCCAGATCAGGAACAGGCCGCCACCGATGAGGATGAGGTCGCGCCCCGACGTGCCGCGTTCGAAGCCGGGCAGCGTGAACAGCGGCGCCACCATGCCGACGATCCAGGCCAGCACCAGCAGCAGGCCGATGCGCATGAACATCGCCATGAACAGGCCCAGTCGACGCGCCAGCTCCCGGCGGGCCTTGGGCAGCTTGTCGACCAGGATGCTGATGAAGATGATGTTGTCGATGCCCAGCACCAGCTCCAGTGCGGTTAGCGTGGCGAGGGCGATCCAGGTCTGTGGGTTGGTGAGCAGTTCGAGCATGGCAGGCGGTACGGGGTGAGCTGGCGATTGTCCCCAGGCCTGCTGTCGCCCTCAGCCAGTCGCTGGCTGAAGGTCGCTTCGGATTTTTCGGGGGTGTCGCCTATTTCAGCACCAGCTCCTGCAGTTCCATGTTGCCCACCAGCTTGCGCATGACGCCGCGCTCGCCTGCGGCGGTGTCCTGCTTGTGCGCGTCGGCGGCGAGCAGCGCCTCGATCTTCTTCTGGAACGCCTGCTGCTCGGCATTGCTGCGGTAGTCTTTGAGCTCGACGGCGAGGATCAGGTCGGGCTCGTCCTTGCGCGGCGCGTTCACGGACAGCACGTGGTAGGACAGGATGACGCCTTCCCTCTTGCCCAGCTCCTGCACCTTCTTCCAGTTGCTGGCCAGGTAGTCCAGGTACTTCTCGTACTGCCCTGGCTCGACCTGGATGTTGGAGAAGAACCAGACCGAACCCGGCTTGTAGCTGGAGTCCTGCGCGATCGCCGGCAGCGTGAGGGCCAGCGCCGCTGCGGCTGCGCACAAGCTTGTCTTCAGACTCATGGGGATGCTCCTTGGGTTGATGCCCGCAGGCGTCGGGCCTCGGGCGGAGCGCAGTGTCTGGAGCGGTGTGCGGCGCGGCGATGCCCGTGCGACCGAAGCGGCAAAGCGGGCGCCGAGCCCGGCGCAGCCGCGACGAGATCGATCGCCGGGTAGGGCGGGTGACGAACTAGGGGCGGTGCCGGGCGCCGGCAGCGCGCATCAACTCAGGACAGCCCCAGTTCGCGGAGCAGTTCGCGTGGCAGATACGGCTGGCGGCGTTGCGGCCAGGCTTCCACGAGGGCCTGCATGCGCGCGTTCAGCGGTGCCGTGCGGTGCAGGCTGCGGGCCAGGCGCACGACCTCGCCGCACAGCGCGTCGATCTCGGTGATGCGGCCAGCGCCCAGGTCGTCGGCCATGCTGGAGCGTGCCTTGGCGTCGATGCGCAGCATGCGCGCCGCGATCAGCCGGAACAGCGGCGTGGGCAGGCGCAGCAGCTTCAGCAGCCGACGCGGCGGCAGCGGCGAGAGCTGGGCGACGGGGCGTTGCGCCGCGTCCAGCAGGTCCAGCGCCTCTTCCTGCAGCGCGGCCAGCACGCGCCGGTAGCCGCGCTCCAGCAGCTCGTCGCGCAGCGGCCGGCCCGAGAGGGCGTTGACCGGGTTGTTCAGGTTCATCAGCAGCTTGCCCCACTGCACGGGCGCGAGGTCGGCGTGGAGCTTGAGCTTCATGCCGACGCCGGCCAGCGCGGCCTGCCATGCCACCAGCGCCACGTCGGCCGCGGTGCCTTCAGCGGCCAGCACGCCGCCGGTGCCGCGGTGGTAGTGGCCGGGCGACAGCTCGGCGATGTTGAAGGGCACCATGCCGGCGTGCCAGCGCAGCTGCGGTGCGACGGCGCGTGCCTCTGCCGCGTTGCCGATGCCATTCTGCAGGCTGACGACGGGCGTTCCCTCGGGCAGCGCCAGTGCCAGCGTCGTGGCGGCCGTGGTGGTGGCGCCGGACTTCACGCACAGCAGCACGAGGTCGGGCTTCAGGCCGGCCGGTGGCTCTTCGTGCAGCCGCAGCTGCAGAGGCGGGATGTGGCGGTCCAGGCCGTCCTGGTCTGTCAAACGCAGACCGTGCTTGCGCAGGTGGGCCAGCACGCGCGGCCGGCCGACGAAGTGGACGGGCACGCCGGCAAGCTGCGTGAGGCCGCCGACGAAGCAGCCGACGGAGCCGGCGCCCATGACGAGAACGCCGGTCATCCGGACTGGACGTCAGGGATGGGCGAGGTCGCGCAGGTGGGTGGGGCCCACGCGGCGTTCGATCTCGGCCAGCAGCGGGCGGCCCCAGCCGAGCATGAACATGGCCTCGCCGACGACGAACATCGGGCCGACGAGCAGGCCCACGAGGTCGTCGACGAAGGCGGGCTTCTTGCCCTCGTAGTAGTGGCCGATGAACTGGAACACCCAGCCGACGACGAAGCTGCCGACGCCGATGGCCAGCCAGCTCGCCATCGAGCCCTGCGCGGCCGTCATGGCCAGCGCGGTGAGCACGCCGTTGACCAGCGCGGTGGCCACGCCGAGCATGATGTTGCCTCGTGTGAGGTACCACAGTGCCGACAGCGCCCACAGCACGATGGCGGCATTCATGGGCGTCGTGCCGACGCTGAATTCGACGCGGGCCAGCAACACGCTGATCGCGAAGACGATGAGCGGGATGCCGATGAAGTGCGTCGTGATGTTGCGGCGGTCGCGGTGGTAGGCGGCGTATTGCGCCATCAGATCGAGCGCGGGACGGAACAGGCTGGCCATGACGGGGCTCCCGTGAGGAGATGGTGGCTATGCTAGTCCAGCTGCGCGCGGGAACGCCGTGCGACGGCTTTCAGAACCCCCGCGGAATCCCCAGTTGAGCACGCAAACGACAAGTCGCCGACAGCTGCTGATCGGCCTGGCCGCCCTGGCGGGCTGCACCGACGTCCCCTTGGTGACACCGGCGTCGACCGAGCGGGGCGGTGATGAGCTGCGCGTGCTGGTCTGGCGCGGCGGCACGGCGGCGCGGCTGGGGCACAACCATGTGCTGCGTGCCGGCGACCTGCGCGTGGACTGGCCCGCCGCGGGCCCGGTGCTGCGCTTTCGCCTCGATGCGCTGGCCATCGACCCGCCCGTGCTGCGCGCGCGCATGGGCGATGGCTTTGCCAGCATCGTGGACGACGACGCCCGCGCCGGTACCAAGGCCAACCTGTTGAAGGCGCTGGAGGCCGCGGCGCATCCGGAGGTCGTCGTGCGCACGTTGCAGCAGGTGGGGGAGGGCGCGCGGCGCGCGGTGGAGGCGGAGATCACGCTGCACGGCGTCGCGCGGCGGCAGTGGTTCGTCGCCGAGGTCGACGGCCGGCGCGCGCGCGGCGAGGTCGTCGTCCGCCAGAGCGACTTCGGCATCCAGCCGTTCACGGTGCTGGGTGGGCTGCTGGCGGTGCAGGACGCGCTGGTCGTGCAGTTCGAAGTGCTACAGCCTTAGGGCCATCAAATCCTTGTCCAGCCTGCGACCGTCGGGCAGGCGGATGGCATCCGGCAGGCGGCCGTAGCGCGTGAAGCCGACGCTTTCGTACAGGCCGATGGCGGCGCGGTTGCTCGTCGTCACGCTGAGCGTGACCTGCGCCAGTCCGTCCGTGGCCTGCAATCGGGCGATGGTGGCGGCCAGCAAGGCCCGGCCGATGCCGCGGCCGCGGTGCGTGTCGGCCACCATCATGCCGACGAGGTGGGCGATGTGCTGCACCTTGCGGCGCGGCTCGCGCTCGCAGGTCAGCGCGCCGACGACGCGGCCGCGGTCCAGCGCCACCAGCGTGAACAAGGTACCGCCGTTCGTGCCGCCGGCGAGGCGGCTGCGGTAGCTGGCGAGGTCGCGCAGGCTCTCGGTCTCGGCATCCGACGTGAAGGCCTCGGGGTGGCCCGCCAGTATGGCGTCGCGCAGCGCCTTGTAGCCGAGCAGGTCAGGCTCGAGCATCGGGCGGATGGAGACCTCAGCCATGCAGGTCGGCCAGCGTGTTGAGGTTGGCGAAGGCGGCCTCGTCATCGAACTGCGCGACGCCGTGCGGCTGCGAGCGCATCCAGCGCAGCACGGCGCGGCCACCGCCGTGCAGGTGGGCGGCCAGCGGTTCGCGCAGGCGGGCGTGCAGCAGCGCATGCGTGGGGTGCTCGCGCGTGGCCTGCGCGAAGGCGAGGCCATGCCTTTCGGCCGCGCCGAGAAGGCGTTCGGCCAGGTCCGGCGGCAGGTGCGGGCAGTCGCAGGGGGCGGTCAGCAGCCAGGCGTCGGGGGGCAGCGCGTTCAGCCCCGCCAGCATGCCGGCCAGCGGCCCGGCGAACTCGAGGCCGGGTGGGTCGGCCAGCACGTCGTGGCCCAGTGCGGCGTAGGCATCGAGGTTGCGGTTGGCGCTGATCAGCACGTGGTCGGCCTGGGGACGCAGGCGTTCGGTGACGTGAACCGCCAGCGGCCGGCCGTGCAGCAACTGCAGGCCCTTGTCCACGCCGCCCATGCGGCTGCCGCGGCCGCCGGCGAGCAGCAGAGCGACGACGCGGCTCATGGCGGCGGCTCTCCCGGCGCACCGGGGAAAGCATCGGCCTCGCGACGCGGCCCGCGCATGACGGCGACCACCCAGCAGCCGATCAGCCAGGTCCCCACCATCGTCAACCCGAACAGCGAGGCGCCGATGACGAGGTAGTCGATCAGCAGCTGGGCGCGCGTGGCGTCGTTCACCAGCCCGGGTTGATGGAAGCCCTTGAAGAAGTCCCCCACAGCCCACGGCACGGCCAGGCTCGCCACCACCGCCAGCGCCGTGCGGCGTTGCAGCTTCCTCGTGAACCAGCAGTCGCGCATCAGCCGCCGATGTAGTGCATCTCGACACGCGGCTCCGCCCCGGCCGCAGCCGTGCCGCGCAGCTGCGAGTAGCGGTCCTCGCGGCCCGTCCACACGCCGGCGATGGCGCCGGCGAGCTGGTCGTCGCTGACCGGCTGTGCGTCACGCAGCAGGCCGCGCAGGTCGTGCCCGCGGTGCGCGAACAGACAGGTGTAGAGCCGCCCCTCGGTCGACAGCCGCGCGCGGTTGCAGTCGCCGCAGAAGGCCTGCGTGACGCTGGAGATGAAGCCGATCTCGCCGCCGCCGTCGGCGTAGGCCCAGCGCTCGGCCGTCTCGCCCGGTGCGCTGTGCGACAGCTGCACCAGCGGGAACTCGGCGGCGATGCGGCGCTGCACCTCGGCGCTGGGCAGCACCTGGTCCATGCGCCAGCCGTTGGTGGCGCCGACGTCCATGTACTCGATGAAGCGGAGCACGACGCCGCTGTGCCGGAAGTGCCGCGCCATCGCGAGGATCTCGCCGTCATTGACGCCGCGCTGCACGACCATGTTGACCTTGACCGGCCCCAGCCCGGCATCCTGCGCGGCGCGGATGCCGGCCAGCACGTCGGCGACGGGAAAACCGACGTCGTTCATGCGTTGGAAGACGGCGTCGTCCAGCCCGTCCAGGCTGACCGTCAGGCGCTTGAGGCCGGCCGCGCGCAGGCCGGTGGCCTTCTTCACCAGCGTGGAGCCGTTGGTCGTCAGCGTCAGGTCCAGTTCGCGGCCATCCGGCGTGCGCAGTTGGGCCAGCATCTCGATCAGCGACTCCAGCCCGCGGCGCAGCGTCGGCTCGCCGCCGGTGATGCGCAGCTTCTCGACGCCCAGACCCGTGAAGACGCGCGCCAGCCGCGTGATTTCCTCAAAACTGAGGAGGTCGGCATGGGGCAGGAATTCGTGGTGCTTGCCGAACACCTGCTTGGGCATGCAGTAGCCGCAGCGGAAGTTGCAGCGGTCCGTCACCGAAATGCGCAGGTCTCGCAGGGGCCGGCCCAACCGGTCGGCCAACGGCAGGCCCGGCGGCGGCGTCACGGCGGCCAGGGGGCGCAGCGAGCGGGTGTCGTGCAAGGGAATCACGCGGGCGGACATGGGCCAATTGTGTCAGCCGAGCCAAGTCCGAGGGACTTGCGGGTCTGCTGGTGGCGCGTTTGAATGCATGGGAATGACCCAATTCCTGCACCCCGATCTGCCGCATTTCATTGCCTTCGGTGAAGCCTTGACGGACCTGATCCGCACCGGGCCGGACCGCTGGCGCAGCGCCTGCGGCGGCTCGCCGTGGAACGTGGCGGTTGCGATGTCGGCGCTGGGCCAGCTGAGCGCCTTCGCGGGCGGCATCAGCCGCGACCCTTTCGGTGCCGAGATCTGGCAGGCCAGCCAGGACGCCGACCTCGACTTGCGCTTCATCCAGCAACTGCCGCGGCCGCCGCTGCTGGCCGTGGTGCACGAGACCGACCCGCCGCGCTACTTCTTCATCGGCCAGGACAGCGCGGACCTGCATTTCCGCCCCGAGGGCCTGCCGGCGGGCTGGACGCGCTCGCTGCGCTGGGCGCACTTCGGCAGCCTGGGCCTCGTGCGCGAGCCGCTGGCCGGGCGGCTGCTGGCGCTGGCCGAGGCGCTGAAGGGGGAGGGCCGTCTCATCAGCTACGACCCCAACTTCCGCTCGCCACCGATGGACGCCAGCTACGACGACACGCTGGCGCAGATGTGCCGGCTGGCCGACGTCATCAAGGTGTCTGACGAGGACCTGCGCGGCCTGTTCCGCGTGGCGGACTACCGCAGCGGCCTGGCCCAGATCGTGGCCTGGAACCCCGGCTGCTGGCTGCTGCTGACGCGCGGCGAGGCCGGCGCGACGCTGTACCACGGCGTGGAGGAGTGCAGCGGGCTGCCGCCGCGGGTGGATGTGGTGGACACGGTTGGCGCCGGCGACTCGGCAATGGCCGGCCTGCTGGATAGCCTGATGCGCAACGCCGCCGCTCCGATCGAGCAGCACCTGCGCTGGGCGCTGGCGGCGGGTTCGGCGGCCTGCACGGCACCGGGCTTCGCACCGCCGCGGCCAGCACTGGTGGCGGCGCTGGCCGAGGAGGTGGACATCGCCGAGGGAGAGTCGGCGGCCTAGGCCCGGCGTCGGCTGTGTCCGAGCCGCTTCTGGACAGGATTTCGGGGTTTTCCCGCGGGTTTCTTGATTCTGGTCAAGGTCGCATCTACGATTAACCGACCGGTCGGTAGAGAAATGATGCCATGTCCGAAACCCTGATCCAGAGCGAACAGCACGGCGCCGTCCGCCTGCTGCGCCTGAACCGCCCCGAGGCGCTGAACGCCTTCACGGCCGCCATGCTGGGCCAGTTGCGCCAGGCGTTGGAAGCCGTGGCCGAGGACGCCCAGACGCGCTGCGTGCTCATCACCGGCGCGGGCCGGGCGTTCAGCGCCGGGCAGGACCTGGCCGACCCGCACGTCGCGCCCAGCCGCGAGCCGGGCGCTGCGCCCAAGGACATCGGCCACGTGCTGGAGCACTACTACATCCCGCTGGCGCTGCGGCTGCGCAGCCTGCCGGTGCCGGTGGTGGCGGCCGTCAACGGCGTGGCGGCGGGCGCCGGCGCCAACCTGGCGCTGGGCTGCGATGTCGTGCTGGCGGCCGAGGGTGCCAGCTTCATCCAGGCCTTCTCCAGGATCGGCCTCATCCCGGACTGCGGCGGCACCTGGCTGCTGCCGCGCCTTGTCGGCCGCGCGCGTGCGCTGGAGCTGACGCTGCTGGGCGACAAGGTCAAGGCGCCCGAGGCGCTGCAGCTGGGCATGATCGCCCGCGTGGTGCCCGATTCGGCGTTGCTGGACACGGCCCTGGCGCTGGCGCAGCGCCTGGCCGGCATGCCCACCCGCGCGATGGCCGAGACGCGCCGCGCGATGGACGACGCGATGAAGCTGGACTACGAGCCGGCCCTCAGGCGCGAGGCCGCGTTGCAGAGCCAGCTCGGCTTTGCGCACGACTTCCTCGAAGGCACGGCGGCCTTCCTCGAGAAGCGCACGCCGCAGTTCAAGGACCGCTGATGGACCCGCAAGCCGTTGCCGAGAAGGTCCGCGACGTGATGCTCGCGGACGATGCCGCGAGCAGGATGCTGGGCATGCAGGTCACCGAGGTCGCACCCGGCCGCGCCGTGGTCAGGATGACGGTGCGGGCCGACATGCTCAACGGCTTCGCCATCTGCCACGGCGGGCTGATCGCCACGCTGGCCGACTCGGCCTTCGCCTTCGCCTGCAATGCCCGCAATGCGCTGACGGTGGCGTCAGGTTTCGGCATCGACATCCTGAAGAGCGCGAAGTTGAATGACGTGTTGACGGCGACGGCGGAGGAGACATCGCTGGCCGGCCGCACGGGGCTGTACGACATCACGGTGAAAAACCAGAACGGCGACCTGATCGCCATGTTCCGTGGGCGCTCCTACCGCCTCGGCGAACGCAAGGTGTTCGAAGCATGACCGTCAAATCACCCCGCCCCGGCGAGCTCGAAGCCATCGAGACGGCCAGCCGCGACGAACTGCAGGCCCTGCAGCTCGAGCGCCTGCGCTGGAGCCTGCAGCACGCCTACGACAACGTGCCGCACTACAAGGCGAAGTTCGACGAGAAGGGTGTGCACCCGTCGGAGCTGAAACAGCTGTCCGACCTGGCGAAGTTCCCGTTCACGACGAAGCACGACCTGCGCTCGAACTACCCGTTCGGCCTGTTCGCCAAGCCGCGCGAGCAACTGGCGCGCATCCATGCCTCCTCCGGCACCACGGGCAAGCCGACGGTGGTGGGCTACACGCTCAAGGACATCGACAACTGGGCCAATCTCGTCGCGCGCTCCATCCGCGCCGCGGGCGGCCGCGCGGGCGACCTGGTCCACGTGGCCTACGGTTATGGCCTCTTCACCGGCGGCCTGGGCGCGCACTACGGCGCCGAGCGGCTGGGCTGCACGGTCATCCCGATGAGCGGCGGCCAGACCGAGAAGCAGGTGCAGCTCATCACCGACTTCAAGCCCGACATCATCATGGTCACGCCCAGCTACATGCAGGTGCTGATCGAGGAGTTCACCCGCCAGGGGCTGGATGCGCGCGAGTCGTCGCTGAAGGTGGGCATCTTCGGCGCCGAGCCCTGGACCGAGGCGATGCGCAAGGAGATCGAGGCCGGCGCCGGCATCGACGCGGTCGACATCTACGGCCTGTCGGAAGTGATGGGCCCGGGTGTGGCCAGCGAGTGCGTGGAGAGCAAGGACGGCCCGGTCATCTGGGAAGACCATTTCTACCCCGAGATCATCGACCCCGACACCGGCGAGGTGCTGCCCGACGGCAGTGAGGGCGAGCTCGTCTTCACGTCGCTCTCCAAGGAGGCGATGCCCGTCATCCGCTACCGCACGCGCGACCTGACGCGCCTGTTGCCGCCCACCTCGCGCAGCATGCGCCGCATGGGCAAGATCGTCGGCCGCAGCGACGACATGCTCATCATCCGCGGCGTCAACCTGTTCCCGACGCAGGTCGAGGAGCTGGTGCTTCAGGAGAAGGGCCTGGGCGGCCAATACCAGCTCGTCGTCACGCGTGACGGGCATCTGGATGAACTGCTGATCCGTTGCGAACTGGCCATCGGGGCGGCGGACGACGGCATCGGCCGGCGCCTGGCCGAGCGCATCAAGAACCTGATCGGCGTGACGGCCACCATCCAGGTCGAGCCGAACAACTCCATCGAGCGCACGCTGGTCGGCAAGGCCCGCCGCGTCGTCGACCAACGCAAGAAGTAAGGAGCGAGCGATGTACACGCAAGCCATGGACCTGATGGCCCGCGAGGCCAAGCCCAAGGTCGTGAAGAGCGCCGAGGACCTGGCCCGCGAGGAAGCCTTCGAGGCCCGCATCGATGCCGGCGACTTCATCGAGGCCAAGGACTGGATGCCCGACCACTACCGCAAGACGCTGGTGCGCCAGATCAGCCAGCATGCGCACAGCGAGATCGTCGGCATGCTGCCCGAGGGCAACTGGATCACGCGCGCGCCCACGCTCAAGCGCAAGGCCATCCTGCTCGCCAAGGTGCAGGACGAGGGCGGCCACGGCCTCTACCTCTATGCCGCCGCCGAGACGCTGGGCACCAGTCGCGACGAGATGACCGAGGCGCTGCTGTCCGGCAAGGCCAAGTACAGCTCCATCTTCAACTACCCGACGCTGACCTGGGCCGACATCGGCGTCATCGGCTGGCTGGTGGACGGCGCGGCCATCATGAACCAGGTGCCGCTGTGCCGCTGCTCCTACGCGCCGTATGCGCGGGCCATGATCCGCGTCTGCCGCGAGGAGAGCTTCCACCAGCGCCAGGGCTACGAGAGCCTGCTGACGATGATGACCAAGGGCACGGCCCAGCAGAAAGCCATGGTGCAGGACGCCGTGAACCGCTGGTGGTGGCCGTCGCTGATGATGTTCGGCCCTGCCGACAAGGACTCGCCCAACTCCGAGCAGAGCATCCGCTGGGGCATCAAGCGCGTCACCAACGATCAACTGCGCCAGAAGTTCGTCGACGCGACGATTCCGCAAGCCGAGATCCTCGGCGTGACCGTGCCCGACCCCGACCTGAAGTGGAATGAGGCGCGCCAGAGCTACGACTTCGGCACCATCGACTGGGCCGAGTTCTGGCGCGTCGTCGGTGGCGAAGGCCCCTGCAACCGCGAGCGCCTGGCCGCCCGCAACAAGGCCTGGGACGACGGCGCCTGGGTGCGCGACGCCGCGCTGGCCCACGCGCGCAAGCAAGCCGTTAAACAAGAGGCAGCGTGATGAGCAATCCGAAGAATGAATGGCCGCTGTGGGAAGTGTTCGTCCGCAGCAAGGCGGGCCTGGACCACAAGCACTGCGGCAGCCTGCACGCGGCCGATTCGGCGATGGCCATCCAGATGGCCCGCGACGTCTACACGCGCCGGCAGGAAGGCACCAGCATCTGGGTCGTGCGCTCCGAGCAGATCGTCGCCAGCGACCCCACGGAAAAGGGCAGCCTGTTCGAGCCGGCTGACGACAAGGTCTACCGCCATCCGACGTTCTATGAACTGCCGGACGAACTGAATCACATGTGATGGCCATGGACGCCAAGACCCTCTACGTGCTGCGCCTGGCGGACACCTGCCTCATCCACAGCCAGCGGCTGTCCGAATGGACCGGTCACGCGCCGGTGCTGGAGGAAGACCTCGCGCTGGGCAACATCGCACTGGATCTGCTGGGCCAGGCCCGCGCGCTGCTGACCCATGCCGGCCAGCTCGAAGGCGCCGGCCGCGATGAAGACCAGCTCGCCTTCCTGCGCGAGGAGCGCGAGTACCGGAACGTCATCCTCGTCGAGTTGCCGAACGCAGCGGCCAGCCCCAGCGACGGCAGCGGCGGCCGCGACTTCGCGCTGACGACGCTGCGCAACGCTGCGATCTCGATCTGGCTCGAGCTGCTGTACGGGCGCCTGCAGGCCAGCCCCGACGCCGAGCTGGCCGGCATTGCCGCCAAGTCGCTGAAAGAGGTGCGCTACCACCGCCAGCACAGCAGCGACTGGGCCGTGCGCCTGGGTGATGGCACGGACGAATCCAAGGCCCGCATGCAGGCCGCGCTGGGCGTGCTGTGGCCGTACTTCAACGAGCTGTTCGCCGCAGAAGGCACGGAGGGTGTCGGGCCCGCGTGGAGCGAGCTGGAGGCCGACTGGCGCGCCCGTTGGGCCACGCTGATGCTTGAGGCCACGCTGACGCTGCCCCGCGACAGCGCGATGCAGCCGCGCGGCATCGACGGCGTGCACAGCGAGCACATGGGCCACCTGCTGGGCACGATGCAGTTCCTGCAGCGGGCCTACCCTGGGGGGACGTGGTGAACCTGGAAAGCGCTCGCGCCAAGCTTGCCGCCGTGCCCGATCCAGAGATTCCCGCGGTGACGCTGGTGGACCTGGGCATCGTGCGCGACCTGCGCGAGACGGCCTCGGGCGTCGAGGTGGTGCTGACGCCGACCTACTCCGGCTGCCCGGCCACCGAGCTGATCGCCGACGACGTGCGCGCTGCGCTTGCGGAGTTCGGCGACGTGACCGTCACGCTGCAGCGTGCGCCGGCCTGGAGCACCGACTGGATCACGCCCGAGGGCCGCCAGAAGCTGCAGCACTACGGCATCGTGCCGCCGCAATGCAGCGCCGAGCAGGCCATCCGCGTGGTCCCGAAGCTGCGCTGCCCGCGCTGTGACGGCGGGCGGACCGAGCAGCTGTCGCGCTTCGGCTCCACGGCCTGCAAGTCCACCTGGCGCTGCATCGAATGCGGCGAGCCTTTCGAATACTTCAAACCCATCTAAAGACATGAAGCCCCCACGTTCACTTCGTTCACTGCTCCCCGAGGGGGCGCCAGTGCCCTTCGGGCGGCCGGGCGGGCACTGATGGCTCTGCACTTCCACCCCCTGCGCGTGACCTCGGTCGAGCGCGACACCGACGACGCGATGGTCGTCGGCTTCGAGGCTCCACCCGAAGGCTTCGCTTTCGAACCCGGCCAGTACCTGACGCTGCGCGCCATGGTCGGCGGGCAGGAGCTGCGCCGAAGCTATTCCATCTGCTCGGACCGACGCCTTCAGGTCGGCATCCGTCGCGTCGACGGCGGCGCGTTCTCGACCTGGGTGCACGAGCAGCTGAAGCCCGGCGATGTCGTCGAGTCCTACCCGCCGCAGGGCCGCTTCGTGCTGCCGTCGTCCAGCGAGGGCCGCCATGTGCTGCTGATCGCTGGCGGCTCGGGCATCACGCCCATCCTGGCCATCCTGACCGCGTTGCTGGAGCGCGAGCCGACATCACGCGCGACGCTGATCTACGCGAACCGTCGCACGGCGTCGACGATGTTCAAGGAAGAGCTCGAAGACCTGAAGAATCGCTTCATGACGCGGCTGTCGCTGCACCTCGTCTTCAGCCGCGAGGCGGTCGATGCGCCGCTGTATGCCGGCCGACTGGACGCGGGCAAGCTCAGCGCCTTTCTCGCCGGCCCGGTGCCGGCGGCCAGCCTGGACGAGGTTTTCGTCTGCGGCCCGTTCGAGATGAACGACCAGGCCGAGGCGGCGCTGCTGGGTCATGGCGTGCCGGCCGAGCGCATCCACATCGAGCGCTTCGGAACACCCGATACGTTGAGCGGCCGGCCTGCGCCGCACGAGGTCAAGCCGGGCGATGCGCCCGAGGCACGCGTGACGGTCATCCGCGACGGCCTGTCGCGCGAGATCGAGTTCTTCTCAACAGACCCCAGCCTGCTCGACGCCGCCGCGCGCGAAGGCATGGACGTGCCGTTCTCGTGCAAGAGCGGCGTCTGCTCCACCTGCCGCTGCAAGCTCGTCGAGGGCGAGGTGCGCATGGACAAGAACTTCGCGCTGGACAAGGCCGAGGTCGCCGCCGGCTTCATCCTCAGCTGCCAGGCGCACCCGCTGACCGAGCGTGTCGTCATCTCTTTCGACGAGCGCTGATGGCCCGCAAACGCGCCCCCACCTTCGAAGCCCAGCGCGAGGACATCCTCGCCGCCGCCGCGCGTCTGTTTGCCGAGCAGGGCTTCCCCGCCACGTCGATGAACCAGGTCGCCGAGGCCTGTGGCGTGGCCAAGCCGACGCTTTATCACTACTTCCAGGACAAGCAGGAGTTGCTGGCCCAGATCTGCGACGGCCATGTCCACGCGCTGTTGAAGCTGGTGGAGGAGGTCAAGGCGCAGCAGCTCGCGCCGGACGCGCAGCTGCGCACGCTCATCGAGCGCTTCACGCGCGCCTACGCCAATGCCCAGGCCCAGCACCGCGTGCTGACGAGCGAGATCAAGTTCCTCGCCGACGCCGAACGCGAGCGGCTGCTGGACGTGGAACGCCAGGTCGTCGGCGAGTTCGCCACGGCGCTGTCGCTGGTGCGACCCGAGTTGCGCGACGCCAGGCTGCACAAGCCGCTGACCATGCTGCTTTTTGGCATGATCAACTGGACCTTCACCTGGCTGCGGTCCGACGGCGAGCTGTCGCACGAGGCGCTTGCGGCCCTGGTCAGCGACCTGTTCTTTGGTGGTCTCGGCGCGGTGCAGCCGCGTCAGCCCGCCGCCATTCAATAACCCCGAGGAGACGACCCCCATGAAGCCCTTCAAGCAACTTGCCCTGGCACTCGCGGCCACGCTGAGCCTGGCGGCCCAGGCCGACATCAACGTCGGTGTCACCGTGTCCGCGACCGGCCCGGCGGCGTCGCTCGGCATCCCGGAGAAGAACACCGTCGCGCTGATGCCGACGACCATCGCGGGCCAGAAGGTCAACTACATCGTGCTGGACGACGCGTCCGACACGACCACCGCCGTCGCCAACACGCGCAAGTTCATCACCGAGAACAAGGTCGACATCATCATCGGCTCGACGGTCACGCCCAACTCGCTGGCGATGATCGACGCGGTGTCCGAGTCCGGCACGCCGATGATCTCGATGGCCGCGTCGGCCCGCATCGTCGAGCCGCTCGACGCGAAGAAGAAGTGGGTCTTTAAGACGCCGCAGAACGACATCATGATGGCGCTGGCCATCGTGACGCACATGGTCGACCATGGCATCAAGACGGCCGGCTTCATCGGCTTCGCAGATGCCTACGGGGAGGGCTGGTGGACCGAGTTCAACAAGATCGCCGCGACCAAGCACCTCAACGTCGTCGCGAGCGAACGCTACAACCGCACGGACACGTCCGTCACCGGCCAGGTGCTGAAGCTGGTGGCAGCCCGACCCGACGCCATCCTCATTGCCGGCTCTGGCACGCCCGCCGCGCTGCCGCAGAAGGCGCTCAAAGACCGTGGCTACGCCGGCAAGATCTACCAGACGCACGGCGTCGCGAACAACGATTTCCTGCGCGTGGGTGGCAAGGACGTGGAAGGCACGCTGCTGCCGTCCGGCCCCGTGCTGGTCGCGGCGCAATTGCCGGCCGACCACCCGGTGAAGAAGAGCGCGCAGGACTACATCGCCAAGTACGAAGCCGCGAACGGCAAGGGTTCTGTCTCGACCTTCGGCGGCCACGCCTGGGACGCCGGCCTGCTGATGGCCGCCGCCGTGCCCGAGGCGCTGAAGAAGGCGCAGCCCGGTACGCCAGCCTTCCGCGCCGCGCTGCGTGACGCGCTGGAGAACGTGAAGAACGTGGCCGGCGCGCACGGCGTGTTCAACATGTCCGTCGGCGACCACCTGGGCCTGGACCAGCGCGCCCGCGTGATGGTCGAGATCAAGAACGGCGCGTGGGTGTTGATCAAGTGACAGCGGACCGAGCGCCGGGCCGCCCCAAGCCGGGCCGCATCCCCTCGGGGGATCGGCCGGCGTACTCGACGGACGAGGGGTCGACATGATTCTGCAAAGCTATATCGCCGGCCGCTGGGTCGGCGCCACGGCGGCGAAGCCCCTGGCCAGCGCCATCAACGGCCGCGTCGTCGCGCACACCCACGAGGAAGCGCTGGACTTCGCCGAGGCGATGAGCTTTGCGCGCGGCACGGCCTTGCCCGGCCTGCTGCGCACGCATTTCCAGGACCGCGCTCGCGTGCTGAAGGCGCTGGCCGCGTACCTGCTCGAACGCAAGGAACAGCTCTACGCGATCAGCGCCCACACCGGCGCGACGCGGGCCGATTCGTGGATCGACATCGAGGGCGGCATCGGCACGCTGTTCGCGTACGCGTCCATCGGCGGCAAGGACCTGCCCAGCAGCAACGTGCTGCACGAAGGCCCGGCCATGCGGCTGGGCGCCAACAATCACTTCATCGGCAGCCACGTGTTGGTGCCCAAGCGCGGCGTGGCGCTGCACATCAACGCGTTCAATTTCCCGATGTGGGGGATGCTGGAGAAGTTCGCGCCGAGCTTCCTGGCCGGCATGCCTTGCCTGGTCAAGCCCGCAACGGCGACCAGCTATGTCGCCGAAGCTTGCGTGCGGCTGATTGTCGAGTCCGGCCTTGTGCCCGCGGGTGCGCTGCAGCTCATCATCGGCGGCACGGGCGACCTGTTCGAGCGGCTGGACGAGGCCGACGTCGTGACCTTCACGGGCAGCGCCGACACGGCCCTGCAGTTGAAAGCGCATCCGAACCTGCTGAGAAAGAGCATCCCTTTCAACGCCGAGGCCGACAGCCTGAACTGCGCCATCCTCGCGCCCGACGTGACGCCGGCCGACCCGGAGTTCGACCTCTTCATTAAGGAAGTGGCGCGCGAGATGACGGCCAAGGCCGGCCAGAAGTGCACGGCCATCCGCCGCACGCTGGTGCCGCGCCATCTGGTTGACCCGGTCGCCGCGGCGCTGAAGGCCCGGCTGGCGAAGACGGTGGTGGGCGACCCCGCCGTCGAGGGCGTGCGCATGGGCGCGCTGGCCAGCAAGGCCCAGCAGGCCGACGTGGCCGAGCGTGTCGCGCAACTGGCCGTGCAGTGCGAGGTGCTGCTGTCAGCCAAGGACGGCTTTGCGCCGAAGGGCGAGGGCGTCGGCGACGGCGCCTTCTTCGCGCCGACGCTGCTGCTCGCCCGCGACTCCGCAGCGAGTGACGCGCATCACCTCGAAGCCTTCGGCCCGGTGACGACGCTGCTGCCCTACGGAGATTTCGACGAAGCGCTGCACCTCGCGACGCTGGGCCGCGGCAGCCTGGTCGGCACCGTCTGCACGAAGACGCCGGCGCTGGCCGCGCAAGCCGTGCCGACCTTCGCCGCCTGGCACGGCCGCATGCTGGTGCTGGACCGCGAGGCCGCGCTGGAGAACACCGGCCACGGCTCGCCGCTGCCGAAGCTCAAGCATGGTGGCCCCGGCCGCGCGGGCGGTGGCGAGGAACTGGGCGGCCTGCGTGCGGTGAAGCACTACCTGCAGCGCTGCGCCGTGCAGGGCTCGCCGACGATGATCTCGGCCATCACCGGCGAATATCAGCGCGGCGGCGCCGTCACCGAGAGTGAGGTCCATCCGTTCCGCCGCTACTTCGAGGACGTCGAGGTCGGCATGAGTCTGCTGACCCACCGCCGCACCGTCGGCGAGGCCGACATCGTCGCGTTCGGCGGCCTGTCGGGCGACTACTTCTACATGCACTTCGACGAGGTCGCGGCCAAGGAGTCGCCGTTCGGCAGGCGCATCGCGCACGGTTACTTCGTGCTGTCGGCCGCGGCGGGTCTGTTCGTCAGCCCGGCCCCGGGGCCTGTGCTCGCGAACTACGGCCTCGAGAACCTGCGCTTCGTCACACCGGTCGCCATCGGCGACACCATTCAGGCGCGCCTGACCGCCAAGCGCAAGATCGACCGCCCGCCGCGCAGTGACCAGCCCGAGGAAGTTCCTCAAGGCGTCATCGGCTGGGACGTGGCCGTGACCAACCAGCGCGGCGAGCTGTGCGCGAGCTACGAGATCCTGACCTTGGTGGCGAAACGCGTGGCAGGCTGATGCCCGCCGTACCGGTCAGCGCGTCGATGGCGCTTCGGCCGCCGCCTTCAAATCGGCGCGTCGAGCGCCGGTGAAGCGCTTGGCCCAGTAGGCATCGCGCATGTCTTCCACGCGCACGGCGCTGCCGGTGCGGGGGGCGTGGATGAACTTGCCCTCGCCGACGTAGATGCCCACGTGGCTGAAGGTGGCGCGCATCGTGTTGAAGAACACGAGGTCGCCGGGCTTGAGTTCTTCCTTGCGCACGGCTGCCAGGCTGTTGGACTTGGCCTGCTCGTCGGCGCGGCGCGGCAGCACGAGGCCCACGCTCATCTCGAAGATGTGGCGCGTGAAGCCGCTGCAGTCGAAGCCGTTCTCCACCGAGTTGCCGCCGCGTGTGTAGCGCACGCCGAGGAAGTTCATCGCCGACAGCACGAGGTCGGAGGCGGTGTCGCGCACGCTGGCCAGCAGGCGGGATGACCCGCTGGGTTGCTCGGCAGCGGTCGTCAGGCCACGCTCGGCCAGGAAGCGGCTGACCGCGTCGCCGGCCGTGGCGGGCTGGGCAGCGCTGGTCTTGACGGCCGTTGCAGCCGGCGCGGCCTTGTCGGCGGCGGCTTGCTGCTGCTGCAGGCTCTGGCCGTAGGCGCCGGTCACTGTGCCCGGCGGCGGTGCGGCCGGGTTGACGGTCGCGGCCTGGGCCACACCTTGCGCATGCGCGGCGCAACCGATGACCAGGAGGCCGGCGGCAGCAATGCGATTCAGCAGGGTGGTGGTGGAGACCAGGGACATGCAGGACAGAGAGACCGGGGCGGGCCGCAGGGCGGTCGCGATAGCGGAGCGGGAGAGCGGCGCGAAGGTTAGGGGGCGACCCAGGCACCGTCAATCAAAGCGGACGTAAAGCTTGTAATTGTCAGGGCAAATCCGGGTCAATCGGGTCGTCTTATCCGTAAAAACCCTGGATTCCTTCACGCCACGGGCTTGAGCGAGGTCAGACTGTCGTCAGTGCTTGAGGTCAACACTTGGGGCATGACATCGATCGCCTACGCCGACTTCCACGCCCGCTCGCTGGCCGAACGGGACAGCTTCTGGGCCGAGCAGGCCAGCCGCATCGATTGGCACACGCCGCCGCAGCAGATCTGCGACGTCAGCCATCCCCCGTTCGCGCGCTGGTTCGTCGGCGGCACGACCAACCTGTGCCACAACGCGGTGGATCGCCACGCGGCCACTCGGCCCGACGGCCAGGCGCTGATCTGGGTGTCGACGGAGGTCGGGCAGGAGCGCGTCTACAGCTTTGCCCAACTGTTGGCCGAAGTCGAGGCGATGGCCGCGATACTCGCCGCGCAGGGCGTGGGGCAGGGTGATCGTGTGCTGATCTACATGCCCATGGTCCCCGAGGCCGCATTCGCGATGCTGGCCTGCGCGCGCATCGGTGCCATCCACTCGGTCGTGTTCGGCGGTTTCGCGTCGGTGAGCCTGGCCAGCCGCATCGAGGATGCGACGCCGAAGCTCGTCATCAGCGCCGATGCCGGCAGCCGTGCGGGCAAGCGCATCGCCTACAAGCCGCTGCTGGACGAGGCCATCGTGTTGTCCGCCCACAAGCCCGCCGCCGTGTTGATGGTGGACCGCGGCCTGGTGCCGTTCGAGCGCGTGGCCGGGCGCGACCTGGACTACGCCGAGTTGCGCCGCCAGCATGACGGCGCGCGCGTGCCCTGCGCCTGGCTGGAGTCCAACACGCCCAGCTACACGCTCTACACCAGCGGCACGACGGGCAAGCCGAAGGGTGTGCAGCGCGACGTGGGCGGCTACGCGGTGGCGCTCGCCACCAGCATGGACTGGATCTTCGGCGGCAGGCCGGGTGAGACCTTCTTCTCCACCAGCGACATCGGCTGGGTCGTGGGCCACAGCTACATCGTCTACGGCCCGCTGATCGCCGGCATGGCGACGCTGATGTTCGAGGGCACGCCGGTGCAGCCCGACGCGGCCATCCTGTGGAGCCTCGTCGAGAAGTACCGTGTGACGGTGATGTTCAGCGCGCCGACGGCCGTGCGCGTGCTCAAGAAACACGACGCTGCGCTGCTCAAGCGCCACGACCTGTCGAGCCTGCGGGCGTTGTTCCTGGCCGGCGAGCCGCTGGACGAGCCCACGGCACGCTGGATCTCCGAGGGCCTGAACGTACCCATCATCGACAACTACTGGCAGACCGAGACCGGCTGGCCGCTGCTGACCGTGGCCCATCACATCCCCGGCGTGCAGGCCGTGCCGACGCGCCTGGGCTCGCCCGGCGTGCCGATGTACGGCTACGGCGTCAAGCTGCTGGACGAGAACACCGGCGAGGAGCTGACGGCGCCCAACCAGAAGGGCGTGCTGGTCATCGAGCACCCGTTGCCGCCGGGCGCGCTGCAGACGGTGTGGGGCGACGACGCGCGCTTCGTCAACACCTACTGGAAGAGCGTGCCTGGCCGCGAGGTGTACTCGACCTTCGATTGGGGCCTGCGCGACGCCGACGGCTACACCTTCATCCTCGGGCGCACCGACGACGTCATCAACGTGGCCGGCCACCGCCTGGGCACGCGCGAGATCGAGGAGTGCGTCTCGGGCCACCCGGCCGTGGCCGAGGTTGCCGTCGTGGGCGTGGCCGACCAGCTCAAGGGGCAGGTTGCCATCGCCTTCGCCGTGCTGCGCGACCCGGCTCAGGCGTCGCTGAAGCTGGAGGGCGAGGTGCTGAAGCATGTCGATGCGCAGCTCGGTGCGGTGGCGCGGCCGGCGCGTGTGCATTTCGTGACCATGCTGCCCAAGACCCGCTCCGGCAAGCTGCTCCGCCGTGCGTTGCAGGCTGTGGCCGAGGGACGGGACCCGGGTGACCTGACGACGCTGGACGACCCGACCGCGCTGGCCCAGGTGAAAACCCTGTTGGGTATGTCAAACGGCTGAGCGCCCCGGTCCCATCAGAATCCTGGGCTCCCACAAGGAGACCCTGATGAAACCCGCCCAGATCACGCTGGCCGCGCTGCTGCTGACCGCAGTGGCCGCCCAGGCCCAACCCAAGCTGCCCGCGCCCAACTTCCCGACCTACGCCTCGGTGAAGGACGTGCAGACCCGCTGCGACGCCGGCCTCAAGGGCGCGGGCAAGCTCGTTACGCAGCTTGAGAAGCGCAAGGTCGACGCCGGCTGGCTGGCCGCGCTGGACGACCTGACCGTCTACCTCGAAGACCACCAGGCGCCCAACGATTTCGTCCTCAACGTCCACCCCGACAAGGCCATCCGCGACGCTGCCCAGGCCTGCTCGCTGCGCTGGGCCGACTTCGGTTCCAGCTTCGGCCAGAACGAGAAGATCTACCGTGCGCTGCAGCAGGCACCGAAGAAGGACGGTATCGACGCCGAGTTCGTGCGCCTGTCGTCCGGCCAGTTCGAGGACAGCGGCGTGGCGCTGCCCAAGGCCAAGCGTGAGCGTGCCAAGCAGATCCTGGACAAGCTGAGCGAGCTGGACCAGCAGTTCGGCAAGAACCTGCGCGACGCCGGCACCCGCGTCGCCTTCACCGAGGCCGAGCTCAAGGGCGTGCCCGCCTCCGTGTGGGAGAGGGCCAAGCGCGACGACCAGGGCCGCATCCTGCTGGGCGTGGACTACCCGAGCTACGTGCCCGTCATGCGCAGCGCCGAGAGTGGCGAGGCTCGCCAGCGCATGTGGCTGGCCAAGACCAACGAGGGCGGCCAGGCCAACCTGGACCTGCTGGCCCAGATCGTCACGCTGCGCGGCGAGTACGCCAAGCTGTTCGGCTACGACAACTACGTCGACTTCAACCTGCGCCGCCAGATGGCGAAGAACAGCGCCAACGCGATGCGCTTCCTCGACTCGGTGACCGGTGCCGTCAACGCCCGCGAGAAGGCCGAGCTGCAGGAGCTGCGCGCCGCCAAAGCCCAGCACCTGGGCACGGCCGTCGACGAGACCCGGGTCGAGCGCTGGGACGCGACGTTCTACAGCGAGCGCGTCAAGCTGCAGAAGTACAGCGTCGACCAGGACGCCTTCCGCCCCTACTTCCCGCCGCAGGCCAGCCTGGAGTTCGCGCTGCATGTCATCGAGAAGATGATGGGCGTGAAGTACACCCGCATCGACAACAAGCTGTGGCACGGGGAGGCGCAGACCTATGTCGTCAGCGACGTCGCCTCGGGCCAGCCCCTCGCGCAGCTCTACGTCGACCTCTACCCGCGCGACGGCAAGTACAACCACGCTGCCGTGTGGCCGCTGCGCGGCAGTGCCACGCGCCTGAACCGCACGCCAGCGGCGGCGCTGGTCGTCAACTTCGACCGCAACGGCCTGTCGCTGGACGAGGTGGAGACGCTGCTGCACGAGCTTGGCCACGCGGTGCACGTGAACCTCTCCAAGACCCGCTATGCGGGCGCGGCGGGCACGACCGTCATGCACGACTTCGTCGAGGCACCGTCGCAGATGCTGGAGGACTGGGTCTACGACAAGAACGTGCTCAAGCTGATGCAGGACGTCTGCCCGACCTGCAAGCCCGTGCCCGACGCGATGGTGGAGCAGGCCCAGGCCGCCAAGCACTACGGCAAGGGCATGCAGTTCGGCCGCCAGCACCTGTACGCGAGCTATGACCTGACGCTGCACCAGCAAGCCAGGCCCGAGCCGCTGCCGCTGTGGGCCAGGATGGAAGGCGCCACGCCGCTGGGCTATGTGCCGGGCACGATGTTCCCGGCCGGCTTCGCCCACATCGCCGGCGGCTATGGCGCGGGCTACTACGGCTACCTGTGGAGCCTGGTCGTGGCAATGGACCTGCGTACGGCGTTTGCGGCCGACAAGCTCAGCCCCGAGGTCGGAAAGCGCTACCGCGAGCTGGTGCTGGGCCAGGGCGCGCAGAAGCCGGCACCCGAGCTGGTCAAGGACTTCCTGGGGCGCGAGTCCAACTCGCAGGCGTTCTTCGAGTACCTGAAGAAATAAGCCGAGCGCTAGAAAGCAATGGACGTCCCAGTGGCCGAGGTTGTCATCGATACAGGCAGCTTTTCAGCATCGAAACCCGGTGCAAATATCACCGGGGCGATCCATTTGCAGTGCGGGGATGATCAGTTTCCCGATGCTCGTTGGAACGACTTCCCGGTGATCGTCCTTGCGTGGTGGCTGAAAGGACTCCTGTCACTTGTTCGCGGCCAGGCGAGCGAGTGCGAAGCGTTCTTCATGGACGGGCCTTACAGATTCACTGTCAGGCTGATTGACGGCCAAACTGCGCGAATCACATTCAAGCGGGCAGGCGGCTTGACCGAGAAAGACGTCGCCTTTTCTGCCCTGTTTGCATCAGTTGCAGTTGCTGGCGCGGCTGCTGTGCACGAGTGCCGTGCCCGCGGGTGGGATAACAGTGATCTCGACGAATTGGCTCAGCTAGTTGCACAAGCTTCGATCTAGCCGTTCGTACAAAAGCTAGCTGCCGCAACTGCCCGACTCACAGCTGTGCGCGGCGCCTTCGGTGGCCGCCTTGCTGCACTCGCCTGTCACCGGGTCGAAGCCGCGCTGCTCCATCGTGTAGACCAGCGCTGCATCCATCATCTCGGCGTGCTGCGGGAACCAGCCCGCCAGCTCCGTGCGCAGGATGGACAGCGGCTCGCGGTCGTTCAGTTCGTTCGCGTAGCGCAGCGCCTCGCGCATCACGTTCAGCACCATCGCGTGCTGGCTGGCGTGGCAGTTCTGCGGCTCGAAGCCGCAGCGCGCCATCCAGTCCTCCTCCATCGCGAAGTGGGCCTCGGTGTGGGCCAGCAGCGCGTGGTAGGCGGGCAGGGCGTCGATCCTGGCGTCCAGCGCATCGCCGAATGCGTTCAGCAGCTCGATGAACTCCTGATGGGTGGTGTCCAGCGTGGGCTGGTTGAGGACGAGGTTGTCGGTCCAGGCAAGGGTGCTCATCTGACGGATGCTAGGCAGCGGGTCGGTGGATGTCGTTGAGCCAGCTCAAGCCAGGCGGGCGCGGTGGCGGGCCACCTGGGCGCGCACCTGGGCCGGCGCCGTACCGCCCAGCACGTTGCGGGCGTTGAGAGAACCTTCCAGCGAAAGCACGTCGAACACGTCGGCCTCGACGCGGGCGTCGAAGGCCTTCAGTTCGTCCAGCGACAGTGCGGCCAGGTCCACGCCCTTCGTCGTCGCCGTCTTCACGGCGTGGGCGACGACCTCGTGCGCGTCGCGGAAGGGCAGGCCCTTCTTGACGAGGTAGTCGGCCAGGTCCGTCGCCGTCGCGTGGCCCTTCAGCGCGGCGGCGCGCATGGCCTCGGGCTTGACGGTCAGGCCGGCCAGCATGTCGGCAAAGATGCGCAGCGTGTCCTTCAAGGTGTCGACCGTGTCGAACAAGGGTTCCTTGTCCTCCTGGTTGTCCTTGTTGTAGGCCAGCGGCTGGCCCTTCATCAGCGTGACCAGGCCGACGAGATGGCCGACGACGCGACCCGTCTTGCCGCGTGCCAGCTCGGGCACGTCGGGGTTCTTCTTCTGCGGCATGATCGACGAGCCCGTGCAGAAGGCATCGGGCAGTGCGATGAAGCCGAAGTTCTGGCTCATCCACAGGATCAGCTCTTCGCTCAGCCGCGAGATGTGCAGCATCACCAGCGTGGCGGCGGACGTGAACTCGATGGCGAAGTCGCGGTCGCTCACCGCATCGAGGCTGTTCTGCGCGCAGGCTTCCATGCCCAGCGTCTTCGCGACGCGCTCGCGGTCCAGCGGGTAGCTGGTGCCGGCGAGGGCCGCGGCGCCCAGCGGCAGGCGGTTGACGCGCTTGCGGGTGTCCAGCAGGCGCTCGGCATCGCGGGCGAACATCTCCACGTAGGCCAGCAGGTGGTGGCCGAAGCTGACCGGCTGCGCGACCTGCAGGTGCGTGAAGCCGGGCAGGATGACGTCGGCATGCTCGGCGGCCTTCTCGACCATGACGCGCTGCAGCGCCTTGAGCAACTCGCCGATCTCGTCGATCTCGCCGCGCAGCCACAGGCGCACGTCGGTGGCGACCTGGTCGTTGCGGCTGCGGCCCGTGTGCAGGCGCTTGCCGGCGATGCCCACGCGCTCGGTCAGGCGGGCCTCGATGTTCAGGTGCACGTCTTCCAGGTCCAGCTTCCACTCGAACTGGCCGGCCTCGATCTCCGCGGCGATCTCGTTCAGGCCACGCTGGATGGCGGCGTGATCCTCGGCGCTGAGGATGCCCTGCGCAGCCAGCATCTCCGCGTGGGCCAGGCTGCCCGTGATGTCGGCCCGCCACAGGCGCTTGTCGAAGCCCACGCTGGCCGTGTAGCGCTTGACGAGATCGCTCATCGGCTCGGAGAACAGGGCGGACCAGGCTTGGGACTTGTTGGCGAGTTGGTTGTCAGACATGGGACGGGGCATCGAAATTCCACGCGCACAATCGCGCGCAGCCCGGCATTATCGAACGCCGCTACTCCCGCCCATGCCCCTGTCCCTCTTCAAGCGTCGCCCGCCCGAGCCGAGACACAGCGCCTGGCAGGACTCCCTGCAGGTCAGCCAGTGGCTGGGCTTCCCGGCGACGGAGCTGCCGCAGCTCAATTCCGCACCGCTGCTGGACCCGACCCGCGCCTTCGATGTCTGCCACGTCGGCCTGGTGCTGCGTGCCGTGCTGGGTGTGCATCTGCTGCTGGCGCTGGGCGCCGCGCTGGTCGCCCGCGACGGCGCGCAGTGGATCACGCTGGTGGCGAACGGCACCGTCGTCACGATGTTCGCGTCCCTGTCGTGGCTGCTGGTCGTCTGTGCCGCCAAGCGGCTGTGGCCGCGCTTGCCGGAGCCGGCCCAGTGGTTCGCGCTGATGGCGTTGGGGGCCGTCACGGCGCTGCTGGGTTTTGCGATGCTCAACCTCGCGAGCGACGAGCCCGCCGCGCCCTGGCGCTGGGGCAGTGTCGCCATCACCGGTGCCAGTGGCGCGGCCATGCTGCTGGCCTGGCTCAAGCTGCGCGAGCACACGCAACGCCCGGCTGACGCGCTGGCCCAGCTCGTGGAGCTGCAGTCGCGCATCCGCCCGCACTTCCTGTTCAACACGCTGAACAGCGCCATCGCGCTGGTGCAGGTGGACCCGGCGCGCGCCGAAGGCGTGCTGGAGGACCTGGCCGAACTTTTCCGCGTCGCGCTGGCCGACGCCACCACCTCCGTCTCGCTGGCCGAGGAGGTGGAGCTGGCGCGGCGCTACCTGGCCATCGAGGAGATCCGCTTCGGCGAGCGTCTGCGGGTCACCTGGCACCTGGACCCGGCGGCCGACAACACCCAGCTGCCCCCGTTGCTGCTGCAGCCGCTGGTGGAGAACGCGGTACGCCACGGCGTGGAGCCCAACGACGAAGGCGGCGAGCTGAGCGTGACGACGCAGCGGCGTGGCAGCGAGGTCGAGATCCGCATCGTCAACAGTGTTGGCGCGCCGGCCCGCACCAGCGGCCACGGGCTGGCGCTGCGCAACGTGCGCCAGCGCCTGCGCCTGATGCACGACGTGGCGGCCCGCTTTGAGGTGGAGCCGGCCGAGGGGCGCTTCTCGGTGCACATCGTGGTGCCCGCCTGAGCCACATCGGCAGGCTCTGGCCGGATCAGTCGTCCAGCCGGCCGCCCTCGAACAGACCGGGCAACACGGCCGTGCCTTCCTTGCGGACGGCATCCAGCAGCGTGGGCTTCAGGCCCAGGGCCTTGACGATGGTCGGCGCGACCTGCTTGGTGCCCACCGCCTCGCGGACGACCTTGTGCTCCAGGCCGGGGTGGGACACCAGCAGTGCCACGTGGCCGTCGTCGGGCGCAAAGCCGCCGTGCTCCATGTCCTTGGACTTGCTCTTGGTGAAGATCACGCCCGGGTTGGGCTGCACCATGATGTCGGGTGTGCGCCCGTCGGCCGGATTGCCGAACTTGTGCGGCTGCTTGCTCAGGTCGATGACGGCGCCGCCGTTGTCGGCGCAGATGCCGTCGCCGCTGACGCGCAGCTTGCTCACCGGGTCCACCAGCGGGCAGGTCGTGTTGGACTGCAGCAGGTGGACGGCCAGGTCGCGCTGGCTCTGGTCGGCCAGCCAGATGAAGGCCACGTCGTCGGTGGTGACCGAACCCAGGGCGGCGTTGTTGCCGGTGACCGGGTCGGTGCCCCCGCCGACCAGCGCCCCCAGCGTTGGCGAGACGCGGTCGCCGATCTTCTTCAGACGCGAGTAGTCGGCCGGCGACTGGCCGTGCTTGGCGGTGAGGACGAACAGCGTGCGGTTGCGCAGGTGCTGCGCCTTCAGCGCCGAAGCGATCTGGCCGATGGCATCGTCGATGTAGGCGACGGCCGCCCTCACGTGCTGGTTGGGCGTGAAGGCCGCGTCGACGTAGCCACCGCCCTCGCTGTTCAGGGCTTTCTGGGCCACGCTCAACGTCTGGAAGTTGGTGCCGAAGATGGTGGGCACCGGCGCGGCCTTGGCGCCGGTGGAGTCCTTGCCGTGGATCTGGTTCAGGACATTGCGCAGATGGATGTTGTCGAAGACCTCGGTGTGCAGATAGGCCGGGTCGGTGGCGGTATTGCCGCTGAAGGACTGCGTGTAGTCGCTGCCGCCCGGGTTGCCGGCGCTGACCGACGCCGGGTCGATGGAGTTGATCTCGGTGCGGGCGAGGTCATCCACGCCCTTGCCGGACGGGCCGTTCACCCAATCGGTTCCCCAGGCGTGCTTGTCGGACCAGGCCGTGTGCGAGCCCGGCAGGTTCTTCTTGACCACCTCGAAGATGGTGTTCGTCTTGATGAAGTCGTGCGGGTAGACCGGCACGCAGTCGGCACCCAACTTGCGGCGCGGGATCTGCTGCGGGTTGAAGTCGCCGCCGCCGTCCAGGTGCAGCAGCGGACCGCCGTTGAGGTTGTCGATGCCGACCTGCTCCTGCAGGAATACCTCGACGCCCGGCTGGGACGAGCAGGTCGTGTCCCAGCCCGGGTAGAGCGTGCGGTCGTAGATGTCGTCGTAGAACAGGCCGGTGGAGATGGGGCCGCCGCCGGTCACCAGCGCGGCCAGCCCGGGCACGGAGTCCGACAGCCCGGGCGTGGTCGCCTCGGTGTAGGTCACGCCATGCTCGGCGAGCTCCGCGATGTGCGGGCAGGTGCGGTCGCGCATGCAACGCGCCAGGTCCTGCGCATGCATGCCGTCCACGCTGATCAGCAGCACATGGCGGACTTTGGCGTCGGCGTCTTCGGCGTGGGCCAGGCCGGCGCAGCCGAGCAGGGCGGCAGCGGCCGCGAGCGTCAAGCGATTGTTCATTCAGGGTCTCCGGAAGATGTTGGGAGGGGCAGGGGAGGCGCCGTCAATGTGAGGGGCGCGCATGACGGGTCGATGTCGGCGCTGGTCGCTTCAGGCCGCAACAGGCGCCTGCGAGGGGCGCTGTCGCCGGGTTCGGCGACGTCGGGCTTGCGGGGAGCTGTCGGCGCGGCTGCCGGCCCGCTCCACCGGGGGCCGATCTCCCGTCGTCAGTCCGACGATAGGATTCCCGCAGGCTTGGATGGACAGCAATGCAGCGTTCAACGGCCCTCGCTCGGCATCGCCCGATTCCCGCGCACAGCATGGAGACCCCGCGTTGATCACGTTGAAGATCCTCGTCGTCGATGACGAACCCCTTGCGAGGCTGCGCCTGCGGGGGCTCGTCGAGGCCATCACCGAGCCGCACTGCGAGGTCGTCGCCGAGGCCGCCACGGGCTCCCAGGCGGCGGCCTGGCTGCGCGATCACGGGTGCGACCTCGTGCTGCTGGACGTGCAGATGCCGGGCGTCGACGGCCTGGACTTTGCCGACAGCCTGGCCCAGCGCGCCGCCGCGGGGCATGGGGTGCCGCTCATCGTGTTCGTCACGGCCCACGCCATGCACGCGCTGCGCGCCTTCGAGCTGGATGCCATCGACTACCTCACCAAGCCTGTGCGCCGCGAACGCCTGCAGGCCGCGCTGGCCCGCGTGGCTCAGCGGCTGGCCGAGCGCGCTGCCGCCCAAGCCCTGCTGCCGCCCGACACGCCGGCCGCGCCGGAGGCCGACTTCATCACCATCACCGACCGCGGCCGGCTCAAGCGCGTGCCGGTCTCGGAGGTGCTGTACTTCAAGGCCGAGCTCAAGTACGTGACGCTGCGCACGGCCAGCGAGAGCCACGTCATGGACGGCGCGCTGTCCGACCTGGAACAGCGCCACGGCGAGCGCTTCCTGCGCATCCACCGCAACGCGCTGGTGGCCCGCTGGGCCGTGCGCGAACTGGAGCGCCATGCTCCGACCAACTTTGGCGAGCTGGACGATGGCGCGTCCGCCGACAGCGGCGACAGCTGGGCCGTGCGCATCGTGCACGTGGACGAATGGCTGGCCGTGTCGCGCCGGCAGGTGGCGGCGGTGCGGGAGGCGCTGGCGGGGAACCGCGGGTGAATGGGTGGCGCCGGTGGCTGGCGCTGGCTTTGCTGTTGGTGATCTCGTCACTGGCAGTGGTAGTCCGCCGCACTGATCGTGTCACCGTCGGTGCCATGCAGCCTGGTGCGCAGCATGTTGCTCAAGGGCCTGCTGTCGCCAGCGCCCCGCCGTCGGCAGCCAACGGGGCATCGACTCCCATGTCAGCGGCTGCACTGGACATCGCCAAGGCGGCGCAGGCGGCGTCTTCGCCCTACATTGACGTGTGCGGGCATGGCCGTGTGCTGAGTAGCGAACTGGATCTTCAAGAGGGCGCGCCACCGCCTGCTTGGCTGGAGGCGCTGGACCAGCAACGACAGCAGGCACAGGAGCAGGTGCTCAAGAGGATGGAGAGAGGGCCGACGAAGCAGCGCGTGGTGGCGGCACTGCTGCGCCAGGACTTGCAGACGGCGGCTCAGTTGGCCGCTCAGACCGACGATGCCACGGCTTACAAGCTGGCTTTGCGTGCCTGCCGCGAGGATGCGGCCTATCGATCCGCCTTCGCAGCCCGGCAAGCGATGCCGGCACCGCCCGCCGCGAGCGACATGGCGACAGCCGACCCGCCGCAGCCGGGCGCCCAGCCGACCGCCTGCGCGGCGCTAACGTTGGAGCGCATGGAGATGCTGGGGCCCCATGACGCGTGGCCCCTTCTGATCCGCCTGAGTGACGCGCGAAGCCGGCGGGACGAGGTGGCCGCGGGTCAGGCGCTCCACCAACTGGCGACTCGCTCCTTCCAACCCCGCAGTGCGAGGCCGTTGAGCGAGGTGCTGGCTGAGGCTGTCGATGCGGAGCCGACGATGGGTGAGTCGTGGGCGTTGATGATGGCCACGGGTGCGGACATGGCGGCGTCGTTTGACGGCTCTCCCATAACCGTCGCGCGGGCGTGCAGCCCGCAGCAGCTCGTCGATGCCAACCGGCGTCAGTTGTGCGAGCAGGTGGTGCGCCGACTACCCGACATCACGACGGAACTGAAAGATGCTCGCACGCTGTACGTGCTGGAGGAACGACTGTCGATGCCGCACAGCCGGCAGGCTGCCTCTCAGGCTGAAATGTTGCGGCTGCAAGAAGTCATGGCGGAGGGCAGCATGTCTTGGATGAAAGCGCCGACCTGCGCGAACTTCACTCTCGCTGGTCAGCAGGTCGCTGCGCTTGCCCGGCGGGGCGAACTGGTCTATCTGCATGCTAAGTTGAACGAGCGCGGGGGCGCGTCGGTACCGCGTTGATCGAGCCTCAGGCCGTCGGCACGCGCTGCATCGCGCCCAGGCTGTCGAGGATCAGCGGGTTCACCCGAGCCGCATCCGTGATGGGGGCCATGTGGCCCGCGCCTGCCAGCCAGCCGAAGCGCACCAGCGGCAGCCGCACGGCCAGGCTTTGCGCGACGCGGCGGGCGCTGGCGCGCGTGGCGGTGCCGCAGAAGAGCTGCACGGGCATGCGCAGCAGGTCCAGCAGGCTGTCGCTCCATTGCGCCGCGAACAAGGCCTCGAAGTGGCGGCGCACGGCGGGCATGGCGTCGGCGAGGCGCCGGCGCTGTGTGTCGTCCAGCTCGGGCCAGCCGTCGCGGCCATTCCAGTAAGCGCAGAAGCCGCGCGCGGCGGCCAGGGCGTCGTCGCCGTCCAGCGCGGTGGCCAGCGTGGCGGCGACATGCCGGATCTCTTCCCACTCCGGCTCGTTGGGCCCCAGCGCCGGCAGCAGGCCGAAGGCGACGGGTTCGTACAGCGTCAGCGACAGCACGCGTTGCGGGTGCTGCAGCGCGATCTGCAAGGCCACGGCGGCGCCGTAGCTGTGGCCGACGAGGTGAAAGCCCTGCTCGCGCGGCCAGGGCAGGCCTGCCAGCACGCCGTTGGCCTCGACGGCGAGCTGGCTGGGCATCAGCTCCGGCCAGCCGGGGCGGCCGCCGTGGCCGAAGAGGTCGGGGGTGTGCCAGCGCCAGGCGGGGCCGCCGTCGGCGACAAGGCGGCGCCATTGCCGGCCGCTGGCGGCGCTGGAGTGCAGGCAGACGACGGGCGTGGTGTGGAAGTCGGACATGGAAGTCTCCTGCGCGGATTGCCGACCATCCTCCAAGGCCTGCGTTTCAAAGGGACTGCAGGGCGCGCCGTTCTGGTTTCAATCGTTGCGGGCTGCGCTGCGTCGCGGGCCGCATCATTCCCGCGCATGCTCGCCGGCGGTGGGGAACATTCACGGCTGGGGCCCCGCGTTTGCGGGCGGCGCGGCCGACGGTTTCAGGCCGGGCCTTCGGCCACGACGCGGTTGCGGCCCTCGGCCTTGGCGCGATAGAGGGCCGCGTCGGCCGCGGCGAATACCTGGTCCAGCGGGCGGTCGCTGTCCATCGCCGCGACGCCGAAGCTGGCCGTCACGCGCAGGCCGGCGGCGAAGTCGTGGTTGGCGACCAGCGCGCGCAGCTTCTCGGCGATGGCCTGCGCCTGCGGCAGGTGGGTGTCGCGGCAGACGAGCAGGAACTCCTCACCGCCCCAGCGGCCCAGCAGGTCCTGCCCGCGTACGTGGCTGCGCACCAACGCGGCCAGCCCGGCCAGCACGCGGTCACCGGCCTGGTGGCCGTGGGTGTCGTTGACGGCCTTGAAGTGGTCGATGTCGATGAGCACCAGACCCAGCGGGTGCTGGTGCCGGCGCCAGTCGGCCAGCGCCTGCTGCAGCGCGTCCTCCAGCCCCTTGCGGTTGAGGGCGCCGGTCAGGGCGTCGGTGGTGGCCATCTGCACGAGCTGCTGGCTGCGCTTGTCCAGCGCGCGGTTGATGGCCCGCAGTTCCTGAGACTGCTGACGCTGCTGGCGCACGACGGTCTGCAGCCGTACCAGGCGTATGAACAGGTAGAGCAGCGCCAGTGCGAGCCAGATGCTCATGATGACGAGATACCAGTGCTCGGTGGACAGGGGCTGCACGTCGTACTCGACGCGTTTGAGCACGAAGCGGTAGTCGCCTGGCGGAGCCTCGGTGCCGGTGGTGACCTCGAGCGTGACGACGTTGTCGAACTCCGGCCGACCCAGCTGCGGCGCGATGTGGAACTGCTGCATCCACCAGTTCGCGACGACGAAGTTGCGCAGGTCCACTTCGACCATGCCGCCCTGGATGGATTTGGCGCTGACCTCGATGTGGTTGTACTTGGCAGCGTCTTCCTGGTTCTGCGGGATGCCGTAGGCCGGGCTGGCGTTGCGCAGCTGGATCTTCACGGTGCTCGCAGGGCCTTCATAGTCCAGCCACAGGCGCATGCGGCGCACCTCGCTGAGGTCCACGCCGTGAACGAGCTGTGGGTCGAGGCGCAGCGCGATGCCGCAGTAGGGATAGCGGAAGCGCTCGCGCAGCGTGCACAGCAGCTCGAACCCCGGCGCCGGGCCGCGCCGGACGTCGGAGTCGCCGCCATTGCGTCGGTCGGACATGGCCTCCGTCAGCACCGATGAGCCCGGCGTGATGACGCGCACCTGCTGCAGCAGCGCGTCCGAGAAGCGCACTGCGGCCACGCTCAGCAGCACCATCAGCAGCAGGCTGTACTCGAAGCGCCACCTGAATCCCATGCCGGGACTCTAGGGCCTGTTCACGCTACGGGAGCAGGCCGCGTTGTGACCAGAACGCCTGCGAGCAAGGCGCAAACCGAAGCCGGGTTCGACACCCGGCAAGGATTTGCAACGCCGCGCGCAGGCTTTCTGGCCACAACCCGAAGGGAAGGCCCGTTGCCAGGGGCCACTCAGCGTTGCACCGCTGGCCCGCATATCAATGCGGGCTGCGCGCCGCGCCTTGATTGGCCCCTGGCGGCGGGCCTTCGCGGCCTACTCCCGTAGTGTGAACAGGCCCTGGGCCGCGCCTCGCGCGCGCTGCCGCGCTCCTACAAACGGTGGTGCGACTTGTTACCGCTCACGGCGGCGCGTTCAACCCGTGTTGCGCAGGCCCGCCGCGATGCCGTTGATGGACAGATGGATGCCGCGCTGCACGCGTTCCATGGCCGGGTCGTCCGCCGAGATGTGGCGGTAGCGGCGCATCAGCTCGACCTGCAGGTGGTTCAGCGGGTCGATGTACGGGAAGCGGTGCTCGATGGAGCGGGCCAGCGACGGGTTGGCCGCCAGGCGCTTGTCGTCGCCGGTGATGAGGCCCAGCGCGGCCTGCGTGCGCTCGAACTCCTCGCGGATGGCCGCGAAGATGCGCTTGCCCAGCTTCTTGTCCTCGACCAGCTCGACGTAGCGTTCGGCCAGCGCCAGGTCGGCCTTGGCCAGCACCATGTCGAGGTTGGACAGCACGGCGCGGAAGAACGGCCAGCCCTTCAGCATGCGCTTGAGCAGCGCGAGATTCTTGGCGCGCTGCGTGGGCTCCTCGCCGAGGAAGGCCTCGACGCCCGAGCCGAAGCCGCACCAGCCCGGCAGCGCCACACGGGCCTGGCCCCAGGAGAAGCCCCAGGGGATGGCGCGCAGGTCTTCGATGGCGCGCGTGGCCTTGCGTGATGCGGGGCGCGAGCCGATGTTCAGCTCGGCGATCTCGCGGATGGGCGTGCTGGCGAAGAAGTAGTCGGCGAAGCCGTTGGTGCCGTAGACCAGCTTTCGGTACGCCGCGAAGCTGGCGTCCGACAGCGCCTGCGCGGCCTGCAGATAGCCCTTGGGGGCGCTCTGCGTCGGGTGCAGCAGTGTGGCTTCCAGCGTGGCGGCCACCAGCGTCTCCAGGTTGCGCCGGCCGATCTCCGGGTGGGCGTACTTGGAGGCGATGACCTCGCCCTGCTCGGTCAGGCGGATCTGGCCGTTCACGGTGCCCGGGGGCTGGGCCAGGATGGCCTGGTAGCTCGGGCCGCCGCCGCGGCCCACCGTGCCGCCGCGGCCGTGGAAGAGGCGCAGCGTGATGGGGCCGACGCGCTTGAGTTCGTCGAACAGTTCGACCAGCGCGATTTCGGCGCGGTACAGCTCCCACGACGACGTGAACATGCCGCCGTCCTTGTTGCTGTCCGAGTAGCCCAGCATGATGTCCTGCTCGCCACCGCTGCGGTCCACCATGCCGCGGATGCCGGGCAGCGCGTAGAACTCGCGCATGATGTCCGGCGCGATGCGCAGGTCGCCGATGGTCTCGAACAGCGGCACGATGATGAGATCGCTGGTCGCGTAGCCGTCCAGCGTGCCGCGCAGCAGGCCGGTTTCCTTCAGCAGGAGTGCCACTTCCAGCAGGTCGGACACCGACTCGGTGTGGCTGATGATGTAGTGGCGCAGCGCCTCGCGGCCGAAGCGGGCCAGCGCCTCGCGGGCGGCCTCGAAGGTGGCCAGCTCGAACAGCGTCTTGTCGGTGTAGCTGGCACCGATGACGCGCAGCGGCCGGGCGTCGCTCAGCAGCTTCAGCAGCAGCGCACGCTTGGCGTCTTCGTCCAGCAGCGAGTAGTCGCTCTCGATGCGGGCCGTGGCCAGCAGCTCGGCCAGCACCAGCTCGTGCTGGTCGCTGCTCTGGCGCAGGTCCAGCGTGGCGAGGTGGAAGCCGAACACCTGCACGGCGCGCATCAGCGGCGCCAGGCGCGGCGCAATCAGCGCCTCGGCGTGGTGGGTCTTCAGCGAGGACTCGATGGTGCGCAGGTCGGCCAGCAGCTCGTCGGGCGAGCGGTAGGGGTCCTGTGGCGCGACGGCGTGGCGCAGCGCCTCAGTGCCGGTCAGCGCGTGCAGCGTGGCGGCCAGGCGGGCGTACATACCGGTCAGCGCGCGGCGGTAGGGTTCGTCCAGGCGGTGGGCGTTCTGGTCGGGGCTGCGCTCGGCCAGGGCCTGCATGTCGGGCGTCACGCCGGTCAGGCGTAGCGAGATGGACAGCTCGGCGCCCAGCTCGTGCAGTTCGGTCAGGTAGTGGCGCAGGGCCACCTCGCTCTGGCGCTGCATCGCGCGCTTGAGCGTGGCGGCGCCCACGTTGGGGTTGCCGTCGCGGTCGCCGCCGATCCAGTTGCCCATGCGCAGGAAGCTGGGCAGCTTGCTGCCGGGCAGGTGCTCCTCCAGCTCGGCGTAGAGTTTGGGGATCTGGCGCAGGAAGGTCGAGTGGTAGTAGGAGAGGGCGTTCTCGATCTCGTCGGCCACCGTCAGCTTGGAGTAGCGCAGCATGCGCGTCTGCCACAGCTGCGTGATGCGGGCGCGCAGCAGGTTCTCGGTTTCGCGCTGCTCGCGCTCTGTGCCGGCGCGGTCACGCTGTTCCAGCAGCCCCGCGACGGCGCGCTCGGCGTCCAGGATGCTCTTGCGCTGCACTTCGGTCGGGTGGGCGGTCAGCACCGGAGAGATGAAGCCGCGTTGCAGCACCTCGGCGATCTCCGTCGGGCGGATGCCGTTCTCGTGCAGGTGCTCCAGGCAGTAGGCCAGGGAGCCCGGTTGCAGGCTGCCAGCGCGTTCGTGCACGTCGCGGCGGCGGATGTGGTGGCGGTCCTCGGCGATGTTGGCCAGGTGCGAGAAATAGCTGAACGCGCGGATGACGCTGACTGCCTGCTCGCCGGAGAGGCTCTTCAGCAGCTTGTCGAAGCGCTTGCCGGCTTCGCGGTCGTGCTTGTGACGGTAGGCCACCGACAACTGGCGTACGCGCTCGACCAATTCGTAGGCTTCACGGCCTTCCTGCTCCCGAATGACGTCCCCCAAAATTCGGCCAAGAAGCCGGATATCGGCCACCAACGGCTCGTTTTTGTCGATATCTTGGCGGGCAGGAGCGGCTCGTGAGGGCATGGCGGGTCGTCCGGGAAAAAGTTGGAAATCAAAAAGGTAACGAAGTTACCGAAATGTGACTCTAGCAGTTTCTTCTCCGAGCTAGCCCTCGGGACGATGAGTTGTTGCTGCAGTTACGGCAGGCATGCGCGCGATCGTGGTGCGTCGCCGCAGGTACTCCCCGCTGCGCCGGGGCGGACGGGCGGTTGCGTTCGGGCGCCACGAAGCGGGTGTTGCGGAAGTGCCACCCTGGTTACGGCAGCGTTTCTTGCCGGTGCGGCATGGAGGAACTGTGGAGGCCGCATCCACAGTTGCCCGGCAAGATGCGCACATGCGCCTCGTCCATCAGCTTTCCCTGCTGCTCATCGCCACCGCGCTGGCGGCCGTCGCCGCCGTGGCCGGTCTCGTCGTCTGGAATCTGCGCGCCGGCTTTTCCGACTACCTGCAGGCCCAGGACGGCGAGCATCTGTCCCGCCTGGTTGAGGCGGCCGAGCGCGATCTGGCCCAACGTGGCGAATTGCCCCGTGACTGGCGGCCTGCGCTGCGGACCTGGCTGGAGGCGGTGCGCGTCGCCGGCACGCGTGGCGGTACTCAGGACGCACCGCCTGAAGGCCGGCCCGAGGACGCGCTGGCTGTTGCGGCCTCCGGTGGCCGGCCGCCGCGTGACGGCCGGCATGATCCGCCGTCCCGGCGGGACCCCTCCAACTTCGGCCCGCGCATCGTGCTGCTGGCCGCAGACGGCGTTACGCCGCTGGTCGGCCGGCGCGAGATGCTGGACAGGCCTGGGCAGGCCCGTGCCGTCCGGTTGAACGGCGAGATCGTCGTGGTGCTGCGCCTCGCCGAGCGCGCCGGCCCAGCCGAGGGCGTGGACGCGAGCTTCCTGCATCGGCAGCATCTGGGCCTGGCGGTGGTGGCCGGTGGCGTGCTGGTCGTGGCGCTGGTGCTGGCGCGGCTGGTCGCCGTGCGCTGGGCGCGACCGCTGGCCGAGGCCCAGGTGGCGGCGCGGCGCATCGCGGCCGGCGAGTTCGACGTGCGTCTGCCCGCGCCACGCAGCGGCGGCGCCAGCGAGATCGCGGCGCTGCACGGCGACATCAACGCGATGGCCAGGGCGCTGTCGATGCTGGAGAGCAGTCGGCGGCGCTGGATGGCCGAGCTGTCGCACGAACTGCGCACGCCGCTGGCCGTGCTGCGCGGCGAGGTCGAGGCGCTGGTGGATGGCATCCGGCCGCTGGATCGCGCGGCGCTGGCGTCGCTGCAGGAGGAGGTCAAGCGGCTGTCGCGACTGGTCGAGGACTTTCACCTGCTGGCAACGTCCGAACTGCGCGCCTTGTCCTGCGAGTTCGAGCCGGTCGCGCCGGCCGCGCTGCTGCGGGTCGCCATCGAGCGCGTTGCGCCGCGTGCCGTGGCGCTGGGCGTGGCCATCGAGACGCAGCTGCCCGACGTGCTGCCTGCCGCGCAGTGGGACGCGGTGCGCGTCTCCCAGCTGCTGGCCAACCTGCTGGAGAACAGCTTGCGCTACACCGAAGCGCCCGGCCGTGTGCAGGTGACGGCGCGGGCGCTGGGGGAGGCCATCGAGGTCCGCCTGGACGACACGCCGCCCGGCGTGCCCGAGGGCGATCTGGAGCGCCTCTTCGACCCGCTCTACCGCGCCGACCCCTCGCGCAGTCGCGCGTTCGGCGGCTCGGGCCTGGGGCTGGCCATCGCCAAGGCCATCGCGCAGATGCACGGCGGCCGGCTGCGCGCCGAGCCGTCGCCGCTGGGGGGGCTGGCCGTCGTGCTGACCCTCCCGCTCAAACCCGATGGAGGCACTGCATGAGTGAACTCATCCTTGTCGTCGAGGACGAGCCCAAGCTGGCGGCGTTGGTACGCGACTATCTTCAGGCGGCGGGCTTCCGCACCGAATGGCTGGCCGACGGCCGCGAGGCGCTGGAGCGGCTGAAGACCGACCCCATGCCGGCTGCCGTGCTGCTGGACGTCATGCTGCCGGGCCTGGACGGCCTGGAGGTCTGCCGCGGCGTGCGCGTCTTCAGCGACGTGCCCATCGTCATCTGCAGTGCGCGTGTCGAGGAGCTGGACCGGCTGCTGGGCCTGGAGTTGGGCGCCGACGACTACGTCTGCAAGCCCTTCAGTCCGCGAGAGCTGGTGGCGCGCGTGAAGGCGCTGCTGCGCCGCGCGCAGGGGCGGCTGGCGCCGGTGACGCTGGTGCCGGTGGCCGGCGGCTTTGCCGTCGACGAAGCGGGCCAGCGCATCCTCTGGCAGGAGCAGGCGCTGGCGTTGACGCCGGTGGAGTTCCGTTTGCTGCGCCAGTTGCTGCAGCACCCGGGACGCGTCTTCGAGCGGGCGCAACTGCTGGATCTCATCCACGAGGATTTCCGCGACGTGTCCGATCGCGTCGTCGACAGCCACATCAAGAACATCCGACGCAAGCTCGTGGCGCTGGAGCCGGCGCAGGAATGCATCTCGTCGGTCTACGGTGTGGGATACCGGCTGGACCTGGTCTGAGGCACTGTTGTGGCCGGCACGGCGGCGAGTCGCGCCGCCGTGGCAGGTCTTTGCGTGCTTTGGGGGTGCGTCGGGAAGTGCGCTTGCGCAGTCGAGGCGCCGCTTTAAGAGAGGCAGTGGGCCGTCGTGGAATGCAGAGGCTGATGTCACTTTGGTGATTGCCCGTGGGGCGTTGCGTTTTTGCCAATCCACTGACGCTCTCACAAACCCGATTGCAAGGCCAAACCGAATCGACTAACGTTGACAGCGTTGTCTTTTGGTTGTCAGGCGTTCGGACTCGATCGATGTGCTCGCGCATTGAGATCGCTACCAACGGCTGCCTGGAATGTTGCTAAAACTCACGCGATCCGTGCGTTTTTTGCAGCCGTGGCGACCACGCGAAGGGTGTTGCGAATTGCGCTAAACAACGGCGACAACTCGCGTAAACCCCAGCACAACGGCGCGGTTTCGAAAAAGTACAGTACAGCGGGCACAGGGTTTGACAGCCTCCCTCTCAGATTGTTTGGTAACGCTAACAATCGTTGATACCAAAAGTCATAGTAAGACCTCGTCAATCGGCTCAGCCTGGGCCAAAGCAAGCAAGGAGACAAATGAAACACCCCCAGATTTCCAAAACCCAGCGACCCGCACGTGCGCGTCTGCACCCTGTCGCCTGGGCATCGTCGGTTGCGCTGCTGACAGGCGCTGCCGCCGTTCAAGCCCAGCAAGCCGCCGGTGATACGCAATCGCTCGAAACGGTCGTCGTCACGGGTATTCGCAAGTCCCTTGACAGCGCTGTCACCCTGAAGCGCGAGTCGCGCGGTCTGGTGGACGGCATCGTGGCCGAAGACATCGGCAAGTTCCCCGACACCAACCTGGCCGAATCGATGCAGCGCATCGCCGGCGTGTCCATCGACCGCAACGCCAGCGGCGAAGGCTCCAAGGTGACGGTGCGCGGCGTGGGCCCCGACTTCAACATGGTGCTGCTGAACGGTCGTCAAATGCCGACGTCCGTCATCAACCAACTGAACAACGGCGCCAGCGGCTCGCGCGCGTTCGACTTCGCCAACCTGTCGTCCGACTCGATCTCCGCCCTGGAGGTCTACAAGACGGCCCGCGCCGAATCGCCCACCGGCGGCATCGGCGCCACGATCAACGTCAAGACGGCTCGCCCGCTCGATCTGCGCGAACGCGTCGCCAGCATCGGTATCAAGGCCAATTACGACCAGTCCGTCAGCCGCCTGCCGAACGAATTGCAGGGATCGAAGGTCACGCCCGAAATCTCCGGCATCTACAGCGACACGTTTGGCAATCGCACGTTGGGCATCGCCATCAGCGGCAGCTATTCCAAGCGCAGCTCGGGCTCCAACAACGCCTACACGCAGAACGGATGGCTCAGCGAGGCCTACAACAAGGTCGGTGGCGCGTTTGATGGTGTGCCGGCTGGCAACCTCAAGAACTTCCCCACCAGCGGCTACTACACGCACACGAATGACATGCGTTATTCGGTGACGGGCCTGGACCGCGAGCGCCTGAACGGCCAAGCGGTGCTGCAGTTCGCGCCGACCAAGGAACTGAAGTTCACGGTTGACTACACCGCAGCTGTCAACACCGTCAAGTCCAAGAACATCGAGAACTCGGCCTGGTTTGGCCCTTCGTTCTCTGGTGCCCTGAACGGTTCGCCCCAGACGACGTTCACGTCCGGTTCGGTGTCGACGCCCATCGTCCAGACCGCCACCTGGGACGGCACGCACGACTACGGCATGAACGCCGGCCTGTTCGCGCAGAAGACCAAGCTCGGCTCGACCGGCTTCAATGCGGCCTGGAAGGTCAGCGATGCATTGAGCTTCGACCTCGATGCCCATCATTCGACGTCCAAGACCTCGCCGGACAGCCCTTACGGCACCTATGCCGTCATGGACCTGGCGCTGTTCAACCAGGGCAACACGACGGCCTATTACGACCAGAAGCTCCCGATCATGAGCTCGCCGGGTCTGGCCTACGACTCGAACAAGACGAACGTGACCGGTTCGCAGTTCTACAGCAACCTGTCCGATCAGACGGTCGACCAGGTGCAACTGCGTGGCACCTATCGTCTGGGCTCTGACGACAAGCTGCTCGCCGGCCTCGGTTTCACCAAGCTGAACAACCGTGCCGCCAGCGCCAACAACTTCCACGGTGACTGGAGCGGTATCGGCCCTCAGGGCGGGTTCAAGAACGTGCCGGTGTCGCAGTACGGTCTGGGTGGTCTCTTCAGCCAGATTCCGGGCCACAACGATCCGCGCCTGTTCTCGACGTTCTTCGTGCCGGACTTCAATGCCCTGCGCGCGCAGGCCATCGCCAATGCCGTGAAGTACGGCACGTCGAGCACGGGCAACGTGCCGCTGTCGCAGGCGGCCGCCGAGGCTTACTTCGCAGCACCGACGGACTACAGTCAGCCCGGCGCCAGCGACTGGCGCACGATCGAGAAATCCACCTCGGCCTACGGCCAGTGGGACCACTCCTTCGACACGTCCATCCCCATGAATGTGTCCGTCGGCCTGCGCTATGAAAGCACCACGGTTGATTCGTCCTCGCAGGTCACGGCCTACACGGGCACGGACTGGTATGCCCAGAACGAGGTGAAGCTGACCGGCGGCACCAGCACCTTCGGTAACAAGTCTGGCAAGTACACGTACTGGCTGCCCAGCGTGGACTGGGATGCGGACCTGACCGACAAGCTGAAGGTGCGTGCCAGCTTCGGTGTCAACATCGGTCGTCCCGGATTCGACAAGATGCTGGGCGGTACGCAGCTGAACGCCGACTCGGCGCGTTACAACGTCCCGGGGTCCGGTTCGGCCGGCGATCCGGCGTTGAAGCCGCTGAAGTCCAAGAACCTGGACCTGTCGGCTGAGTACTACTACGCCAAGTCTTCGTATGTGGCGGTCGGTGCTTTCTACAAGAAGGTCTCGGACTTCATCACCACGACGACCGTCAGTACCACGTTCGCGGGCCTGAATCAGCCTGCCAGCGGCACGTACTACCAGGCTGCGCTGGCTTCCGGTATCACGGCCGACCGGCCGGACCTGATTCGGAACTACATCTTCAACAATTACGGCACCCAGGCAGGTGTCACGAAGACCGGTGTCGCCAACGGGATCATCCAGGGCGACATCCTGGGAACCGTCCCGGGCACGCAGCCGTTGGCGTTCAACATCACGAGCTACAAGAACGGTGCCGGCGACAACATCAAGGGCCTGGAATTCAACTTCCAGCACATGTTCGGCAACAGCGGCTTCGGTGTTTCGGGCAACTTCACCTACGTCAAGAGTGGTCTGAAGTTCAACAACAACAGTGACAGCAGCGCTCCGCAAGCTCCCCTGGTTGGCATCAGCAATTCCGCCAACCTCGTCGGCTTCTACGAGAACGAGACGTGGTCCATCCGCGGCGCTTACAACTGGCGCGGTCAGTTCCTTGCGGCGACTACCGATGGCGCCGGCAACAACCCGATCTACACCGAGCCCTACGGTCAGGTGGATGCCTCCATCGGCTACAAGATCGGCAAGAACCTGACGCTGCAGGCTGACCTGCTGAACCTGAACGATGGCTACATCCGCCAGCACGGCCGTACCAGTGATGAAGTGCTGTCCGCGCTTCAGACGGGTCGCCGTTACCTGATCGGTGCCCGCTATCGCTTCTGAGCGTTGAGCGCTTCCGCCCGGTGATCGTCCTTCGGGGCGAACGCCGGGCGGCTTTCCTGGCCGGTGCGGGCGCAAGCTTGCCTCGGCCTGTTCCTTTTCAGAATCTTCCGGTCATGCGGCGGTGGCACTGCCGCGGGGCCATACTTGTCCGTGATGAATTCCGATGTGACGACGACGGTGCGGCGGATCGTGGTGTTGGGCGGCGGCTCGGCCGGTTGGCTGACGGCCGCCACGCTGGCCGCAGAACTCGGAGGCGAAGCGCCCGACGCGCTGCAGGTCACGCTCATCGAATCGCCCGATGTGCCGTCCATCGGCGTGGGCGAGGGTACCTGGCCCACGATGCGCGCGACGCTGCACCGCATCGGCCTCAGCGAGGTTGACCTCGTCCGCGACTGCGACGCCGCCTTCAAGCAGGGCTCGCGCTTCGACGGCTGGTTGCACGGCGGGGCGGATGATCGCTACCACCACCCCTTCACGCTGCCGCATGGCTGGGGTGAAGAAGACCTTACCGGCGCCTGGCTCCAGGGGGACCGCGCGCGGGCTTTTGCCGACAGCGTAGGTGCGCAGCCGCAGCTGTGCGATGCCCATCTCGCGCCCAAGCAGACGACGACGCCCGACTTCGGCGGCGTCATGAACTACGGCTACCACTTCGACGCCGTCAAGCTGGGCCTGCTGCTGCAGCGTCACGCGACGATGAAGCTCGGCGTGCGCCACATCGTCGACCACTTCATGGCCGTGCGCTCTCACGAGAACGGCGACATCGCGGCGCTGGCGTTGCGTGAGCGCGGCGACATCGAGGGTGACCTCTTCATCGACTGCACCGGCCTGGCCGGTTTGCTGCTGGGCCAGCACTACGGCGTCGGCCTGCGTTCCGAGAAGGGCGTGCTGTTCAACGACAGTGCGCTGGCCGTGCAGGTGCCGCACGCGAGCGCGCAGGCGCCGCTGGCGTCGGCCACCGTCTCCACGGCTCATGCCGAAGGCTGGACCTGGGACATCGGCCTGCCCACGCGGCGCGGCATCGGCCTGGTCTATTCCAGCGGCCATACCGGCGACGACGCTGCCGAAAGGGCTCTGCTCGCCTACCTCGACCACAGCGGCCTGTCGCTGGCGGGCGCCACGCCGCGCCGGCTGCGCTTCAGCCCCGGCTACCGTGAGCGCTTCTGGCATCGCAACTGTGTCGCCGTGGGCCTGTCGGCCGGCTTCATCGAGCCGCTGGAAGCCTCGGCGCTGGCGCTGGTTGAGTTGTCGGCCGCCTTCATCCGCGACGAGATGCCGGCCACCCGCGCCGACATGGATCTCGTCGCGCGGCGATTCAACGAGGCCTTTGCCTACCGCTGGTCGCGCATCATCGAGTTCCTGAAACTGCACTATGTGCTGAGCCGCCGCGACGATGCCGACTACTGGCGCGATCACCGCGCTGCCGCGACCCAGCCCGACTCGCTGCGCGAGCTGCTGCAGCTGTGGGCGCACCGCACCCCGTCGCGCAATGACTTCTACCGCGCGGAAGAAGTCTTTCCCGCGGCCAGCTATCAGTACGTGCTGTATGGCATGCAGTTCCAGCCCGCTCCACGGCCGCTGCGCGCGGACCGGCTGGCCGCTGCCCGTTCCCGAATGAATGACGTGACGACAATGACCCGGCGGCTGCTGGGCGGTTTGCCACGCCACCGCGATCTCATCCAACACATCCACGCGCACGGCATGCCGCTGGCCGCGTGACACCCTGACCCCACCATGCTGCAACTGCTCAACAACATCCAGCACAAGGACCTGCGCGTCATCACCCAACGTGGCGCGAAGTGGGGCGACGACTTCATGTCGGCCCCCGCCACGGTAGACGAGTTCCGCAGGCTCCAGGCGCATTACCCCATCGTCTTCCAGCAGGACGGCAAGGGCGGTTTCCTGCCTGCCGTGATGTTCGGCCTGCAGGAAGGCAGCAACCTGTTCCTGACCGACGCGGGCTGGGATGCCGACTACGTGCCCCTGTCCGTGCAGCGCCTGCCGTTCTCCATCGGCATCGCCGACGACGAACTGCGCATGATGGTCGACATGGACAGCCGGCGCATCAGCCACGGCGCCGAAGGCGAGGCCGTCTTCCTGCCGCAGGGCGGCACGACCGACTTCACCGAGAACGCCAACGCCGTGCTGCGCTCGCTTCACGAAGGCCTCGAGGCCACGACCGATTTCATCCAGACGTTGATGACCAACGACCTGCTGGAGCCCTTCACGCTGGACGTCGAGCGGCCCGACGGCACGCATGGCCAACTGGTGGGCTACTACATCATCCACGAGGAGCGCCTGGCTGCGCTGGACGCTGCCAGCATCGGGCTGTTGCACCAGGCGGACTACCTGATGCCGATTTACATGGCCATGGCTTCGTTGTCGAACTTCACGAAGCTGATCAAGCGCCATCTGGCCAGCAACGTCGCCTGAGCGTCATGCTGGAGCATCGCGGCCTGTCGGCCGAGGCCCTGCCGACCGAGGTGTTGCAGTCCACCGAGCCCGTGCTGTTGCGCGGTCTCGTGCGGCACTGGCCGCTGGTGCAGGCGGCCGAGCGCTCGGATGCCGATTTCTGCGATTACCTGCGCCGCTTCGGCCCGCAGACCCGCCTGAGCCTGTGGCGCGCCGGGCCGGAGATTGGCGGGCGTTTTTTCTACAACGACGACTTCACCGGCTTCAACTTCCGCCACGAGACCCACGCCTTCGGCGCGCTGCTGGACGAACTGCTGGCCGGCACACCGGATGCGCTCTACCTCGGCTCCACCGAGATCGACAACGCCTTCCCGGGTCTGGGTCACGAGAACGCCTTGCCCGCGCTGGCCGGCCTGCGTCCGCACGTGAGCCTGTGGCTGGGCAACCGCATGCAGGTGGCGGCGCATTTCGACCTGCCGGACAACATCGCCTGCGTCGTCGCCGGCCGGCGTCGCTTCACGCTCTTCCCGCCGGACCAGGTCGCCAACCTCTACATCGGCCCGCTGGACCTGACGCCCGCCGGCCAGCCCATCAGCCTCGTGGACCAGGCGCGGCCTGACCTCGAGCGCTTCCCGCGCTACGCCGAGGCGCTCAAGCACGTGCAGACCTTCGAGCTGTTGCCCGGCGACGCGCTCTTCATCCCCAGCCAGTGGTGGCATGGTGTCGAGGCGCTGGAGTCCGTCAACGCGCTGGTCAACTTCTGGTGGCGGCAGTCGCCCGCCTTCATGGACACGCCGCTCAACACGCTGATGATGGCCCTGCTGTCTCTGCGCGACCTGCCACCGGCCCAGCGCGACGCCTGGCGCGTGCTGTTCGATCACTACATCTTCGACGCCGACGACCAGACGGCGGCCCACATCCCGCCCGCGGCCCGCGGCGTGCTCGCGCCGATGAACGACGGCAGCGCGCGCCAGTTGCGTGCAGCCCTGCGCAACCGACTCAATAGATGACATGGCGCCCCTCGTCCAAGGTGTACCTTGGCCGGTCCCCCGAGGGGACGGCGATGCTTGCCGGATCGACCGGCAAGCACATCGCCAGATGGGCCGGCTCGGGAGCGGCCCGTCGCTCGGCCCGAATTTTCATGTGTCACAAACATCGAATGGATCACTGACATGAGCAAACCCGTCCGACGCGTCGTCATCGCCGGTGGCGGCACCGCTGGCTGGATGGTCGCCGCCGGCCTGTCGAAATGCATGGGCAAGCAGGTCGACATCCAGCTCGTCGAGTCCGAGGAAATCGGCACCGTGGGCGTGGGCGAGGCGACCATCCCGACGCTGCATTTCATGCACGAGATGCTGGACCTGGAGGAGAAGGAATTCATCCAGGCCACGCAGGCTACCTTCAAGCTCGGCATCAGCTTCGAGAACTGGCGCAACGTCGGCGAGCACTACTTCCACTCCTTCGGCAAGACCGGCCAGGGCCACTGGACGGCCGGCTTCCACCATTTCTGGCTGGAAGGCCGCCGGCGCGGCCTGGCCAGCGATTACGGCGACTACTGCCTGGAGCTGCGCGCCGGGCTGGACAACCGCTTCGCGCTGCTGCCCGACAACGGCATCAACTACGCCTACCACTTCGACGCCACGCTGTACGGCCAGTACCTGCGCCGCTTCTCCGAGCAGCTGGGCGTGCAGCGCATCGAGGGCAAGATCGCCAAGGTCCACACCGATGCCGTCAGCGGCGACATCACCGGCCTGCAGCTGGCCGACGGCGCGCTGGTCGAGGGCGACCTGTTCATCGACTGCACCGGCATGCGCTCGCTGCTGCTGGGCGAGACGCTGGGCGTGCCCTTCGAGAGCTGGTCGCACTGGCTGCCCTGCGACAGCGCGCTGGCCGTGCAGACCACGCGCGTCGGCGAGCCCGTGCCCTACACCCGCTCCATCGCCCACCCCTGGGGCTGGCAGTGGCGCATCCCGCTGCAACACCGCGTCGGCAACGGCGTCGTCTACAGCAGCAAGCACGTCAGCGACGACGAGGCCAAGGCCGCGCTGCTCGCCAACGTGGAGGGCGAGGTGCTGCGCGAGCCGCGCGTCATCCGCTTCACGCCGGGGCAGCGCGAGCAGGTCTGGAAGAAGAACTGCGTCGCCATCGGCCTGTCCAGCGGCTTCCTCGAGCCGCTGGAGTCCACCAGCATCCACCTCATCCAGAAGGGGCTGACCCGGCTGGTCGAGCTCTTCCCCACCGACGGCATCCGCCAGAGCGACGTCGACGAATACAACCAGCAGTCCCGCGAGGCGATCGAGGTCATCCGCGACTTCATCATCCTGCACTACCACGTCACCAACCGCGACGACACGCCGTTCTGGCGCGGCTGCCGCGACATGGACGTGCCGCCGCTGCTCAAGCACCGCATCCAGCACTTCCGCGATACGGCGCGCATCATGCTGCGCCAGGGCGAGCTGTTCGCCGAGAACTCGTGGGTGCAGGTCATGATGGGGCAGGGCATCCAGCCTGCCAGCCATCACCCGATCACGCGCAACATGGACGACCGCACGCTGTCCGACTTCCTCGGCGGCATCCGCAAGGAGGTGGCGCGCACGATGATGAAGCTGCCCAAGCACCAGCAGTTCATCGACCAGTTCTGCCCCGCGCCCCGCATCGACCCGACGGCCAGGCCGGCAGCCCCGCCCGTCGCGCTGCGCGTCAACCCGGCGGCCACGATCAGCACCGTGCAGTTGGCCGACGGCTCGTCGGTCCATGTCGTCGACGATTTCGCGCTGGAGCCGGAGGCCCTGGTGGCGATGGCCGGCGCCGAGGCTGCCCGGTTCCAGCAGCCGGCCGGCCATCCCTACCCGGGGCCGCAACTGCTGCTGCCCGACAGCATCGCCGGCGCACTGGGCCACTACTTCGACCAGCACATGCGCACGCGCGTCGGGGCGGGGCCGACGCAGGGGATGTTCGGCCGGCTCGCGCGTGTCACGCAGGAGGAGGCCACGCTGAGCCCGCTGCAGCGCATCTGCCACCGGGACGACTCTGGTGTCGCGCGGGGCGAGATGGTCGCGGCCTGCGTGCACTACCTGTTCCCGGACGAGCAACTGGGGGGCACCGTGTTCTTCCGCTCGCGCATGTCGGATGCCGACACGCAGCAGTTCCTGCGCGACGCCGGCACGCTGGACGCCAGCGCCTTCGGCGACAAGTACGGCATCGCGCCCGGCTACATGACCGAGAGCAACCGCTACTTCGAGGTCATCGGCCGGCTGCCCGCGAGGTGGAACCGCGCCGTGTTCTACGACGGCGGCATCTTCCATTCCGGCGACATCCGCTGGGCGTCTCAGCGGGCCAGCTATCTGGCCGACCCGGGCCGGCTGACGATCAACGCCTTCTTCAAGAGCCAGCGGCCTGCCTAGCCGCCAGCTCGGCATCCAGCGCCAGCGCGCGCTGCGCCGCGGGGCGCGACCGCAGTCGCGCGGCGTAGGCCTGCACGGCTGGCGTCGCCGGCATCATGTCGAAGGCCAGCATGTCCGCCAGCGCGTGGCCCCAGAGGAAGTCGGCCACCGTCAGCCGTTCGCCCAGCAGCCACGGGCCGCCGGCCTCCAGCTGCCGTTGCACGAGGCCCACGACGCGGTCGAAGTCGCCGTAGGGCGACCATGACGGTTCGCAGTCCGCGCGCTTGAGCGCCCGGTCCGTCATCGCCGGCTCGAAGCAGGAGCCGTAGAACACCAGCCAGCGCAGCAAGGCGCCGCGCAGCGGATCGCCCACCGGTGGCACCAGGCCGCGCTCGGGGTAGAGCTCGGCCAGGTGGAGGTAGACAGCGGCCTGCTCGGTGACCAGCACGCCGTTGTGCAGCAGCGCCGGCACCTTGCCCATCGGGTTGACGGCGAGATAGGACGCCTCGCGCTGCTGCCCGGCGCGCAGGTCCAGCACCTGCAGCTCATGATCGGCCTGCAGTTCCTCGATGAGCACGCGCACGCCGGCTGAGCGGCTGTTGGGCGCGTGGAAGAGGGTGACGAAACGGTTCGTGGTCATGGGCGTTCCCCGCAATGGATGAGGGCGCTGTTGTAGGCTGCGACCCCTGTCGACGTCTTGGAAAAACACGCATGTCCGACCCCGCCCCGCGACAGGCCGTCACCAGCCCGGCCAAGGGCGTCGTCGACCCCGCGACGGCGCGCCGCATGCTGCGGCTGGAGCGCTACGAGCCCGCGCCCGACCTCGTGCCGTTCCTCGACTACCACTGGGTCGTCGAATGGGACCTGCGCGGCCAGCCTGACTTCGTGCAGCGCACCTTGCCCTACCCGGTGGTCAACATCGTCTTCGACCGCGAGCTGACCGCCGTGTTCGGCGTCGTCAGCGGTGCCTACGAGCATCGGCTGAGCGGCGCCAACCGCTGCCTGGGCCTGCGCTTTCGGCCCGGCGCATTCCGCGGCCTGCTCGGCCGGCCGCTGCACACCGTCACCGACGTCCACCTGCCGCTGTCCGCCGTGCTGCCGGTGGACGATGTGGAGTCCGAGCAGGCCGTGCTGAGCCAGCCTGACGACCTGCGCATGATTGCCGCCGCCGAGGCCTGGCTTCGCCCGCTGCTGGGCCCGCCCGATCCCAAGGTGGACCGGCTCAACGCGTTGCTGGCCCAGGCCCAGGCCGACCCCACGCTGACCCGCGTCGATGAGCTGGCCGAGCGTGCCGGCCTCGGGATGCGTGCGCTGCAGGCCTGGTTCAGCGACTACGTGGGCGTCAGCCCCAAGTGGGTCATCCGCCGCTACCGCCTGCACGAGGCCGCCGACCAGCTCGCGCATGGTGCCGCGCTGGACCTGGCCGAGCTGGCGCAGCGCCTGGGCTACTACGACCAGGCTCATCTCACGCGCGACTTCAGCCGCCTGGTCGGCAAGCCGCCGCAGGCCTACCGCGGCCCGCCTCGATAATCCTTCGCATGACCACCCCCATCACCATCGCCACGCGCGAGAGCCGCCTGGCGCTGTGGCAGGCCGAGCATGTGCAGGCCCGCCTCGCCAACGAACTGGGCCTGACGGCCACGCTGCTGGGCATGACGACCCGTGGCGACCAGATCCTCGACCGCACGCTGTCCAAGGTCGGCGGCAAGGGCCTGTTCGTGAAGGAGCTGGAAACCGCGCTCGCCGAAGGCCGTGCCCAGTTGGCCGTGCACTCGTTGAAGGACGTGCCGATGGAGCTGCCCGACGGCTTCACGCTCGCCGCCGTGCTGGAGCGCGAGGACCCGCGCGACGCCTTCGTGTCCAACGATTTCGCCTCGCTGGCCGAGCTGCCGCAGGGCGCCGTCGTCGGCAGCTCCAGCCTGCGCCGCGTGACGCAGCTGCTGAGCCTGCGGCCGGACCTGCGCGTCGAGCCGCTGCGCGGCAACCTTGACACGCGGCTGCGCAAGCTGGACGAAGGTGGCTACCACGCCATCGTGCTGGCGGCAGCCGGCCTCAAGCGCCTGGGCCTGGCCCACCGCGTGCGGGCGTTGTTCGAGGTCGACCAGATGCTGCCTTGCGCCGGGCAGGGCGCGTTGGGCCTGGAGATCCGTGCCGACGACCCGGCACTGGCCGACGCGTTGGCCAAGCTGGCGCACACGCCGACCCAGCTCGCCTGCGAAGCCGAGCGCGCCGTGTCCCGCGCGCTGGGCGGCAGCTGCAGCCTGCCGCTGGCCGCGCACGCGCGCTGGCAGGGCGGCACGCTGTGCCTGGATGCCGCGCTGGGCCATGCCGAGGCGCACACGTCGCCTCTGCTGCGTTCCAGCGTCGCGGCCGATGTCGGCGATGTCGCCGCGGCGCGTGTGCTGGGCCGGCAGGCCGCCGAACGCCTGCGTGAACTGGGCGCTGGCTCCTACCTGCCCGGATGACGAGCCCGACGTTGATCGTCACTCGGCCTCGACCGCAGTGCGGGCCCTGGCTGGCGAAGCTGGCCGCGCTCGGCGTCACGGCGCAGGCGCTGCCGTTGATCGAGATCCTGCCCGCTCGCGACGCCGGACCGGTGCAGGCCGCCTGGGCCGCGCTGGCGGCCGTGGACCTGGCCGTCTTCGTCAGCCCCAACGCCGTCGAGCATTTCTTCGCCCGTGCCAATGGCGCCGCCTGGCCCGAGCAGACGCTGGCCGCCTGCGTGGGCCCCGGCAGCGCGCAGGCGCTGGCCGAGCACGGTGTGCCGGTCGCCAACATCGTCCAGCCGGCCGCCGATGCGGCCAGCCTGGACTCCGAGCACCTCTGGGCGCAGCTGTCGCCGCGCCGCGACTGGGCTGGCGCCCGTGTGCTGCTGTTGCGTGGCGACGGCGGTCGCGAGTGGCTGGCCGAGCGCCTGCAGGAGGCCGGTGCCAGCGTGGAGGCCGTCACCGTCTACCACCGCGCCGCGCCGAGTTTCGATGCTGCCGAGCAGGCGCTGCTCGCCACCGTGCTGGCCCGCCCGCAGGCGCATGTCTGGCTGTTCAGCAGCGCCGAGGCCGTCGGCCACCTGCTGGGCCAGCCCCTGGCCGGCCAGCGCGCCATCGCCACCCACCCTCGCATTGCGGACGCTGCTCGCGCCGCCGGTTTCGCGCCTGTGGTTTTGGCGCGACCGGCCCCCGAAGCGGTGACGCAGGCCCTGAAAGCCCTCTGACAGAATCTGGCGCACTGTGATCGAGCCGATTTCCGCTGTTCCCGCGGCCGAGCCCGCGGCCCCGCCGCCTCCGCCCACCCTTCCGTTGCCGGCCTGGCTGCCCTGGCTGTTGGCGCTGATGGGCGCCGCCGTGCTGCTGTGCGTTGCGCTGGCGTGGCAGAGCCTGTCGCGCCAGCAGTCGCTGGAGCAGGAGCTGGTGCGCCGCCAGGAGGCCAGCCAGGCCCAGGCTACCGAGGCCCACCTGGCCGCCAAGCAGTCCGCCGAGCTGGTGCGTGACACGGCTGCCAAGGTGTCGCTGCTGGACGCCCGCCTGGCCGAGGTCGCACTGCAGCGCGGCCAGCTGGAGGAGTTGATCCAGTCCATGTCCCGTTCGCGCGACGAGAACGTCGTCGGCGACATCGAGTCCGCCATCCGAGTGGCCTTGCAGCAGACGCAGATCACCGGCAGCGCCGAGCCGCTGGTGGCCACGCTGAAGCAGGCCGACGAGCGCCTGGCACGCTACAAGCAGCCGCGCCTGGAAGGCGTGCGCCGCGCCGTCGCGCGCGACCTGGATCGCGTCAAGGCCGTGGCCGTCGTCGATGTGTCCACGCTGACCATCAAGCTGGACGAGGTCGTCCGCATGGCCGACGAGCTCCCGCTGGTCTCCGGTGGCGAGGCCGCCATGAGCCCGCGCGAGGAACGCCGTGCCGACGCCGCCGCCAAGGAACGCGAACGTGTGCTGCAACTGCAGCGCGAACAGGCCGCCGCGGCGGCGGAAGGCAAGCTGTCGCTATGGTGGTGGCAGGCCTCCCAGCAGCTGTCCAGCTGGACGGGCATCGCCTGGGGCGAGGCCAAGACGCTGCTGCGCGTGACCCGCATCGCCCATCCCGAGGCGGCGCTGGTCTCTCCGGATCAGAGCTTTTTCCTGCGCGAGAACCTCAAGCTGCGACTGCTCAACGCCCGCCTGGCGCTGCTGAGTCGCCAGTTCGACACGGCGCAGAGCGACCTGCGCGACAGCCAGGAAATGCTCAGCCGCTACTTCGACACGCGCTCGCGCAAAGTGAGCAGCGTGGCCGAGCTGCTGCGCCAGGTGGCCGGCCAGTCCCGCCAGGTCACCGTGCCGCGGCCCGACGACACGCTGGCCGCGCTGACCGCCGCCGCGGCCGGCCGCTGAGGGGAGGCCGACCATGCGCCTCGTCATCTGGCTGGTCCTGCTCTTCGTCGCGGCCGTCGTCGCGGCGCTGACGCTGGGTTCCAACGACGGCCTCGCCAGCTTCTACTGGAATGGCTGGCGGGTCGACGTCTCGCTCAACCTGTTCCTGGTTCTGCTGGTCGCGGGCTGCTTCGCCCTCGTCACGGCCATCCAGGCCGTCGAGGCGTTGACGACGCTGCCCAAGCGCGCCCGTGAATGGCGGCTGGCCCAGCGCGAACGCAGTGCCCAGCTCGCCTTGCGCGAGGCGCTGGTCGAGCTCTTCGGTGCCCGCTTCAGCCGTGCCCAGAAGGCCGCGCAGAAGGCGCTGAACATCCAGTCCGCCACGCCCGAGCTGGCGGCCGACCACTCGTTCATGGCCTTGGCCCACCTGCTGGCCGCCGCCAGCGCGCACCGCCTGCAGGACCGTCGCCATCGCGACGAGCAGCTGAACCGCGCTCTCGAACTGACCCGCCGCGCTGGCGGTGCCCGCGCGCACGAGGATGGCGCCCGCCTGCTGGCCGCTGAGTGGGCGCTGGACGACCGCGATGCGCCGCGCGCGCTGGCCGTGCTGGGCGAGTTGCCGCCCGGTGTTGCCCGCCGCACGCAGGCCCTGCGCCTGCGCCTGCAGGCCTCGCGCCTGGCTCGCCAGCCGCTGGATGCGCTGCGCACCGCCCGCCTGCTCGCCAAGCACCAGGCTTTTTCCAAGGTCGCCGCGCAAGGCCTGCTGCGCTCGCTGGCCTTCGAGGCGCTGGACGGCGCGCGCGACGTCGACCAGCTGCGCACGGCCTGGCAACAGCTGGACCCGAGCGACCGCCGTGACCCGCTGGTTGCCGCCCGCGCCGCGCAGTGCGCCGGCCAGCTCGGCGCACCCGACGACGGTCGTGGCTGGTTGCGCCCGTTCTTCGACGACCTGGGCGATCTGCAGAGCGATGACCGCACGGAAATCGCGCTGGCGCTGGTGCCGGTGCTGGCCGGTTGCGGCCCGGACTGGTTGCAGCGGCTGGAGTCCGCGCAGTCGCGCTTCCCGCGTGAACGCGCGCTGGCCTACGCATTGGGCCATGCGCTGGCCGAGCGCCAGCTGTGGGGCAAGGCGAGGTTGATGCTGGATGCCGTTGCCGAGGATGTGTCCATGCCCAGCGCTGCACGTCGCCGCAGCTGGCTGGCGCTCGCCGCGCTGGCCGAGCAGGAAGGCGACGACGCCCGTCGCGCCCGCTGCTTCGAGGCCGCGGCCCGGCTGCCCTGAGGCAGGCCGCCACGGCCGGCGGCCTGAACTAGTTGTTTTCAAAAAACCGCCATCTCTTGCTGATGGCCAAAAAATCTGGTTATACTGTGAGGCTTCAGCGGCTGTAGCTCAGTTGGATAGAGTACTTGGCTACGAACCAAGGGGTCGTGGGTTCGAATCCTGCCAGCCGCACCAATAACAAGAAGAGAATCAACGGGTTAGCGCCGCACAGGGCTAACCCGTTTTCCATACCGTAGAAATTCAGCGGCTGTAGCTCAGTTGGATAGAGTACTTGGCTACGAACCAAGGGGTCGTGGGTTCGAATCCTGCCAGCCGCACCAAAAATAAGAAGAGAAATCAACGGGTTAGCACCGCAAGGGGCTAACCCGTTTTTCCTTGTGCGCGACTTGCGTGGGGAGATTTTGGGAACTCTCCCGCGCAAATCCCCACATCCTCACCCGAAGTGCGCAGAACGATGGCAACTCGGGCAAAACAACGGGGTACGCGTGAAAGCACGTAGCCCGTTGTCCTTGTATGGGGAGATTTTGGGAACTTTCCCGCGCAAATCTCCCATGTCCTCACCCGAAGTGCGCAGCCCGATGGCAATTCGGGCACAGAGCGATGGCGTTGTCGACCGTGTCCTCGCCGCCGAGCGCGAGCGGCGTACGGTGATGCACTTCCAAGTAAGGCGAGCCATTGGACCGACGGAGAAACGGCGCCGCCTTCGCACATCCTTCACAGGTCCCGGCGGCTCGGAGGAGCACCTCGACAACAACATCCGGGTTCCGGTCGAAAACGGTCGTTGTTGTCTCAATACGACGGGGCAGCCTCGGTGCATCGGCAAGGCGCGCCCTACGCTGTTCCGAGGTGCTCTGCATCGCGGCGAGCACCGAGGCTTCAAAGTCCTGCATCACCTGCGCCAGAGGCTCAGGTTCCACTCCGCCTGCAAGAACTTGTCGAATGTCGATGGGGCGCACGTCGCAACCGACAGTGCCGCGCGGCTTGAGCTGTACCCACATGGCGCTCCCGTCACGCTGCATGCGCGGGTTCCCGCAGTCGAAGATGCAAGACAGCGCGCACCGGCTTGAGTGAACGTCCTTCAGCACGCCGACGATGGGAAGATGCTTCTCCAACGCCAGTTCAAGCCCGTTCCAGTGGGCCACCCAGGTCTTCCGCGTTGCGCCGGTCGGAGGCTTGGCTGCGTATTTCGGCCCAACGTGACCGCCGATTTCGGCATCGTGACCGGTCATTTCGGTCATCGTGACCGACCGCTGATTTCGGCTCATCGTGACCGGCCGTTTCGGCATCGTGACCGCCCATTTCGGC
>NZ_JBIGIC010000020.1:0-78482 GCF_043555985.1 Pelomonas candidula | reverse complement strand
CTCTGCATCGTGACGCCGGCGGAGGGCCGGCTTGGCGTCTGACATGGTGTCCACCTAACTTGTTTGGTGGGCACCATCCTGGCTGCCGGCCACGGGCCGTTCAAGGTGAGTTGGCCGGACGGATACGCAGCACGAGCCACACGACACGGCTCAAGGCGATACACAAAGAGAGTACTTTCCTTGAAGGAGAGTCTGGAAGAAACCAGACCAAGAGAAAAGAGAGGGCGTCTCATAGCGAGACGCCCGATGCGACAAGGATGCGGCGGCCGGCATCCTCGCTGTCGCCCGACCAGGGATAGGACTCCTGACCGGGCAACCAAGGGAGGCTCACGCCTCCTGAAGCTCCAACTGGGTCAGCGCCTCGTAGAGCTCCGTGGCAGACATGGGCTCGCTGTCGATGTCCACTTCGCCGCGGTACAGCGCGTCGTCGTCCATCGCATCGAAGTCGTCGCTGTCCGGCAGGTGCAGGTGGTCGGGGAGCGGCTCGGACGGAAACAGCGGCTCGGGGCGAGCGAGGAGATGGGCCGGCGCTGCTGCCTCGACGGGCTTGGCGCGCGCCTTCGTCGGCTTGGGAGGGACGACGACGGTCACACCCGGGGTGGGGATGAGCAGCTCATAGTTCTCGATGGCCTTGCGCGGGTTGTCGTCCCGGTGGTGGAGCCGCACCCAGCCCTTGTCCTGCAGGCGATTGGCGGCGCGGGAGACGTTGTTGCGCGCCATGCCCGTCATCTTGGCCAGCGTTTCCTGGCTGGGGTTGACCAGCTGGGCACGTCCGCGAAAGCGGCACAGCGCCACGAACAGGCGGAACTCGGAGTGCTCCATGCTGTACTCCCCATCGAAGGCGAGAGGGCCCAACGCTTCGGCGGGAACCCTGGCAAAGCGGCCAGAGGGGAAGAAGTCATCAACGGGGGCGGCGTTTGCGGACGCCTCGCTCGTCGGGGTGGAGGAGGGGCTGTCGAGGGACGGAAGGGGGTGCATAACGGCTCTGGCAAGAAGACGTCAAGGCGACGCCATTTCCGTATATGGCCTGAGTTTTATCCGTCCGCCGCTTCTAGCCTGGGGCCTGCCGGTTGCGTTCCCACTCGGTGATGTAGCGCTTAAGCAGTTCCAACTGCAGTGACGGGAAGTCGTGCTCTGCCCAGCGTTCCTTGTAGCCCGCGAGGCCGTGTGCATTGAGAACCGCTTCGGCAGCGTCCCTGACAGCGCGTCCCAGGTCGACAGGATGGCCCGTCCAGGAGCACAGGGGTGTGCCTTCGGCATCTGGGCGATTGCCCCAGAGTTCCTGGAAGGATAAGACGGTAAGCCTCACGGTGCCGTTGTCCGTTCGGACGACGGCCCAACGGTACTCGCCCGGCTCTTCGTCGAAGCCGACCGAGATGCTGTGCGCGCCCGCCAGGACGGCGGCGGCGGCAAGCACGAGGTTGCCCAGTGCATCGGACAGATACGAGGCTGATATCTCGTAGTCCTTGCCACCTGTGCGGACGATGCAGACGGCCCAGCCCGAGCCAGTGAGTCGGTAGTCAATTGCCAAGGTCACGAAGCGTCCTTCATGGCAGCCATTGCCTCGTCGGTCGTGTCGAACGTCAGCACCTTCGCTGGAAAGCGAGTGCCTGTCGTGACCAAGCACTCAAGGGTACCGTCCTGGAAGGTGAAGACGAAGTGCTCCTTGTCCCTAAGGTACCGCGCTGCGTCGTGACGAGGATGGGCCGAGTTCGCACGCTCCAGTGACGCGAGTCGCGTCGAGTGGCGCACCTTGTGCACGGAGTAGAACTTCAAGCCGTGCGTATAGAGAGGATGCCCGGTCAGCGCCTCGTCGTTCGGATTTCCGTAGATGACCTGGTGGCAGACATCGAAGACGATGGTGGCGACCCTCTCGTCAGCCGTGGTGTAGCAGATGCGTAGCGGGCCGCGACCCGCAATGACGATGGGCTCCCCGGATGAGGCGGGCTGAGGCCAATCGGCTATCACCTCGACCACGTCGTCCGTCATGTCTGCCTCCTCTGGCAACTTGTGTTCGCCAAGTGTCGCATCGGATGGAGTCTGGCGCGCCGATCGGCGCGCCTTCTCACTCTCCGCGCAGCCAGGACGCATATGGCGGAGGCAACGTGACCGCGTCGAACGCCAAGGTCTTGAGATAGTCGCGCAGAGCTGCGGGGCTGTGGCCCCGTCCATAGGCCGCCTCGCTGCCCTCGACCTCGATGCGCCCCGCATCCTGGCTACGCACGCGCATGCGCCCGGTGTAGGCCTGCGCCATACCAGCCGGCCACTGGTGCCCCGGACGCTGCGCGTCGCGTATGCGGTCTTCGAGCTGGTGGCGGAAGCTGTGGTTGCCGAAGCCACGCCCGAAGGCCAGGCCGTCGCGTGCGTGGCGCAGGAACGCCTGCTCATATGCCCGGCCCAACATCGGAGCCTTGCCGCCTGGCTTGGGGATGCTGGATGGGAAGAGTAGGGCGTTCGCACCCGCCTGGCTGCGACGCTGTTCGACGTACTCGCCGAAGCCCAAGGCCAGGAGCGTGGGATGCAGGGGCACCACTCGCCTGCTCGGGTCGTTCTTCAGGCTGCGCACCACACCCGCCGCAAGCATCGCTGCCTGTTCGCCGTCCATCTCCTCGCGGAACTGGACGACGGACACGCCCTGCTGCACTGCGACGTCTGATGCGACGAGCTGAAGCACCTCGCGCACGCGGTTGCCATGAAACATGCACACGAGCGGCACCCAATAGCGGGCGCCGAGGTCGGTCGCCATCTTGCCGCGCCACCGGGTCGAGTCCGGCCGATACCAATCAGAGGCGAACAGCGTGGAGAGCTGACTGTCGGTGAACGGATGCCGCGGCTTGCGCCGGGCCTTCTCTTCCTTCGAGGTCAACGATGGCAGCACGTCGAGGTCATCGACTGGGTTGGCGCCTTCGAGCAGGCCTCGGGTGCGCGCGAGCGCGAAGACCTCCCGCAGCGTCCGCTTGACGAAGCCGTGCGCATGCTTCATCGACCACGGCTTCACCGGCGCTCGCATCCGCGCCTCCAGGAACTCGAACAGGTCGGATGCCTTGACCGCGCCGAGCGGCACATCGCCCAGGTGGTCAATCAGCTTCAGCCACACATGCACCGACGTGCCGGTGTGCTTGCCGCCCGAGCGCTGGCGCTTGAAGTCGCGGTACGGTTCGCTGAGCGCGCTCAGGCATGCGCCGACCGGTCGAGGCTCTTCTGGCGATGGTGCACCCTCGCCCTGGTTGCGGTTCAGTACGCGTCGTGTCGCTTCAAGTTCGACCTCGGCGAATTGGCGGACAAGCTGAGGGTACCGGGGGTCCGTGCGTATCACCATGAGCTTGATCTGCTCACACCAATCATCTAGCACCTGGAGCGTGGCCTCCCATTCAGGCGCCGATTTGCCACGAGCGAGTACTGACCGCATCGACTTGTCCGTGGCCTGGCAGAGCTGCGTCAGCGCGGCGTGCGACTTATCATCGTGGCCGGCACCCTCGTAGCGTCCGAGGTCGTCGATGTGCATCCACTGGTACAGCCTGCGGGCACAGATGTGCTCGATGAGTTCAGGCGTCAGCGGTTGTGGGCTCGCACACGCGGGCTTCGCGGCAGCAAGCAGCCTGTCCCATTCCGAACGCTTCTCCGCGATGAGCAGTGCCCCGATGGTCTTCGCCCGGCGAAGGTCGGCCGTGCCTGTGGACTTGCGGAATTCCCTGACGCCGGGGTGCCCCTTGAGGGCGGTTGGCGGCACAAGCCGCACGTACCAGTTCAGCGACCGACCGTGGTCGGGCCGATAGAAGTTCTCAGGCACTTCGCGTTGACTCGTTGTGGCAGACCTGTTTGGCACACCTACCGTCCTCTAAGCTCTTGAAATACAAGAACTTATCGGCGAATCAATGACTTGCTTGAGCTTGGCGGAAGCGGTGAGATTCGAACTCACGGAAGGCTCACACCTTCGACGGTTTTCAAGACCGTTGGATTAAACCACTCTCCCACGCTTCCGTGGAGCCGCGCATTCTACGGGTGGCCGGCTCATGTGCCCGGCTTGCGGGCTTGTTCGCACGCGATCTGGATGATCTCGCGTGCGCTGCCGTCGATGCGCGCTGCCGTCAGCTGCCCGCCCCAGATGCAGCCTGTGTCCAGCCCGAGCAGGGCGGGGCGGTCCAGCAGCCCGAGCGTGGACCAGTGGCCGAAGGCAATGGGCGTGTCGGCCGTGCGGCGGCCAGGCACGTCGAACCACGGCATGAAGCCGGTCGGTGCGGCACCGGCGCCGTCCTTGGTCTTGAAGTCCAGTTCGCCGCCGGCAGTGCAGAAGCGCAGCCTTGTCAGCGCGTTGACGGTGAAGCGCAGGCGGTCGTTGCCGGTCAGGGCGTCGCTCCAGCGCACGGGTTCGTTACCGTACATGGCGTGCAGGAAGTCGGGCATCGCGGGGCTGCGCAGCACGGCTTCGACCTCGCCGGCCAGCGCCAGCGTGTCGTCGCGGCTCCACTGCGGCACGACGCCGGCGTGCACCATCAGCCAGCCGGCCTCGAAGACGGCCAGGCGCTGCTGACGCAGCCAGTCGAGCAGCGCGGCGCGGTCGTCGGACTCGAGGATGGGTGTCAGCGTGTCGTGGCGGCTTTGGGGCCGTACGCCGTGGGCGACGGCCAGCAGGTGCAGGTCATGGTTGCCGAGCAGGCAGGTCGCAGCGCCATCGAAGGCGCGCAGGCGGCGCAGCGTCAGCAGCGATTGCGGCCCCCGGTTGACGAGGTCTCCCAGCAGCCAGAGACGGTCGCGCGAGGGGGAGAAATCGATGCGGGCCAGCAGGCGCTCGAAGGCGTCGCAGCAGCCCTGGAGGTCGCCGATCAGGTAGTTCATTGGCGCGGATGCTAAGCGGGCCGCCGTGGTTCAGTTGTCGGCCGGCAGCAGGACCTCCTGCACCGCGTTGAGCGTTTCGAGCGACGAGGGAATATGCGATGGGCGCCGTCATGGCCATCTGCTAGTCTCCCGGGCTTCGTTTTTGACCCGCGCCATTCCGGGTTTTCCCTGGTTTTGGCGCCTTCGATGGATACCGCACTCGTTCTCTTTCTGATCCTTCTCAACGGCCTGTTCGCAATGTCGGAGATGGCCCTGACCGCCAGCCGCAAGGCGCGGCTGCAGGTGATGGTGGAAAGCGGGGAGGGCGGCGCGCAGGCGGCGATGGACCTGCACGAGAACCCGACCAAGTTCCTGTCCACGGTGCAGATCGGCATCACGGGCATCGGCGTGCTGAACGGCATCGTCGGCGATGCGGCGTTCTCGGGTCCGCTGTCGACCTGGCTCAGCGAGACCTTCACGCTGAACCCGCACGCCACGCAGATTGCCGCAACGGCGCTGGTGGTGGTCATCATCACGCTGCTGACCATCGTGTTCGGCGAGTTGGTGCCCAAGCGCATCGGCCAGATCTATCCGGAGACGGTGGCCCGCCTGGTCGCACCGTGGATGAACTTCATCTCCATCGCGGCGCGCCCGCTGGTGCGCACGCTGAGCTTCTCGACCGAGGCGACGCTGGGCCTGCTGGGCCTGCGCAACAAGGGCTCGCGTGGCGTGACGGAAGAGGAAATCGCCGCCAGCCTGGAGGAGGGCCTGGACGCCGGTGTCATCGAGGAGCACGAGCACCAGATGGTGCGTAACGTGTTCCGCTTGGACGAGCGCCAGATCGGTTCGATGATGATTCCGCGCGCCGAGATTGCGTGGCTGGATGTCGAGGCGACGCCGGCCGAGGTGCTGGCCGTGCTGCGCGAGCACGGCTTCAGCCGCTACCCCGTATGCCGCGGCAGCCTCAACGAGGTGCTGGGCGTGGCCAATGCGCCGGCGTTGCTGGCCGGCATGCTGGAGGGCCAGCCGCTGGACCTGACGGCGGGCCTGGAGGCGCCGCTGTTCGTGCCCGAGACTCTGTCGGGCATGGAGTTGCTGGAACATTTCCGCGTCTCGGACGCGCCGCTGGTCTTCGTCGTCGATGAGTACGGCGAGGTGCAGGGCGTGATTGCCGTGCGCGACGTGCTGGAAGCCATTGCCGGGGAGTTCAACGCCCCGAGCGACGGCGATGCCTGGGCGGTGCAGCGCGAGGACGGGAGCTGGCTGATCGACGGCCTGATCCCCGTGCCCGAGCTGAAGGACCGCCTGGAGCTGAAGGAACTGCCCGAGGAGGACCGTGGGCGCTACAACACGCTGGCCGGCATGATCATGCTGCTGCTGGGGCGGTTGCCGCGCACGACCGATGTGGTGGAGTGGGACGCGTGGAGATTCGAGGTCGTGGACCTCGACGGCAAGCGTGTAGACAAAGTGCTGGTCAGTCGTCTGGCCGAACCTGGAGAGAGAGAAACATGAGCAACCCCCCGATGTACGGCGACCTGCAGCCGCTGGACCGTGAAGTCCACAAGAACCTGAAGCTGGACACTGCCCAGCCCGTCGTGAGCCGCGTGGCCGACCAGAACTCGGTGTTCCTGGCCGCCGTCGAATTTGCCGACGCCTGCAAGGAATTCCCCGTCGTGTTCGTGCGCGCTGGCGAGCCGGATGCCAACGGCAAGCAGCCCGTCGCGCCGCTGGCCGTGCTGGGCCTGAAGCCGGGCTCCAACCTGTTCGTCGATGGCGACAAGTGGACGGCCAACTACGTGCCCGCCTATGTGCGCCGCTTCCCGTTCGCGATGGCTCGCCTGGATGGCAACGCCAACAACCTGGCTGTCTGCTTCGATAGCAAGTGGAGCGCCTTCAACGAGACGACAGGCGAAGCCCTGTTCAAGGACGGCCAGCCGACCGAGTTCCTGCTGAGCGCCCGCACGTTCCTCGAGAACTTCGAGCAGGAAGCCGAGCGCACCCGCCTGATCTGCGCGCTGCTGTCTGACCTGGAACTGCTGCAGGACATGCGTTTCGAAGCCACCCTGCCCAACGGCGAGAAGCTGGACGTCGAGGGCTTCCTGGCGCTGGACGAGAAGAAGTACGCCGAACTGCCCGATGACAAGGTGCTGGAACTGCACCGCAACGGCCTCATCGCGCTGATCGAGATGCACCGCCTCTCGATGGGCAACATGAACCGCCTGGCCGGCCGCTACGCCGCCTGATCGGGCGCTGCCGTAGTGCTGAGAAAGGCCGTGCTTTGCATGGCCTTTTCTTTGCCTGCCGCGCGTCCCGGATGACGACGATGGGGGCTCGCCAGGGGCATGGAAAACCCTTTTTCTAGGGAATTCACATGTATCTATCTGTGAGTGCAAGGGAAAAGTCACCTTTACGTCCCTAGACTCCGCCGCTCGGTGCGTTGGGTGCCAAAGGATTTAAGTCAATGATCCCTATCTTCAACAAGGAAAGCCGGCGCACGCCGACCAACCCTTACGGCGGCCCGCCGCTCGAGTTGAACAGCGACTTCGGTTCGCTGGAGGGCGACGCACTGGAGCTCATGCAGCGCCGCTATGGTGATCGTGGCCTGGCGGTTTCGCGCGAGCGCTTCAGCAGCCGCAACGAGGCTGGCGATATCGTTTGCACCGCCAACGACGGCGACAAGATCATCGGCACGCTGGCCGTGCGTTTCGACGGCGCGGGCGGCCTGAACGCCGACACGTTGTTCAAGGAAGAGATGGCCGAGTGGCGTGCCGCGGGCGTCACGCTGTGCGAGTTCGGCGCGCTGGCTGTCGACAAGCATTCCCACGAGCCCAAGCGCGTGCTGGCCCAGATCTTCCACCTGGGTTATCTGCACGCCCACCGCCGCGCGCGTGTCCAGCGCCTCGTCATCGAGGTAAACCCGCGCCATGTCGCCTTCTATCGCCGCTGGCTGGGCCTGCTGCCCTACACGACGGCCCGCCACAACCCGCGCGTGAACGCGCCGGCCGTGCTGATGAGCTTCGACTTCGCGACGGCGCGCGAGCAGATTGCGTTGCTGGGCGGCAAGCCGGAGCTGATGGCGACCGAGCGTTGCCTTTATCCGCTGTTCTGGGGCTCCGAGGCCGAAGCCGCGATGCTGGCCAAGCTGCCGCTGAGCTGAGATTTCGACGCGGCTGCGCCGGGCCTGTGGTCGCGGTGTGGCGCCATGAAAAAGGGCCCCGTGGGGCCCTTTCGTTTGCCTGAGCGCGAGGCTCAGAAGTCGTACGAGGCGCGCACGTAGTAGGCACGGCCGATGGGGCTCGTGTAACGCGGGTCGTAGCCGGACTGGAAAACCTGCGTCTGGTAGCTCAGCGGCGGGTCACGGTCGGTCAGGTTGCGCACGCCCAGCGTCAGCGTGGCGCCCTTCATCGGCTTCCACGAACCGTACACGTCCAGCGTCGCGTAGTGGCTGACGTTGTTCGGGCCGTAGTCCTGCGTCAGCACGTCGAAGTAGCCGGACTTGAAGTACACAGTCGCCCCTGCGGCGAACGCATCCTTGGACCAGGTGCTCGTCAGCGTGGTCTGCCAGCGGAACACCGGGCCGGTGCCGGAGTAGATGCCGACGCTCTGGTTCCACGGGCCGTTGCGGAAGTCCTGGTACTCGTACTTGGTGACGTAGGTGCTGTTCAGTCCGAAGGTGAAGGTGCCGATCGACGACGGCAGGCGGTAGTTGGCAGTGATGTCCACGCCGTTGGTGTTGGTGCCGCCGAGGTTCTGCTGGCGCACGTCCACGTAGCCGCAGTTGGCGCCCGGGCACTGGTTGCCGTTGGTGGACAGTTGGTTGTCGCCGTTGCGATGGAAGTACTGGCTGAACAGGGCGTAGTTGGCCTTGTTGAACAGCGAGTCATCGCCGACGACGCCGATCTGGTTCTTCAGGCGCAGCCACCAGAAGTCCAGGCCGAAGCTCAGGTCGGGTATGGGCTGGATCATCAGGCCCAGCGTGGCGTTCTTGCTCTTTTCGGGTTCCAGCTTCAGGTTGCCGCCGTTCAGCACCATGACCTGGACCTTGCACACCGAGGGGCCTTCTGTGCCGGTCGCGCACAGCAGCGGGTCGTTGACGGTGCCGGAGTTGGTGTAGGTCTGGGCGGCGTTCAGCTCGTACAGCGACGGCGCGCGGAAGCCCGTCGAGTAGGAGCCGCGCAGCAGCACCTGCTTGCTGGGCTGGAAGCGGAAGCCGATCTTCGGATTGGTGGTGTTGCCGAAGTCGTTGTACCGGTCATAGCGCACGGCTGCGGTGATGTCCAGGGACTTCAGCAGCGGTACGTTCAGCTCGCTGTAGGCGGCCGACACCTTGCGCGAACCAGCACTGTAGGTGGCGGGGTCGATGCCGGTCGAGTCGATGACGATGGCGGCGTAGTCGGGGTTGGCCTGCTGGACGAACTTTTCCTTGCGGAATTCCGCGCCGATGGCGATGGCCGCCGGCCGACCGGCACCGAACCAGTCGCTCAGCTCACGGCTGGCGCGGGCGTCGAGGTTGGTCGTCGTGCCCTTGGCGAACATGATCAGGCCGGAGGCGCCGGCCTTGTCCAGCAGCGCCTGGCCGGCGGCACTCTGGGTACCGAAGGGGTTGATGACGCCGGTCAGCACGCCCTCGTAGATCATCGGGCCGTTGGCGTAGCCGCTGGTCAGGTTCTCGTCGACCTTGTTCTGGTTGTGGCTCAGGCCCACGGCGTAGTCCCATCCGGACAGCGTGCCTTCCAGCGACAGCACGAAGCGTTGCTGGGTGTTGGTGTTGCTGTCGCCGCGCTGGCCGTTGGGCATGTCGCGCCAGCGGGCGATGACGTAGCCCGGCTGGATCGTGGCGCCGCCGTCGGTCATCGTCTGACCGACCAGGCCGTCGGAGTGGTCGGCCTTCAGGCCGTTGAACGCCGGGTCCAGCGCCGAATTGGTCGGGAAGTAGGGGTTGGGCGTGCCGTCCGGGCGCAGCGGGTTCACCACCAGGAAGCCGAACGGCACCGGGGCGATCAGCGTCTTCACGTTGCTGCGCGTGATGAAGTATTCGGCGCCCAGCGTGTGGTCGTTGCCCAGCTTCAGGTCGCCCTTGATCATGCCGGAGGCGCGCTCGCTCTTCGGGATGTAGTCCACGAAGTTGGACGTCGTCATGTAGCAGGACGTGCCGTCACCCGCCGGGATGATGAAGGTGCCGTTCTTGCAATCCGGCGCGGCGGGGTTGTACCAGACATCGGGGTCCTGGTAGTAGTTGCCCGGCGATGGCGAGCCCGAGATGCCGCCGGGGTAGCGGGTGTTGAATGAGCGTTGCGAACCGCTGATGCGGTCCTGCTTCTGGAAGTCCACGAAGCCCAGCACGTTGAAACCCTGGGTCTCCAGGTCGCCGAAGCCGAAGCCGGCGTTGGCGTTGGCCGACTTGCCGCCGGCGTGCTGGGGGGCGTCTGCGCCCAGCGTGATCGTGCCGCCCTGGTATTCCTTGCGGGTGATGAAGTTGATGACGCCCCCGATGGCGTCGGTGCCGTACAGCGCGGAGGCGCCGTCACGCAGCACTTCGATGCGGTCGATGGCCGCCATCGGGATCATGTTCAGGTCGGGTGCCGAGCCGTCGAACGCGTTGTTCGCGATGCGGCGGCCGTTCAGCAGCACCAGCGTCTTGTTGGCGCCGACGCCGCGCAGGTCGGCGAAGGAGGCGCCGCCGGTCGACGCGCCCACGGCCTGGCTGGTGCCGAGGCTGGCCTGGCTGGCCGTCAGCGTGGTCAGGATCTGCTCGACCGTCGTCAGGCCCTGCTGCTTGATGTCCTTCATCTTGAAGACGGTGACCGGGACGGCGGTCTCGGCGTCCAGTCGTTTGATCGCCGATCCGGTGACGGTTACGCGCTCCATCTGAGTCGCCGGGGTATCCGGCGTGGTTTGCGCCCAGGCGCTGAAACCGCCGGCAGTCATCAGGACTGCCGCAGCGATGCGGGTTTGCTTGTGCATTTGTGCTCCAGGAAATATTGGCAAGCGGATGGCCCGCCAAAAACTCAGCCGAAAAGAGGCGCCCGGTTGGAGCGCTGGCTGATGGCTAAATTTTCCTGGTGCGTAAAAAAGTAGGGGGACTAGGGAATCTACGGAGTTGAGGGCATTAAGCCGGGGTTGCTGCCGTGATATCCGCCTAGTTCATTGATCTGAAAGAGAAATCGCGCCTCTTCGGTGAATTGATGCACCGAGGGTTTGATGTATTTGACCAACTGGAAAGATTTGTTTGCATCGCTTCACTGGATGGCAAAGTATGTAACTTTCCGGATGATTATTTATTACCTTCTTTGGCAGTTTGCGGTGATATTTTGGCGAGCCGGAAATAAATGGCGAGCCGCCGTCGCTGAAATAACCTGCGCCGTGCGCCGCCGAATTGCAAAAATAGTTTGCGATGGATTGCCGTAAGAAGCCTGTCGGCGGCCTTGCGGCGCCGCCAGCCTCAATGCCCGAGGCGGCGGGACAGCAGTGCCGCAGCGTCGCGCAGCGTCGTGGCGAGCTCGCCGTCCGGTGACGTGTCGAAGCTGGCGCTGGGGCCGATGGCGGTGACCGTCAGCACCAGCCGGCCTGCCGCGTCGAACACCGGCGCTGCTGCCGCGCTGACGCCAGCGATGACCCCGTCGCGGGACGTGGCCAGCCCGGCCTCGCGCACCGCCGCCAGGGTGGTGGCGTCGGGCAGGGGTTCGCCAAGCGCGACCGCTTCGTCCGCGCGCCAGGCCGCGAACAGCCGGCCCGAGGCCGTGCCCGCCAGGCTCATGACCGTGCCATGGCGCATGCTGATGTGCACCGGCGTCGGGCCCTCGGCCACGCGGACGATGGTGGGGCCGCGCGTGCCCCACACGGCGATCGCCACCGTGTGGCCCAGCTGAAGTGCCAGTTCCTCGATGACCGGCGTGGCCAGCCGCACGGGGTCGTACTGCTGCAGGCTGATGAGGCCCAGCTGCAGCGCCAGCGGCCCGAGGCCGTAAGGGCCGCTCCCGCCGTCCTGCTCCACGAGGCCTAGCTTGATGAAGCTCACCAGGTAGGGGTGAGCCTTGGCCGGCGCCATGCCGGCCTCGCGAGCCAGGTCCTTCAGCGCCATCGGCCGGCCGTGGTGGGCCAGCGCCAGCAGCAGCTGGCCGCCCACTTCGATGCTCTGGATGCCCCTCGGTTCCTTGCTCGTGGCCTTGGCGTCGTTCATGCAAAAAATTCTATATTGCTGAATTGATTTGTAATGAGATAAATTTGCGGACCAACGTGGGAGACCCGCATGACTGTCAAAGCCTTCGCCTCGCAAGCCGACCTGGAAGAGAAGCGGGTCACCTTCGAGCGCCTGTCCCAGCACGCCTGGGCCTATACCGCCGAGGGCGACCCCAACACCGGCATCGTCATCGGCCGTGACGCGGCGATGGTCATCGACACCCAGGCCACGCCGGTCATGGCGGCGGATGTGATCCGACGCATCCGCGAGGTGTCGGACGTGCCGATCAAGTACGTGCTGCTCAGCCACTACCACGCGGTGCGCGTGCTGGGCGCGAGCGCGTTCAAGGCCGAGGGGCTGGAGCAGGTCATCGCCAGCGAGGCGACGCTGGCGCTGATCCGGGAGCGCGGCGAGCAGGACAAGGCCAGCGAGATCGGCCGCTTCCCACGGCTGTTCCGCAATGTCGAGTCCGTGCCGGCCGGGCTGACCTGGCCCACGCTGACCTTCAACGGCCGACTCACGCTGGACCTGGGCGGCGTCAAGGTCGAGATGTTCTCGCCCGGCCGCGGCCACACGGCGGGCGACACGGTGGCCTGGCTGCCCGGGGAGCGCGTGCTGTTCAGCGGCGACCTCGTCGAGTTCGATGCGACGCCGTACTGCGGCGACGCGCACTTTGCCGACTGGCCGGCGACGCTGGACGCCATCGCTGCACTGAACGCCGCGGCTCTCGTTCCCGGCCGCGGGCCGGCGCTCAAGGGCGCGGAGCAGGTGGCTGCAGGCTTGAGCGGCACGCGCGCCTTTGTCAGCGAGCTGTACGCCGCCGTGCAATCGGGCGTGAAGTCCGGCGAGGAACTGAAGGCCGTCTACCAGCGCACGATGGCGGCATTGCGGCCCAAGTACGGCCACTGGGTCATCTTTGACCACTGCATGCCGTTTGACGTCACGCGAGCCTATGACGAAGCCGGCGGCATGGTGCACCCGCGCATCTGGACCGCCGAGCGCGACGTCGAGATGTGGAAGGCCCTCGAAGGTGCCTGACCCTGTCATGGATCTGCCTCGCTACCCCTACCACCAGACGCTGGAGCAACGCTCCGGCCTGCCGCAGCGCCGCCCGGTCGTCATCGTCGGCGCCGGCCCGGTGGGGCTGACGCTGGCGCTGGACCTCGCGAAGCGCGACGTGCCGGTCGTCGTCATCGACGACAGCGACCGCATCGGCGAGGGCTCGCGGGCCGTCTGCTGGGCCAAGAAGACGCTGGAGGTGTTCGACCGCCTCGGCGTCGGCGAGGCCGTCGCGCGCGAGGGCGTGCGCTGGCATCGCGGCCGGGTCTTCCACGGCGAGCGCGAGGCCTATGCCTTCGACCTGCTGCCGGAGAGCGACCACAAGATGCCGGCGATGGTGAACCTGCAGCAGGACCAGGTCGAGGCGCGGCTCGTGCGCGCGGTGCAGCTGGAGCAGCGCATCGAGCTGCGTGGCCGGCACGAGCTGATCGGCCTGGAGCAGCATGCCGACAGCGTGACGCTGACCGTGCGCACGCCGGATGGCCTGTTCGACATGCGCGCCGACTGGGTTATCGGCTGCGACGGCGCGCGCAGCCCCACGCGCACGCTGCTGGGCCTGCGCTTTGCGGGCCAGATCTTCGAGGACCGCTTCCTCATTGCCGACGTGCGCCTGGACGCCGGCGCGCGGCCTCGTGGGTTGGACCCGGACAGGCCCGAGCGCTGGTTCTGGTTCGACCCGCCGTTCCACCGTGGCCAGTCCGTGCTGCTGCATGCGCAGGCCGACGGGCTGTGGCGCATCGACTTCCAGCTGGGCCGCGATGCCGACGTCGAGGCCGAGCGCGATCCCGAGCGCATCAGGGCGCGCGTGGCGGCGATGCTGGACACCGACCGGTTCGAGCTGGCCTGGTCGTCCATCTACCAGTTCAGCTGCCGCCGCGCCGAGCGCTTGCGCGTGGGCCGCGTGCTGCTGGCGGGCGACGCGGCGCATCAGGTGTCGCCTTTCGGCGCGCGTGGTGCCAACAGCGGCGTGCAGGATGCCGACAACCTCGGCTGGAAGCTGGCTGCCGTCGTGAAGGGCGAGGGCGACGACGTGCTGCTGGACAGCTACGAGTTCGAGCGCCTGGAGGCGGCCGATGACAACATCGGCCACTCGACGCGCGCCACCGACTTCATCAGCCCCAAGAGCGCGCTGAGCCTGCGCCTGCGCAAGGCCGCGCTGGATCTCGCGGCGCACACGGCCTTCGCGCGGCCGCTGGTCAACAGCGGGCGGCTCTCCCTGCCCACCGAGCATGTCGATTCGCCGCTGAGCACGCCCGACGCCGAGCCGTGGTCGGCCGGCCCGTCGCCCGGCTGCCCCGCGCCGGACGCGCCGCTGGAGGGCGGCTGGCTCAGCGAGCAGTTCGGCCAGTTCCTGCTGCTGTGCTTCGGCTGGCCGGCGCCCGCGGTGGGTGTGCGCGCCATCACGTTGCCGGCCGACGGCGTGGCCGCCGCGCGCTACGGTGCGCGGCCGGGCAGCGTGCACCTGATCCGGCCCGACGGCGTCGTCGCTGCGCGCTGGCATCGATTCGACGCCGACGCGCTGCGGATGGCGCTCGCGCGGGCCCACGGGAGGCTGTCATGACGACGACCACGAAATTGACCCTGACCCCAAATTTCGGCGGCGAGGCGGATGCCTTCTACGCCGAACTGATCGCCGCGCAGGCCGGCCTTGCCGACGAGGCCGCCGTCGACTGGCTGGCGCGGCTGACGCTGATCCTGTGCAACCACATCGGCGACCGCGAGGTGCTGCGCGAGGCCTTCGTCGCGGCCCACAACGAACACCATGACTGAACTGACTTACCTCACCGGCTTCGGCAACCAGCACAGCAGCGAAGCCCACCCCGGCGCGCTGCCCATCGGCCGCAACAGCCCGCAGCGCGCGCCTCATGGGCTCTACGCCGAGCTGCTGTCGGGCAGCGCCTTCACCGCGCCGCGGGTTGACAACCAGCGCACGTGGATGTACCGCCGCCAGCCGTCGGTCGTCGTCGGTGGCTACGAGCCGCTGGCGCATCCGCGGTGGAAGAGCGGCGCCGCGCAAGGCGAATGCGCCTCGCCCGACCCGCTGCGCTGGGGACCGACGCCGCTGCACGATGACGGCGACTTCGTCGACAGCCTGCGCAGCTATGCGGTCAACGGCGAGCCTGGCCTGCATGGCATGGGCGCGCTGGCCTACGTCGCGTCGCACTCGATGGGCCGTCGCGCGCTCGTGAATGCCGATGCCGAGATGCTGATCGTGCCGCAGCAGGGGCGGCTGCTCATCACGACCGAGCTGGGTCGCCTGGAAGTTGCGCCAGGCTCCATCGCGCTGCTGCCGCGCGGCATGGCCTTCAAGGTCGATCCGCTGGACGTGCCGGCGCGCGGCTATGTCTGCGAAAACTACGGCGCCGCCTTCCGCCTGCCGGAGCTGGGGCCCATCGGTTCCAACGGCCTGGCCAACGCGCGTGACTTCGAGGCGCCCGTGGCCTGGCACGAGCAGGAGGAGGGCGACTACCAGATCGTCAAGCGCTATGGCGGCAGGCTGTGGCGCGCAACGCAGGCGCACAGCCCCTTCAACGTCGTCGCCTGGCACGGCAACCTCGTGCCCTGCCGCTACGACACGTCGCGCTTCATGACGATCAACACCGTCAGCTTCGACCACACGGACCCCAGCATCTTCACGGTGCTGACCAGCCCCAGCGACACCCCCGGCTGGGCCAACGTCGACTTCGTCATCTTCCCGCCGCGCTGGATGGTGGCCGAGGACACCTTCCGCCCGCCCTGGTACCACCGCAACGTGATGAGCGAGTTCATGGGCCTGGTGCTGGGCCAGTACGACGCCAAGCCCGAAGGCTTCAAGCCCGGTGGCGCGAGCCTGCACAACAGCTATGTGCCGCACGGGCCGGACACCGAGGCCTTCGACAAGGCCAGCAACGCCGACCTGAAGCCGCACAAGCTGGACGCCACATTGGCCTTCATGTTCGAGACGCGCTGGCCGCTCAAGCCTACGGCCTGGGCGCTGCACGAGGCGCCGCTGGAGACGACCTACGCCCGCTGCTGGCAGGGCCTGAAAGACGAGTTCAAAGCATGACCATCGACCACACCCACGACGCCGCGGCCCTGTCCTGGGTCGCATCCGCCAACGACCCCGCCACCGACTTCCCGCTGCAGAACCTGCCGTTCTGCTCGTTCCGCCGTGCCGGCACGCTGGAGCCCTGGCGGGTCGGCGTCGGCATCGGCGACCAGATCCTGGATCTGAGCGCCTGGGGCATTGCCGATCTCAACGCGCTGATGGCCCGCCCGAGCAGCGAGCGCCGCGCATTGCGCCACCGGCTGTTCGAAACCTTGAAGGCCGGCGCGCCCGAAGTCGGGCTGGTGCCCCAGGCCCAGGCCGAGTTCACGCTGCCCTGCCGCATCGGCGACTACACCGACTTCTACACGGGCATCCACCACGCCCGCGCCGTCGGCCGCCTGTTCCGCCCCGACAACCCCTTGCTGCCCAACTATCAGTGGGTGCCCATCGGCTACCACGGTCGCAGCAGCTCCATCGTCGTCAGCGGCACGGCGCTGCGCCGGCCCAAGGGCCAGGTCAAGCCGCCGGACGCCGATGCGCCGGTCTTCAAGGCGAGCGCGCGTATCGACTGCGAACTGGAGCTGGGCCTGTTCGTTGGCCCGGGCAATGCGCTGGGCGAGCCGTTCGGCATCGACGAGGCGGACGAGCATGCCTTCGGCCTGACGCTGCTCAACGACTGGTCGGCCCGCGACATCCAGCCCTGGGAGTACCAGCCGCTGGGGCCCTTCCTGGCGAAGAACTTCGGCACGACGATCTCGCCATGGATCGTCACGATGGAGGCGCTTGCGCCGTTCCGCATCCCGTTCACGCGGCCCGCCGACGACCCGCAGCCGCTGCCCTATCTCGACTCGCCAGCCCACCGCGCGAACGCCGCCTTCGACATCGAGCTGGAGGTCTGGTTCAAGACGCCCGCGATGGCCGAGCCCGCGCGCATCTCGCGCTCCAACCTGCGCCACGCCTACTGGTCGCTGGCGCAGATGCTGACCCACCATGCCAGCAACGGCTGCAACCTGCAGCCCGGCGATCTGCTGGGCACGGGCACCATCAGCGGCCCGGCGCCCGACGAGGCCGGCTCGCTGCTGGAGCTGACGCTGGGTGGCAAGCAGCCCATCACGCTGCCGGGCGGCGAGCAGCGCACCTTCATGCTCGATGGCGACCAACTGGGCCTGCGTGCATTTGCGGAGAAACCCGGATTCCGGCGCATCGGATTCGGGCCCTGCGACGGCGTGATCACGCCCGCAAGCTGACCCTGTCTTGCGCCAACGTAACGTCGGCGCAATGAAGTCCAACAAAGCGCAACGCGCCGCTCCAGCTTCAGTCGCCGCCGCTAGATTGCCGTCACTGGCCCGCGGCTGACGACCGAGAGACAACGCAGCCCGGCCTTCCAGAGACGTGCCCAGCCTGAGGGTTCCTGCCCCAGGCGAGGCCGCTTGTTGTCCGACAAAAAACGTTGCCCAGGAGCACCTACGTGGCCAAGCCTCATTTCAAGCAGAACCTCTTGCCCCACCTCATCGGCCTCGCGCTCGGCGCGATGGCATTCGGCGCCGCGGCGCAGGAAGCCGCGCCCCAGACGCAGCAGCTCGACACCGTCGAGATCCGCGGCGTGCGGGCGACGCTGAAGAAGAACCTGTCCGAGAAGCGCGAGTCCGGCAACATCGTCGACTCGATCAGCGCCGAGGACGTGGGCAAGTTCCCCGACAAGAACGTGGCCGATTCGCTGCAGCGCATGCCCGGCATCTCGGTGGACCGCATCTGGGGCGAGGGCAAGGCCATCTTCGTGCGCGGCACGGACAAGAACCTCAACATGACGCAGCTCAACGGCCAGGCCGTGGCGTCGTCGGAGTGGTGGCTGAACGAGCCGCAGACGCGCAGCTTCAACTACGACGTGCTGCCGTCCGAGATCGTCGGCAGCCTGGACGTGTTCAAGAGCCCGTCGGCCGATCTGGACGAGGGCAGCATCGGCGGCCTCGTCATCGTCAAGACCCGCAAGCCGCTGGCGTTCAAGGACCAGCTCACCGTGCAGGCCTCGGCCGAGGCGATGTACAGCAAGCTGCCGGGCAAGACCGACCCGCAGCTGTCGGGCCTGCTGAACTGGAAGAACGACGACAAGACCTTCGGCGTGCTGCTGGCCATCAGCAGCCAGAAGCGCCACATGCGGCGTGACGGCCTGGAGAACTTCACCGACGGCAAGTACGACGTCAAGGACCAGAACGGCAACGTCACGAACGCCTATGCCTCCTGGGGCGGCGGTTCCGCCATCTTCCGCCAGGAGCGCGAGCGCACGACCACCAACCTGGCGCTGCAGTTCCAGCCCAACCCGGCGACCGACATCGTCCTGAACCTGATGGATTCGGACATGAAGATGAACAACAACAACCAGAACTACCTCTGGCAGGCCGGCGGCCTGGCGGTGGGCGGCGTCATCAGCGTCACCGACCCGAAGTTCATCAGCACGTCCGACGGCGGCAAGGCGCTGGTGGGGGGCACCGTCGGCCCCAAGACCGGCGTGTCCTTCGAGCCCATCTACCGCGAGTCCTACGTCAGGTCCCGCGTGGCGGACCTCGATGGCAGCTACCAGGCCGGTAACTGGAGGTTCCACGGCCAGCTGGGCACCACGTCCAGCGAAGGCGGCAGCTCGCATGACCGCCACTTCTGGATGGAGGGCGACACCCGCACCACCATCAGCCTCGGGCCGGATCACTACGGCGTGAAGTACCTCGACATCAACCCGCTGGACCCCAAGGCGCTGACGCTCAAGTCCGGCGACGACCGCGTGCGCCGCATGGAGGGCAAGGAGAACTACGCCCAGGGCGACGTCACGCTCGACATCGACAGCAGCCTCATCACCGACGTGAAGTTCGGTGCCAAGCTGCGCGACAACACGCTGAAGAACCAGCGCACCCAGGGCACGGCCGGCCCGGGCTCGACGGGCTGGCAGTCGTTCTCGCTGGCTGACCTGTCCACCGGCCCCTCGCCGCTGCTGAGCCAGGCCGCGGCCACGTCGGATGCGCTGACCCAGTACGCCTGGTTTGACGACGCGCTCGTCGCCAGCAAGGGCATCCCGATGTACGACAAGGCCATGACGTACAAGGATGTGCCCAACGAGGATTACCGCATCCACGAGCGCATCTCGGCCCTGTACGGCAAGGCCGACTTCGCGTCCGGCAAGCTGCGTGGCGATTTCGGCCTGCGCATCGTGCGCACCGAGCAGACGTCTGAAGGCTTCCTGGGCAACGCCAGCGGCGGCTTCTCGCCCACCAGCGTGAAGAACACCTACACCGACGCGCTGCCCAACCTCAACGCCACCTACGAGCTGAGCAAGGAAGTGGTGCTGCGCGGCGCCATCGGCAAGACCATGGCCCGCCAGACCTTCGACCTGCTCAGCCCCGGCCTGCGCCGTGACGGCACCGTGCTGACCAAGGCCTACGCCGGCAACCCGCTGCTCAAGCCCGTGCATGCCCGCCAGGCCGAGTTCGGCGCCGAGTGGTATTACGCCGATGCCGCCCTGCTGTCGGGCACCTTCTTCGTGAAGAAGCTCGACACGTTCACGTACAAGGCCTCGAAGTCAGAGGTGGTGGGCAGCGAGACGCTGACGGTGGAGCGCCCCTACAACGCCGACAACGGCGCCGACATCAAGGGCCTGGAGCTGCAGTGGCAGCAGCCCTTCGGCCACACCGGTTTCGGCACCGTCGTGAACTACACGTACACCGACGCCACCGCCGGTGCCGTTGCCGGTCAGCCGCACCTGAAGGTGCTGGGCAACTCGCGCGACCAGTTCAACTTCAGCGGCTACTACGAGCAGGGACCGATCAGCCTGCGCATCTCCTACAACTACCGCTCCAAGAGCTATGGCGACGTGGAAATGGGCGGCCAGGTCGTCAATGCGGCCTACGGTCAGTGGGACGCCTCGGCCAGCTGGGACGTGACGAACAAGGTCACCGTCTACGCCAGCGCGGTGAACCTCAACAACGAGGTGATCCGCTCCAACACGGCGGACGGCATCCCCATCGGTGTCTACGAGAACGGTGCGCGCTACAGCATCGGCGTGCGAGCCAAGTTCTGAGCCCCTCGCCCGGTCTCGCCTCGCTGAACGCGGGCGAGCCCGGGTCTGTCCCCCGAGGGGACGGCGATGCGTGCGGCATTGAGCCGCACGCACATCGCCCCGCGGGCCGGCTTGGGAGCGGCCCGGCGCTCGGCCCGAAATACCTTGCTTACGCACCGTGGGTGCGGAGTGGATCACTGACTTCCATGCACACCAAAACCCTCAACCCCACGGCAGGCCAGGGCGTGCTGCTGCCGATGATCTTCATCGGGCTGATGTTTTTCATCCTCGGCTTCGTCACCTGGCTGAACGGCTCGCTGATTCCCTTCCTGAAGATCGTCTGCGAGCTCAACAACTTCCAGGCGCTGTGGGTGGCGTTCGCCTTCTACATCGCCTACACGGTCATGGCCCTGCCGTCGGCGGCCATCCTGGCGCGCATCGGCTACAAGCGTGGCATGACGGTGGCCCTGGGCGTCATGGCCATCGGCGCGCTGGCCTTCATCCCGGCGGCGCGCTCCGGCCTCTACCCCGTGTTCCTGCTGGCGCTGTTCACGCTGGCCAGCGGCATGACGCTGATGCAGACGGCCATCAACCCCTACATCGTCTGCATCGGCCCGCGCGAGAGCGCGGCCATGCGCATCTCGATCATGGGCCTGTTCAACAAGGGGGCCGGCATCGTCGTGCCCCTGGTGTTCACGGCACTCATCCTGTCGGGCATGGAGCGCTTCTCGGAGTCGGCGCTGGCAGCGCTGGACGCCGCAGGCCGCGAGGCGCTGCGCAACGAGCTGTCGCAACGCCTGGTCTTCCCTTACGCGGTGATGGCGGCGGGCCTGGTGCTGTTCATGGCGCTGATCCACTTCTCGTCCCTGCGCGAGCCCGAACTGGAAGCGGCCGACGCACCGTCGGGCGAGGTCAAGCGCTGGGGCGTGTTCCAGCACCCGCAGGTCGTGCTCGGTGCCATCGCGCTGTTCGGCTACGTCGGCGTGGAGGTCATCGCCGGCGACACCATCGGCCTCTACGGCCGGCAGCTCGGTGTGGCCCACTACGGCGTGCTGACCTCCTACACGATGGGCTTCATGGTGCTGGGCTACCTGCTGGGTGTCGTGCTGATCCCGCGCTGGATGTCGCAGCGCATGGCCCTGGTGGCCTCGGCCGTCACGGGTCTGCTGTTCGCCAGCGGCATCGCGCTGTCATCGGCCACGGGCACGGGCCTGTCGCAGGCCCTGCTGGGCTGGGCCGGCGTGCCTGCCGTGCCGGACACGGTGTTCTGCCTCGCGCTGCTGGGCCTGTCCAACGCGCTGGTCTGGCCGTCCATCTGGCCGCTGGCACTGGAAGGCCTGGGCAAGTACACAGCGGCAGGCTCGGCCCTGCTGATCATGGGCATCTCGGGAGGTGCCCTGATCCCCATGCTCTACGGCCATCTGGCCGACGTGAACGGCCCGCAGCCGGCCTACTGGGTCATGCTGCCGTGGTACGGGCTGATCCTGTGCTATGCGGTGTTTGGCAGCCGGTTGAGGCGGTGGTGAGGGTGTGTGACCGGCGGCTTGGCAGCGGGTGCTGTGCCATGATCTGAATCGCCCCGGTTTTCCTAGACACCCGTGAGCCGTTGGGAATGGCGTCGTTCGAACTCGACCGGCGAAGTGTCGCCGGCAGTGCCGTGGCGCCGCTTGGGGTTGTAGAACATCTCGATGTAGTTGAAGACGTCGGCACGAGCGTCGTTGCGCGTGGCGTAGACCTGCCGACGGATGCGTTCGCGCCTGAGCAGTTGGAAGAAGCTCTCGGCCACGGCGTTGTCGTGGCAGTTGCCGCGCCGGCTCATGCTGCTGACCAGGTTGTGGTCGCGCAGGAAGGCCTGCCACTCGTGCCCCGTGAACTGGCAGCCCTGGTCGGAGTGCACCGTGACGGCCTGCTTGGGCTGGCGGCGCCGTAACGCCATCAGCAACGCATCCAACACCAGGCTGGTGTCGATGCGACTGCCCATCGACCAGCCCACCACCTGTCGCGAGAACAGGTCGACCACGACCGCCAGATACAGCCAGCCCTCGTGCGTGCGGATGTAGGTGATGTCGCTCACCCAGGACTGGTTGGGTTGGGCCGTCGTGAACTGGCGCTGCAGATGGTTCGGCGCGACCACGGCAGGCTTGCCGCCGCGCACCCCAGGGCGGCGCCTGTAGCCTGTCCGCGAGCGCAGCCCTTCAAGCCTGAGCAGCCGCGCAACGCGGTGCTTGCCGCAGTGCTCACCGAGGTCGCGCATGTCCAGCGTCAGTTTGCGATAGCCGTACACGCCGCCGCTCTCCAGCCACGCCTGCTTGAGCAAGCCGGTCAAGCGCTGGTCGTCCTGGGCCCGCGAGCTCTGCGGCTCGGCCTTCCATGCGTAGTAGCCGCTGGGGTGCACCTGCATCACCTTGCACATGCGCCGCACGCTGTAGTGGGACTCGTGCGCCTTGATGAACGCGTACCTCACCCGGACTGCTTGGCAAAGTACGCGGCGGCCTTTTTTAGGATGTCGCGCTCCTCGGTCACGCGCCGCAGTTCGGCCTTCAGTCGCCGCAGCTCTTCGGTCTGCGAGGCCTGCGCCTGTCGCTCAGCGGCCGGCGCCGAATACGCCTTGATCCACTTGTACAGGCTGTGCTGGCTCACGCCGATCCGGGCGCAGACGTCGGCCACCCGATGACCTCGCTCCGTGATCTGCTTGACCGCCTCGATCTTGAATTCTTCCGGGTAGGGTTGCTTCGCTGTCATGGCACCTCCTCAGGGCCTCAGTTTGAGGCTCGAAGGTGTCTACTGAACCCGGGGCGATTCAACATGCCAATTTGAGGCAGATGGCTTCGTCACGCGGCCAGCACATCACCGAGCGAGCGGTGAGCCGAATGCCGCCGCCCTCGGCTCAAAACGAGCATTGGCTTGAGCCTCGGACATTGCCTGCGGCGCCGGACGCTGGCAACCGCTTTGATTCGCGTTTCCGACCCTGCCGGGCCATCCAGTCGGCGTGCAAGCCTAGGGTTTCGATGAGCCCGCCGGCAGGGCCGTGACCACCACGGGCCGGGCCGGCAAAGCGCTCGCTGCCGTTTGGGACTGGCCCTCTTTCAACGCCACGCTGTCGGACAGGATGTTGACGGACTCGTTCAGCAGCACGTCGTTGATGCCTTCCCTGGTTTTCTGCGCGGCGAGGTCCTTGCTGAGCTTGCGTTCATCGAACTGCAAGCCATCGTCAGACAGCGGGTTGCCCGCGCCCGCTTCGGCGGCCCCCAGCATCGCAGCCAGGCGCTTCTCCGCGGCGGCTCGCTCCTTGCGCCTCGCCTCTTCGTTGAGGGAGATGACGTTGTTCTTGCGCAGCTCCTGGGCCTTTGCCAGGCGTTCCAGCAGGTTCTGGTAGTCAGGGTCTCGTTGAACGCGGCTCTCGTGCCACGCCAGCAGGCGGGGCAGTGATGCCGTCACGTCGCCCACAGGCGCGTAGTCGGCCGCCTTGATGCGGGTCCAGGGCAAGGGGTTGTCGAAGCTCGATTCACCGAATTGGGTGTCGTCGCCGCTGGGCGGGTAGCCGATGTCCGGCGTCACGCCACGCAGTTGCGTCGTGCCGCCGTTCACCCGGAAAAACTGCGCGATGGTCATCTTCAGTTCGCCGAACACCGGCGTGGCATTCCTGGCGATCTGGTCGAGGCTGGCAACGGTCTGGACCGTGCCCTTGCCGAAGCTGGGCTCGCCGATGACCAGGCCGCGACCGTAGTCCTGAATCGCCGCGGCAAAAATCTCCGACGCCGAAGCCGAGCTCCTGTTGATCAGCACACCGAGGGGGCCGTCCCAGGCCGGGCCGGCATCGGCATATTTCTCGACGCTGATCTCGCCCTTGGCGTTGCGTGTCTGAACCACCGGGCCCTTGCCAACGAACAGGCCCGTCAGATCGACCGCCTCGCGCAGCGAGCCGCCGCCGTTGTTGCGCAGGTCGATCAACAGGCCCTCCACCTTCTGGGCCTTCAAATCCTGCAGCAGCCTGGCTACATCACGTGCCGCGCTGCGGTAGTCCTTGTCGCCCTTTCGCAGCGCATCAACGTCCTCGTAAAACGAGGGCAGGGTGATCACGCCGATCAGGCGTTTGCCCGCGCCCGTGGCCACCGAATAGACCTTGGCCTTGGCCGCGCTGTCCTTGATCGTGATGGTGTTGCGGACAAGGCTCACGCTCTTGTTGGGTGTATCGGGGCCGTTGTCGGCTGGCAGGATGTCCAGTCGCACCGTCGAATTCATCGCGCCGCGAATCGCTGCCACCGTGTCGTCCAGGCGCCAGCCGACCACATCGTCCATCGGGCCCTTCGTGCCTTGCCCCACGCCCACGATGCGGTCGCCCACCTTCAGCTGCCCCGACAGACTCGCGGGGCCACCGGGCACCAGTTCCCGGATGGTGGTGTAGCCGTCGATCTCGGTCAGAACCGCGCCGATGCCCACCAGCGACAACCGCATAGAGATGTCGAATTCCTCTGCGGCGCGAGGCCCCAGGTAGTTGGTATGGGGCTCGATCGCCATCGTGTAGGCATTCATGAACGCCTGGAAGGCGTCGGCGCTGGAGATCTTGCCCAGTCGTTTGGCGGCGTTGTCGTAGCGTTTGTCGAGGACCTTCGCGATGGCCGCGTCGTCCTGGCCCGCCAGCTTGAGCCGCAGCCAGTCGTTCTTGACACGCTTGCGCCAGAGGTCGAGCGACCCAGCCTCGGTCGCGGGCCAGGGCTGGTCCTTGCGGTCGATCATCAGCGTCTCGTTGCGCTCGAAGTCGAACCCCTTGTGCAGCAGGCTGCGGCCGTAGGTCATTCGTTCGAGCACCCGGCGTTCGTACAGGTTGAAAATCTCGAACGGCACGCGCAGGTCCTCGGTCAGGATCGCATCGTCAAGCCGGGTGCGGTCCACCGCCAGGCGGTCGATGTCGGACTGCAGGAAATAGAGTTTCTCGGGGTCGAGCGACTTCAGGTACTGGTCGAACACCCTGCTCGACAAGGCATCGTCGAGCGGGATCGCCTTGTAGTGAAAGCGCGATAGCAGTTCCGCCGCCAGGTGAGCCGCCTTGGCCTCCTGCGCCACCGGCTTCAGCAGCGGCGGGTAGGCAGTTTCCGTGTCTGCTGCAGCAACCTGCGTTGCGGCCATAACGGCCAGCACGAGCCCAATCAGCTTTTGTCTCAATCTCAGTCCACCTCGGTTGAACGGCTCATGCGCCTGTGGGAGCCGGTCATGCAATGTTCATGGCCACGCGACCTTCACCTGACCAGCCAGCGCGGATGGTGCCATGCCGCGCGCGCCTGGCCTTGCCCGGTGGTGAATGTGGCCTGAGGTGGTGCTGCCGCTGACTGGCTGCAGCAAGCCTGCAGCAGGCGCTGCACGCCCGGCCCTGCAGTTCACCCGACGCTCAGATGGCCGCGGTGCGAGCGGAACGCCTGTGCCATCTGGCGCAGGCGTTGTCGGGCCTGGGCGGCCGTGAGCGTCTGTGGCGCCGCGCGCAGATCGGCCGGGAAGCGACCCATCCCGGCGAACAGGGCGTACCAGGACGGGCGCAGGTACATCAGCGCCGAGCCGTGGCGTTCCAGCTCGGCCTCGAAGTCGCCGCCGCGGTCCCAGACGTCCAGCAGGCTGGCCAGGCGTGCGGAGATGTGGCGGTTCGCCCGGTTGGCGCGCCAGTAGTCGGTGTCGCGCCGCGTGTTGAGCTGATAGTGGGCGACGACGTAGTCGCGCACGCCTTCGAACATCTCGTTGACGCGGCGGTTGTAGTCGGCCTGCCTGCCGCGGCCGAAACCGTCGCCTTCGAGCGCGGCGATGAGGTCTTCGATGCTGAACTGGATCAGCATCAGCGCCGTGGCCTCCAGCGGCTCGATGAAGCCCTGGGCTAGGCCTACCGCGACGCAGTTCTGCCGCCAGTGCTGCTCCACGCGGCCTACGCGCATGCGCAGCCGGCGTGACGTGGCACCCTCGGCCGCAGCGCCGAGGTGTGCGCGCAGCTCGCGTTCGGCGTCGTCGTCGCTGACGAAGTCTGAGCTGTAGACATAGCCGTTGCCATAACGGCTGGTCAGCGGGATCTGCCAGGCCCAGCCATGGCGCAGCGCGGTGGAGACGGTCTCGGACGGGATGTCCTCGCCGTCCACCAGCGGCGTCGGGATGGCGATGGCGCGGTCGTTGAACAGGTTGTCGCGGAACGGCAGGAAAGGCTCGCCCAGCGTCTCGTTGATGAGCAGGCCCTTGAAGCCGCTGCAGTCCACGAACAGCTCGGCCGCGATGCGCGCGCCGTTCTTCAGGTGCACGGCGGCCATGTCGCCGTTCTCGCGCTGCTCGACGCGCGCCACCGTGTCGACGATGTGGCGCACGCCCAGCCCCACGGCATGCGTGCGCAGGAAGGCACCGAGCTTGCCGGCGTCGAAGTGATAGGCATAGTCGGTGCCTGGGCCGTCGCCCGCATAGATCGGCGCGCGGCGTTGGCGGGCCAGTTCGGCGGCGAGGAAGAAGTCTTGCGGGTTGGCATCGGCCGCCTGGCCGCGGCGGCGCAGGCAGGCGTTGGTGAAGAACTGGTTGCCGAGCTCCCGGTCCGCCTCGTTGAAGAAGGGATGGAAGTAGCTCTCGTAGCCTGGCACCGAACTCCAGCCGGGGAAGCGGATGCCGCATTTGTAGGTCGCGTCGCAGGCCGGCATCCAGTCGCGCTCGGCGATGCCCAGCGTCGCGAAGAAGCGGCGCAGATAGGGCGTCGAGCCCTCGCCGACGCCGACGGTGCCGATCTCCGCCGACTCGACCAGCGTGACCGCGATGCCGCGCTCGCGCCAGCGCTGCTGCAGCAGGCAGGCGGTCATCCAGCCGGCCGTGCCGCCGCCAATGATGGCGATGTGCTGCATGGGTCAGCCTGCGGGCAGTGCCAGGCGGACTTCGAAGCCGCCCTCGGGGTGGTTGCGAAAGCGCACCGCGCCGCCGTGGTCCGCCACGATCTCGCGGACGATGGACAGGCCCAGGCCCAGCCCCTCCTTGCGCTGGGCCGCACCATGTTCCAGCCGCGTGTAGGGCTGGCCCAGGCGGGCGAGAGCCGCCTCGGGCACGCCGGGCCCGTGGTCGCGCACGGTCACGGCCACCATGCCGTCCTCGTCCGCGCCCATGCTGACCTCCACCGGCCCTTCGCCCTCGCCGTAGAACATCGCGTTGTCCAGCAGGTTGCCGATGGCGCGCTTGAGCGCCAGCGGCTTGCCGAACACCGTCAACGGCTCGCTCTGCAGCTCCACCGGGTGGCCGCCCATGCGGGCGTCGCGCACCATCTTCTGCAGCACGAGGTCGATGCGCAGCGGCGCGCGGTTCTCGTGGATGTCGGTGTCCTTCACGATCTGCAGCGCGGTCTTGACCATCATGTCCAGTTCGTCGAGGTCCTCGTGGAACTCGTCTTGCACGGCGGTGTCGTCCAGCAGCTCGCTGCGCAGGCGCAGCCGCGTGATGGGCGTGCGCAGGTCGTGCGAGATGGACGCGAACAGCCGCTCGCGGTCGCCGATGTAGCGGCGGATGCGCTCCTGCATGTCGTTGAAGGCCTCGATGGCCTGGCGCACCTCCTGTGTGCCGCTGACGCGCAGCGGCTTGGGCGCGACGCGCCGGCCCACGCGCGCGGCCGCCTGGCTCAGCCCGGCCAGCGGCCGCGTGATGGCACGCACGGCGATCAGCGTCAGCCCGACGGCCAGGCCGAGGGCCAGCAGTTGCGGCGTCAGGCGCTGCCAGGTGAAGAACTCCAGCTGCTCCAGGAAGTAGGGGTCGGGCAGCGTGCTGCTGAGGTAGAGCCACTGGCCCGGCTCGGTCTCCGCCTGGATGACGAGGAAGGGCGCGGGCCGTTCGGCAGCGATGAGCGAGGGCTCCACCCAGCTTTCCGGCAGGTCACTCAGCAGCGCGCCGCTGGGCGAGACGGCCAGGCCGATGGGCGACGCGAGCGCCACGCGCAGCGGCGTGCCTCCATTCAATTGAGGCAGCTGCGCGGCCAGCTCCTGCGTGACCTGCTGCTCCAGCATGCGCGCCATCGGCTGGCCGGGCAGCGGCTGCACGGGCACCGCGGCGTTGTTGAAGAAGACGAGGAAACGCGTGCCGCCCATCGTGCGCAGCTGCTCGATCAGCAGCGGGCGGTACGCCGCCGGCAGCTCGCGCAGCGCGCGCACCGCGCCGATGGCGCCGCTGGCGACGTGGTGGGCCGCCAGCTCCGTCTGCCGCCGCACGCGCTGCTCGATCTGGCTGTACCAGAGCAGGTTGACCACCAGCTGCACCAGGGCCAGCCCGCCCAGCATCGCCAGCACGAAGCGGCCCTGCAGGCTGTCGAACAGGAAGCTGGCGAAGCGCTGGGGCCACGCGCGCAGCGGCGCGGGCGAGCCGGTGTCCTCGGCGTCAGAGCGCATGCCGCGCGGTCACCGTCGTGGAGAAGACGTAGCCCGAGCCGCGCACGGTCTTGATGAGGGCGGGCTGCTTGCCGTCGTCGCGCAGCCGCTGGCGCAGGCGGCTGACCTGCACGTCCAGTGAGCGGTCCAGCGGCCCGAGGTCGCGCCCGCGCGTGACCTCGGCCAGGCGGCTGCGGTCCAGCACTTCGCCGGGGTGTTCGACGAGCAGCTTCAGCAGCTGGAAGTCCATGCCCGACAGGGCCGTGGCGGTGCCGTCGGGGTCGATGAGGCTGCGCTCCAGCAGATCCAGCGTGAAGCCGTTGAAGGCGTAGTAGCGCGGCTCCTTGGCCCTCTCCTGGCCGGTGCGGCGCGTGATGGCCTTGATGCGCGCCAGCAGCTCGCGCGGGTTGAAGGGCTTGCCGAGGTAGTCGTCGGCGCCCAGCTCCAGGCCGACGATGCGGTCGGTCTCGTCGGCGCTGGCGGTCAGCATGATGACCGGCACCTCGGAGCGGCGGCGTACCGACTGGCACAGCGTGAAGCCCTCGGTGTCGGGCAGCATCACGTCGAGGATGCACAGGCTGATCTCGTCGCGGTGGCGCTCGAACTCGGCCATGAAGCTGGCGCCGTCGTGGGCCAGCAGCACCTCGTACTGGTTCTTCTCGAGGTAGGTCTTCAGCAGGCTGCGGATTTTCTGGTCGTCGTCGACGATCAGGATCTTGCGGGGTGTCATGGAGCGGTCTTCTTCGGTGCCAGCGCGCGCAGCAGGCCCTGCAGCTTGCGCTGGGCGGCGGCGGGCGTCTGGGTCGGGTCCAGCGCGAAGCGGTGGACGGTTTCGATGATGGCGTTCTTGCCGACCTCGCCGAAGGCCATGCGGTGCACGAGGCTGGGGACGCGCGGCGTGTTCGGGTTGGCGAAGAGGTGGAAGGACTGCTGGGCGCAGGGGTCCAGCTCGTCCACCGGCACGTCGCGGCGCACGGGGATGGAGCCCTTGATGCGGTTGTAGCCCAGCTGCAGCGTCGCGCTGCCGAGCAGCTCGGCCATCTTTTCCTGGTCGGCGGTGGAGCCGCCGTTGCCCGCCAGCATGGCCAGCGTGTCGATGCTGTACAGATGCGCCTGGGCGGTGCCCGGCACCGCCTTGCAGCTGAAGTCGCGCTCGCCCTCCAACCCCATCGCGCCCAGTTCGCCGCGCGCCCAGTCGCCCATGATGAGCATGCCGGCACGCTCGTTGGCGAAGTCGGCGACGACGTCCGTCCAGGGCCGCTCGCCCGGAGCCGCCGCGGCGCCGACGGGCTGGGCCAGGTTGCGCCAGGTGCGCAGGCGCTGAAGCGCGCGTGCCAGCGCGGGGTCGTCGAAGGCATTGAGGTCGCGCTGCTCCAGCATGCGCCGGTACAGCGCGGGGCCGGCCTCGCTGAGCAGCATGGCCTCGAACACGGTCGCCACCTGCCAGGGCTCGTCGCTGAAGGCCACGGGCGTGACGCCGGCCGCGCGCAGCTTGGCCGCGGCGCGCTCGATGCCGTCCCAGTCGTTGGGCAGGTCGATGCCCAGGCGCTTGAACAGCGGCTTGTTCAGGTAGAGGTTGTTGATGCGCTGGATGCCCAGCGGCGCGGCGACGACATGGCCGCGCACGGTGACCTGTGCCATCACCTGCGGGAACATGACCTTGGACCAGTTGCGTTTTGCCGCCACGCCGTCCAGCTCCAGCAGCAGGCCCATGTCGGCCCATTCCGTCATGGACTGGCCGTTGAGCTGGGCCACCTTGGGCGCCATGCGGCGCAGGATGCGCTCGTTCAGCACCTTGATGGCCGGCCCGCCGCCGCCGCCGGCCACGGCGCCGTCCACCCACTTCAGGCCGTTCTCGGCCATGCGGGCGGCCACGTGGTTGGCCGCGGCGCGCTCGCTGGCGGACGTCCACCAGTGCAGCACGTTCAGCTCGCCGGCGCCTTCCTGGGGCGCGGGCAGCGGCGCGCTGGCCGCCAGGGCCGCGCAGCACCAGGGCAATACGGTCAACGCCAGCATGCGGCGCATCTTGGGGGCGGCCCGGCAGGGGCCGTCTTGCGTTTTGTACGACTTACGTAAGGTTGTGTGACGCACGGGCATTGCCGGCTGCCGCAGAGGGGCGCGATTGTCGGGATGCCGCCCGCGACTGGCGATTGGGGCTTTGCCGGCCACAAAGCGGGGCATCCCCAGCCCGTTTTCGTGCGATGTCGGAGTGCTGCGGTACACAAACGGTGCAAATTGCACCTTGACAGGGCTGTCATGGTGGCGGGCATGCGCCCCGACGGTGCACTGCGGGAAGCGGGGGCCAGAGCCAAGCTGGCACGGGGCTTGCGCATAGCCCCTTCGGCTACCTCGACCCCCTCGACATCCAACTGGAGGATTCAACGATGCTTCGCCGTTCCGTACTCGCCCTGGCCGCCGCTGCCAGCCTGTTCGCTCCCGCCGCCTTCGCCGCCGACACCATCAAGGTGGGCGTGTTGCATTCGCTGTCCGGCACCATGGCCATCTCCGAGACCGTGCTCAAGGACACGGTGCTGATGGCCATCGACGAGATCAACGCCAAGGGCGGCCTGCTCGGCAAGAAGCTGGAGCCGGTGGTGGTGGACCCCGCCTCCAACTGGCCACTGTTCGCCGAGAAGGCCAAGCAGCTCATTTCGCAGGACAAGGTCGCCGTCGTGTTCGGCTGCTGGACATCCGTCAGCCGCAAGTCGGTGCTGCCGGTGTTCGAGCAGACCAACTCGCTGCTGTTCTACCCCGTGCAGTACGAGGGTGAAGAACTGAGCAAGAACGTGTTCTACACGGGCGCCGCGCCCAACCAGCAGGCCATCCCTGCTGTGGAATATCTGATGAGCAAGGACGGCGGCGGCGCCAAGCGCTTCGTGCTGCTGGGCACCGACTACGTCTACCCGCGCACGACCAACAAGATCCTCCGCGCCTTCCTGCACAGCAAGGGCATCAAGGACGAGGACATCATGGAGGACTACACGCCCTTCGGCCATGCGGACTATCAGTCCATCATCGCCAAGATCAAGAAGTTCTCGTCCGAGGGCAAGAAGACCGCCGTCGTGTCGACGATCAACGGCGACTCCAACGTGCCGTTCTACAAGGAACTGGGCAACCAGGGCCTGAAGGCGACGGACGTGCCGGTGGTGGCCTTCTCCGTGGGTGAGGAAGAGCTGCGCGGCGTGGACGCCAAGCCGCTGGTGGGCCATCTGGCGGCGTGGAACTACTTCATGTCGATCAAGAACCCCACCAACGATGCCTTCATCAAGAAGTGGAGCGACTACGCCAAGGCCAAGGGCATCGCCGGCCACAAGGACAAGCCGCTGACCAACGACCCGATGGAAGCCACCTACATCGGCATCAACATGTGGGCGCAGGCCGTCAAGAAGGCCGGCAGCACCGACACCGACAAGGTCATCGCCGCGATGGCGGGCCAGACCTTCACGGCACCGTCGGGCATCACGTCCATGATGGACCCGAAGAACCACCACCTGCACAAGTCGGTCTTCATCGGCGAAGTGAAGGCGGACGGCCAGTTCAACGTGGTGTGGAAGACGCCCGGCCCGGTCAAGGCCCAGCCGTGGAGCCCCTACATCCCCGAGAACAAGGGCAAGAAGGACGAGCCCACGAAGTAAGGCCGCCGGTGCCGCAGCCCCGCGCTGCGGCCTGACGGAATGCTGCCCGTGGCCCGGCCCGGCCGGGCCCACGGCAGCCACTGCAATGGCGCGCCCCGAGCGCGTCGCCGGTTTCGTTCGCTTGGATCTTCATGATCAAACGACTTCTTCTTGGATGGCTGCTGGCGGTGCTCGGCTGCTCGGCCTGGGCGCTGCCGCCCGAGCTGGCGTCGCGCATCGCGGCGGGTGACGGCGATGACCGTGTCGCCGCGCTGCAGCAGGCGCTGGCCACGGGCGATGCGTCGCTCGGCCCTTTCCTTCGTGCGCTGCAGGACGGTCGCGTGCGGCTGAAGGGCGGGCAGGCCCTCGTCATCGCCGACGGCGCCATGCCGCCCGCCGATGCCGAAGAGCCCATGCTCAACAACCGCATGCGTCGCGAGATCGACGCCGCGCTGGCCGGGCTGGACCTGCTGTCCCCCGACCGCGATGCGCGAGCCAAGGCACTCGCCACGCTGCGTGACGACGCGGACGAGTCCAAGCTCCCGCTGTTCGAGAAGGCGTTGGCCGCCGAGACCGATGCCGGCCTGCGCGCGCAACTGAATTCGCTGGTGGCCGGCGCCAAGCTGTCGTCCACCGACGCCGCGCAGCGCAAGGCCGCCGCAACGGCGCTGGCCGGCAGCGCCGACCCAGGGACGCGCGCGCTGCTGCTCGACAAGCTCGGCGCCGAGACCGACCCCGCCGCCAAGGCCGCGATGCAGAAGGCGGTCGATGACATCGGTGGCCGCCTGGCCTGGGGCGAGCGCGCGCAGTTGCTGTTCTCCGGCCTGAGCTTGGGTTCGGTGCTGCTGCTCGTCGCGCTGGGCCTGGCCATCACCTACGGCCTGATGGGCGTCATCAACATGGCCCATGGCGAGCTGCTGATGGTGGGCGCCTACGCGACCTACAGCGTGCAGCAGGCCTTCCGCGCCTGGGCGCCCGTCGCTTTCGACTACTACCTGTGGCTGGCGCTGCCGGCCAGCTTCCTGGCCGCCGCGCTGGTCGGTGCGGCGATGGAGCGCACCGTGATCCGCTGGCTCTACGGCCGGCCGCTGGAAACGCTGCTGGCCACCTGGGGCATCTCGCTGGTGCTGATGCAGGCCGTGCGCAGCCTGTTCGGCGCGCAGAACGTGGCTGTCGAGAACCCCGCCTGGCTGTCCGGCGGCTGGGCGCTGCTGCCCAACCTGACGCTGCCCTACAACCGCCTCGCCATCCTCGCCTTCGCCGCGCTGGTGCTCGTCGGCATGGCGTTGCTGCTGGCCAAGACGCGCCTGGGCCTGATGGTGCGCGGCGTCACGCAGAACCGCCGCATGGCGGCCTGCGTGGGCGTCAACACGGCCAAGGTCGACACGATGGCCTTCGCGCTCGGCTCGGGCATCGCGGGCCTCGCCGGCTGCGCGCTGAGCCAGATCGGCAACGTCGGCCCCGACTTGGGCCAGAGCTACATCGTCGACGCCTTCATGGTGGTCGTGCTGGGCGGCGTCGGCCAGTTGGCCGGTACCGTCTACGCGGGCCTCGGCCTGGGTGTGCTCGCCAAGCTGCTGGAAGGCTGGCAGGGTGCCGTGCTCGCCAAGATCGCGCTGCTGCTGTTGCTCGTGCTCGTCATCCAGAAGAAGCCGCAAGGCCTGTTCGCACTGAAGGGCAGGTCCGTCGAATGAAGAAGCCTCTGTTGATCGCCCTGGCCGCGGTCGTGCTGCTCGCGCCGCTGCTGCACCTCGCCTTCCCGCCGGGGCACCCGCTGCACCTCAGCGAGTTCTATGTCGGCCTGCTCGGCAAGTTCCTCTGCTTTGCCATCTGCGCGCTGGCGCTGGACCTGATCTGGGGTTTCGGCGGCATCCTGTCGCTGGGCCATGGGCTGTTCTTTGCCCTCGGCGGCTATGGCATGGGCATGTACCTGATGCGCCAGATCGGCCGCGACGGCCAGTACCAGTCGGACCTGCCGGACTTCATGGTCTTCCTGAACTGGAAGGAGCTGCCCTGGCACTGGGCGCTGAGCGACTCGCTGCTGGGCCAGATCTTCCTGGCGCTGGCCGTACCGGGCCTGCTGGCCGCCGTGTTCGGCTACTTCGCCTTCCGCTCGCGCATTCAGGGCGTGTACTTCTCCATCATCACGCAGGCCGTGACGGTGGCGGCCATGCTGCTGTTCTTCCGCAACGAGACCGGCTTCGGCGGCAACAACGGCTTCACCGACTTCAAGCGCATCGCCGGTCTGGCCATCACGTCGCCGGGCATGAAGGTGGGCCTGTGCATCGCCAGCGGCGTCGCGCTGATCGGCTGCTATCTCGTCGCCCGCTGGCTCACGCAAAGCCGCTGGGGCCGCGTCCTGCAGGCCATCCGCGACGCCGAGGGCCGCGTGCGCTTCCTGGGCTACGACCCGGTCGCCTTCAAGCTCAGCGCCTACGTCATCTCCGCGGTCATGTGCGCGCTGGCCGGCATGCTCTACGTGCCGCAGGTGGGCATCATCAACCCGGGCGAGATGAGCCCGGCGGCCAGCATCGAGATGGCGATCTGGGCAGCCGTGGGCGGCCGTGGCACGCTGATCGGGCCGGTGCTCGGTGCGTTCTTCGTCAACGGCACCAAATCCGTCTTCACGGCCGTGTGGCCCGAGGGCTGGCTCTACGTGCTGGGCGGGCTGTTCATCGCGGTGACGCTGTTCCTGCCGCAAGGCCTGATGGGCTTGGCCCGGAGGTTCAAGAAATGACACCCGAACTTCTCGAAGCCGGCGCCGAGGCGCATGCCCGCTCGCTGACCCGCGTCGTCACCGACAACGGCCCCGTCTTCAACCAGGGCGTGGCCCTCTACGTTGAAGACCTCAAGGTCGCGTTCGACGGCTTCCAGGCGCTGGGGGGGCTGAGCTTCACCGTCGGCGTGGGCGAGCTGCGCTGCGTCATCGGCCCCAACGGCGCCGGCAAGACGACGACGATGGACTGCATCACCGGCAAGACCAAGCCCGACAGCGGCCGCGTCTTCTTCGGCAGCAACCTCGACCTGCGCACGATGAACGAGCAGCAGATCGCCCGCGCGGGCATCGGCCGCAAGTTCCAGAAGCCCACGGTCTTCGAGGCGCTGACGGTGGCCGAGAACCTGGAGCTGGCGCTGGCCGGCGACCGCCGCGCCCGCTTTGCGATGCGCGCGAAGCTGAGTGGCGAACAACGCGATCGGCTGGGTGAGCTGCTCAATACCGTGCACCTGGCCGACGAGCGCGAGCGCGTGGCCGGCCTGCTGAGCCATGGCCAGAAGCAGTGGCTGGAGATCGGCATGCTGCTGGCCCAGGACCCGAAGCTGCTGCTGCTGGACGAGCCCGTCGCCGGCATGACCGACGAGGAGACCGAGCGCACGGCCGAGCTGTTCCTGAGCCTGGAAGGCAAGCACAGCCTCGTCGTCGTCGAGCACGACATGAACTTCGTCGGCGCGCTGGCCAGCGCGCATCGCACGGTCACGGTTTTGCACGAAGGCAAGACGCTGGCCGAGGGCACGATGGCGGCCGTTCAATCGGATGAAAAAGTGATCGAGGTGTACCTTGGCCGATGACATTCTTCGCGTCGAGTCGCTGCATCAACACTACGGTGGCTCCAACATCCTGCGCGGCCTGAGCTTCGACCTGAAGCCGGGCGAGATCACCGTCGTGCTGGGCCGCAACGGTGTCGGCAAGACGACGCTGCTGAAGAGCCTGATGGGCGTCGTGCCCATCACGTCGGGCAGCATCACGCTGGCCGGCGAGACCATCGACAAGCTGCGTACCCACCAGCGCGTGCGCGCCGGCCTCGGCTACGTGCCGCAGGGCCGCGAGATCTTCGGGCGCCTGACGGTCATGGAGAACCTGCAGATGGGCCTGGCCAGCCAGCCCGCCGGCACGCCGCTGCCCAAGGAGCTGTTCGAGCTCTTCCCGGTGCTCGACAAGATGCGTGGCCGCCGCGGCGGTGACCTGTCCGGCGGCCAGCAACAGCAACTCGCCATCGCCCGCGCATTGGCCCCGGGGCCGAAGGTGCTGCTGCTGGACGAACCGACCGAAGGCATCCAGCCCAACGTGATCCAGGACATCGGCCGCGTCATCAAGCACCTGGCCCACGACAAGGGGCTGTCGGTGGTGCTGGTCGAGCAGTTCTACGACTTTGCCGAGGAACTGGCGGATCAGTACCTGCTGATGCAGCGTGGCGAGATCGTCATGCGTGGGCGGGGCGTGAACATGAAGGCGGATGGGGTGAGGGAGCGGCTGGCGATTTGAGGAATGTGATGGATCGACCGGTACGGTGAAGCGGAGGGCGAGCCAAGGACAATTCGTCGATGCACGCTCTTGAAGAACCAGACCAGACGCTCGACCGCGTCTCGTTCGAAATCAGGCTGGTCGTCTTCCTCGCCATCGGCTTCGCGCTATCGACCGGCGCCAGAGCTGCCCTTGCCCTTCTCGCCGTCAAGGCGGTGTCTGGCCATTGGCCGATCTGGCTATTCTTCATCGCTGAGGTGATAGGTGGCTTGTGGCTGATCACTCTTGCGGTCGTCAACGCATACGTCTTCGTGAAGCGTGCGGCACTTCCTCGATTGAGCGACATCGGTTTTTACGGTTCCGTGCGTCGCTGGATCACGGTATTGCTGTTCCTGTTTCCGGTCAGCGTTCTTGTTGTGCTTTGCATGCTGTTGATGCCTGGCGGCTATGTGCCGCGCAAGTAGCGATGGCGCCCGGCGCCATCGCTACTGCTCGCACTACGCTTCCAGCCACAACACCGCAAACCACCCGTTCTTGTCTGCCCACACCTTGCCCGGCGTGAACCCCGCGCGCTGCGCCAGCGCCTGGAAGCCCGCCACCGTGTACTTATGCGAGTGCTCCGTGTGCAGCGTCTCGCCCTCGTTGAAAAGATAGACCTCGTCGCCCAGTCGGAGCTCCAGCGGCCGTGTCGCGCGCAGGTGCATCTCGATGCGTTGGTAGGCCGGGTTGTAGAAGGCCAGGTGCTCGAAGCCGTCGCTCGGGAATTCCGCGCCCAGTTCGCACTGCGCGCGGCGCAGCACGTTCAGGTTGAACGCCGCCGTCACGCCTGCCGCGTCGTTGTAGGCGGCGTGCAGCACGTCGTGATCCTTCACGACGTCGATGCCGATCAACAGCCCGCCGCCGGCCAGCTCTCCAGCCGCCAGCCGCAGGAAGGCATCGGCCTCGGCTGGTGTGAAGTTGCCGATGCTGGAGCCTGGGAAGAAGCCGACACGGCGCGTGCCTTCCGCGCAGAGCGGCAGCGTGTGCGGGCGCGTGAAGTCGGCCACCAGCGGCTGGATGGCCAGGCCCGGGTAGTCGCCCGCGAGGCCGTCGCAGGCGGCCAGCAGGTGCGGGCCGGAGATGTCCACCGGCACGAACTGCACGCCGTCGCGCGGCATGGCGTCTAGCAGCAGCCGCACCTTGCGCAGCGCGCCGGCGCCGTATTCGACAAGCTGCACCTGCGGGCCGAAGTGCCGGACCATGTCGGCAGCATGCGTCTGCAACAGCGCGAGCTCGGTGCGCGTCGGGTAGTACTCGGGCAGCTCGCAGATCTGCTCGAAGAGCTTCGATCCCGCCTCGTCGTAGAAGTACTTGGGCGAGATGGCCTTGGGCGCGCTGCTCAGCGCCGCGTGCAGGTCGGCCGCGAACTGTTCGCTCTCCGCCGAGGGGTGGGGCTGGTGCCAATCGAGTCCGGGTTTCATCGTGCGAGCCTCACTCCACTGAACTGCCAGCGCGCCGCCGGCGGGAAGAAATTGCGGTAGCTCGGGCGCGCGTGGCCGGGCGGTGTCGCGAGGCTGCCGCCGCGCAGCACCTGCTGGCCCACCATGAACTTGCCGTTGTATTCGCCGACCGCGCCGGCCGCCGCCTTGAAGCCGGGGTAGGGCGCGTAGCTGGAGCGCGTCCACTGCCAGGCGTGGTCCGTGGCCTGCGCGAAGCCGGGCAGGCCACAGGCCGCCTCCCACTCGAACTCGGTGGGCAGCCGGGCACCGGCCCATTCGGCGAAGGCGCAGGCTTCGTAGAAGCTCAGCTGCATGACGGGTGCGTGCGGGTCCATCGGCTGCACGCCGTGCAGGCCGAAGATGCTGCCGTCCTCCAGCCAGTACGCGGGCCGTTGCCAGCCCTGCGCCTGCACGGTGGCCCAGCCGTCGGACAGCCACAGCAGCGGCTCGCGGTAGCCGCCGGCGTCGATGAAGTCAGCGTACTCGCCGCACGTCACGAGGCGGCTGCCGATCTCGAACGGCGCCACCAAGGCCTGGTGGCGCGGGCCTTCGTTGTCGAACGCGAAGCCGTCGCCGCCGTGGCCGATGTCGACGATGCCGCCCGGGTGTTTCAGCCAGGCTTGTTCGAGGACTTCGGCCGAAGTCCGGGGCGACGCGTCATAGGCGGGCAACAACGGGTTGCACGAGAAGGCGTGCAGGATGTCGGTCAGCAGCAGCTCCTGGTGCTGCTGCTCGTGATGGCAGCCCAGCTCGATCAGCGTGCGTGCGTCGGCCGTGGCCTGATTCAACAATGGAGGCAGCAGGTCGGCCAGCGCGGCGTCGACGTGCGCCCGATAGGCCTTGACCTCGGCCAGCGACGGCCGGCTCAGCAGGCCGCGCTGCGGGCGCGCGTGGCGCGGCCCCAGGCTCTCGTAGTAGGAGTTGAAGAGGCGTGGCCAGCGCTCGTCGAAGACCCGGTAGCCGGGTAGATGCGGCACGAGCACCAGCGTCTCGAAGAACCACGTCGTGTGCGCCAGATGCCATTTGGCGGGGCTGGCGTCGGGCATGGACTGCAACTGCGCGTCCTCGTCCGACAGCGGCGCGGCCAGGGCTAGCGTGTGGGCGCGGGTGGCGCGGAGCAGGTCTGGCAGCGGCGTGTTCGGCATGGGTACGCACCGTATCGCAATCTGCTGCCAACGGTATGTCAGTGCAGGGGCACTGACTGTAGGACGGGACCCCCTAGTCCGTTCGACTTATGCGGGCAATCGGCCAGGCAACCAGCAGCCCCAGGGCGATGCCCACGCTGTCGGCGACGACGTCATGCCAGTCGGCATCCCGCGACGGAATGAAGCTCTGCGCGATCTCGATGCCGATGCCGTAGGCCAGCAGCACGGCGACGAGCCGCGGCCACAGGCGCGGCTGCTGCCAGAACGCCCACACGGCGCTGAAGGCCAGCGACGCGAAGGCCAGCGCGTGGTTGGCCTTGTCCCATCCGGTGGTGATGGCCGCGGGCGGCGCGGCCGACAGCGCCAGCCAGCTGATGACGGCCAGCAGCACGGTGAACAGGTAGCGCCACGACTGGCGGCGCTCGGGCGCGGTGAAGAGGTGCAGCATAGGTTTCATGGCGGGCGGCATTGTGGCCCGCCCGCGTGGCCGTGGTTCAGTGCTTCATCTGCTGCAGCCACAGCTTGGCCTGGCGCAGATGCAGGTTCAGCTGGGCCTGGGCCAGGCCCGCGTCGGCATTGCCGGCGGGCGGTTTCTCCAGCAGGGCCGCGTCGATGAAGTCGCGTGATGCGGCGTTCAGCATCCAGTTCATCGACGGCGGGCGCTGGCCTGGCACGGCGGGCAGCCGCAGTTCGGCCACCTGGCCGCAGCCACCGATGCGCTTGATGAGCTCCACCGTCGAGTCCCGGCCGCGGGCGCCGTTGCTGTTCAGGATGCCGAGGGGCGGCGCACTCACTTCGTCGAGGCCGAGATTGCGGGCGCGGTAGCGGCGGCCGTCCACGGGCTGGGCATCGGGCGTCTGCGGCGCGTCGCGGCACAGCCAGTCGTCCACCTGCGAGGGGCTGTTGACGAGCAGCAGCAGGCGCAGCCGCGACCGGTCCAGGATGCCCTGGTGCGCGCAGTCGTCCTCGGGCTTGCAGTTGCGCAGCCGGCCGCTGGCCTCCAGATCGCGCAGCAGGTCGGACAGCGTCAGCGTCGCGCTGCTCTCCACGTAGCCGCCATCGCCCAGACGGTCCCACACGCGGCCCACGTCGCCGGTTTCCTCGTCGTGGTGCGCTTCCTTGAAGACGACGGCAGCGGCCGGGCTGATGTAGGGGAAGCGGGCGCTGTTGTGTACGGCCTGGGCCAAGGTCAGGTGCTCCACGTCCAGCCCCAGCGAGGGGTCCAGCAGATCCAGGCCGTCGCCGGTGGGCAGCAGGAAGTCGGCCTGGTAGACACGCCGGCCGCGCGCCAGTGCGGTCGTGTTCAGCGCCAGCAGCGGCAGCCAGTCGGTCTCGCTGGCGCGGCTGTGCAAGGCCGTCATCGCCTCGCCCCAGGGGTTGGGCAGGGCATCGGTGCGCGGCGTGCAGAGGCGATTCAGGCTGCGCTGCCAGTCGCGGGTCCAGACGTCTTCGAGCGCCAGTGACCGGTCCGCCCCGGCGAAGGCGACGGGCAGGAAGCGCTGGGCCAGGTCGGCGTAGAGCATGGCGCCGACGGGCGTGGCGAGGTGGTCCTGGCCGGTGAAGTTGCGCACCAGCTGCCACGGCGCGCAGGTCGTGGCGTTGGCAGCCTGCCGGCGTGCGTCGAGCGCGGCGACGAAGGTGGCCGCGCCCAGCGCACCGCCGGACGTGCCGCTGATAGCGAACACGGAGTCGGCGAAGTTCACGCCGTCCGCCTCGCCCAGCGCCTGCAGCCGCGCGAGCGATGCGCTGCTCCAGTAGGCCGCGCGCGACGCGCCGCCTGCCGAGGCCACCAGCACCAGCGGCCGTTTGCCGTCCGCGCCCACGGTGCGCAGCCAGGTCTGCAGCCAGGCGTCGGCTGTCGGCCGTGGCGTGATGGTCTGGCGCGCGCTGGAATCGGGGTTGGCGACGACGTGGTTGTCGTTCAGCGGCGCGAAGGCGACGAACAGCAGCAGCGGCAGCGGCGTCAGCGGGATGCGGATGAGTGCCTTGGGCACGTAGGTCAGCAGGATGCCGCCGAAGACGATCCAGCTGCCCATCGCCAGCAGCACCAGCGCGGGTGAACCGAGCGCACGCGCGGTGGCTTCGGGCCAGGCCAGCAGCGCGGCGAACAAGGCCCACTGCAGCAGCAGCACGGCGGCGACCAGCACGCGCGACGGCGTGCTCATGCGGTCCTCGCGCGCCATCGTGGCGATGGCCTCGCGCCGCCAGTCCAGCGCCAGGCAGCGCGCGAGGAAGGAGCCGGCGTCGAGCCGCAGCAGCCACTCGCGGCGCTTCCAGACGAAGACGTACAGCCCTGTGGTCACCGCGAGCAGCGCGACGCCGATGAGACGCTCGCGGCTCTGCATCAGGAAGAAGGCGCTGACCGGCAGGCCACCGCCGACAACGAGGCCGCGTGGCAGCCAGCGGCGCAGGCCCTGGGCGAAGCCTGGGTGCGTGCATTCGCCCAGCGAGTCGGGCTTGAATCGACGGTCCAGCAGCAGCCGGCTGGTGTACCAGGCCAGCAGCAGCCACAGCCCGAAAGAGAAGACGAGCGCGGCCGTCTGCCCGCTGCCCACTTCCAGCGACAGCAGCGTCTCGCGCGCCTGCTCCAGCCCCAGCAGCACGGCCACGCCGGCGATGAGGATGCCCACCGGGAACGCGCACAGCCACAGCACGCGCAGCAGGTAGAGCGTGCGAGGTACGTCGCCGTCGGGCGGCGAGCCATCCTGACGCGGAGGCTCGGGCGGTGGTTCCGGCGTGGGCGGGCCTGGTGGGCCGGGAGGCTGCGGCAGCGGCGAAAACTTGGGCGGCGGCGCGTTGTCGGGGGGCGGGTAGACGACCGGAATCAGCATGGCCGCGACTCTAGCGGCCGGCCGTGGCTCGTCCAAGCGTGGCGGGCGGCGCCGGCAACTCGTGGGAAACCCTTGAAAGGCAGGGCGAGACCCGGTGGCGCCCTTACATTTGCAACCACAACGATTGGGGAGAAAACACATGGACAACGGCCAACTGCTGCCCCTGCTGGGCGGTGTTGCGGTGGGTGGTGTGCTGGGGGCGGGCGGCCTGTACGTGTGGCTGTCCGGGCGGATCAAGCAGGAGGCGCAGCGCCACCACCATGCCGAGCAGGCTCGTCAGCTCTCCGCACAGCAGGTGACGCAGGCGCGCAAGCAGATCGAACAGCTCCAGCGCGAGAACCACGAACTGCGCCTGGCCGTGCGGCCCGCGCCGCGCCCGGCCCCGCCGCCGGAGGTTCCCGTGGACGCCGCCGAGGCGGCGCGCCGCTATGCCGAGTCCAAGCTCAAGCCGCCCGAGCCGGCGGAGCAGCCCAAGGCCTTCAAGGACACCGTGGTGCTGCCGCGCGCGCGCTGATTCGGGAGTCACGCGGCCTTGTCACTGCCGGGACAAGACGGCCGCGGAACCGCTGCCTAGAATCGAACGATCGTTCTATTTCTGGGCCGGCTGCAGGAGACGCGGCTTGCCCGCCAACCCGAGGTCGTGCCCATGACAGCCCATTACGAAGTTCGCGGCAGCGTCGCCGTGATCACGCTCGACAACCCGCCGGTCAACGGCCTGGGTTTTGCCACCCGCTCGGCCTGTGCGGCTGGCGTCGAACGCGCCGAGGCCGATCCGGCCGTCACGGCCATCGTCATTACCGGTGCCGGCAAGGCGTTCTCCGGCGGTGCCGACATCAAGGAATTCGGCTCTCCGAAGGCGCTGGCCGAGCCCAACCTGCTGAGCCTCATCTCGGTCGTCGAGAACAGCAGCAAGCCGGTCGTTGCGGCCATCCACACGGTCTGCATGGGCGGCGGCCTGGAGCTGAGCCTGGGCTGCCACTACCGTGTGGCGCAAACCGGCACCAAGGTTGCGCTGCCCGAAGTGAAGCTGGGCCTGCTGCCCGGCGCTGGCGGCACGCAGCGCCTGCCGCGCGCGCTGGGTGTGGAGCCCGCACTGAACATGATCGTCAGCGGCGAGCCGGTGGAAGCGCAGATGCTGGCCATGGTTCCCGGCCAGAAGCTGTTCGACAAGATCGTCGACGCCGACGTGGTGGACGCGGCCGTCAAGTTCGCCGAAGAGGTCTCCGAGAAGCGCCCGCTGCCCAAGGTGCGCGACCTGAAGGCCCGCCATCCCAACGCGGAGGCCTATTTCCAGTTCGCCCGAAACATGGTGGGCGGCATGAGCAAGAACTTCCCGGCGCCGCTGCGCTGCCTGGAAGCCGTGGCCGGTGCGGTCAAGCTGAAGTTCGACGACGGCATGCGCGCCGAGCGCGAGGGCTTCGCGGCGCTGATGCTGACGCCGGAATCGAAGGCGCTGCGCCACCTGTTCTTCGCCGAGCGTGTGGCCAGCAAGATTGCCGACGTGCCCGAGGACACGCCGCTGCGCACCATCGCCAAAGTCGGCGTCATCGGCGCCGGCACGATGGGTGGCGGCATCTCGATGAATTTCCTGAACGCAGGCCTGCCGGTCACCATCCTGGAGACCAAGCAGGAAGCCCTGGACCGTGGCGTCGCGACCATCAAGAAGAATTACGAAGCCCAGGTCAAGAAGGGCAAGCTGAAGGAAGACAAGTACGCGCAGCGCATGGCGCTGCTGTCGACCACGCTGAGCTACGACGACCTGAAGGATTGCGACCTCATCATCGAGGCCGTGTTCGAGGAGATCGGCGTCAAGGAAGCCGTGTTCAAGCAGCTGGACGCCGTCGCCAAGCCCGGCGCCATCCTGGCGTCCAACACGTCCACCCTGGACGTCGACAAGATCGCGTCGTTCACGAAGCGCCCGCAGGACGTGGTGGGCATGCACTTCTTCAGCCCGGCCAACGTGATGAAGCTGCTGGAAGTGGTGCGTGGCAAGGCCACCGCCAAGGACGTGCTGGCCACGGTCATGGCCATTGGCAAGAAGATCAAGAAGACGGCCGTCGTGTCCGGCGTCTGCGACGGCTTCATCGGCAACCGCATGATCGAGCAGTACAGCCGCCAGGCCGGCTTCCTGCTGGATGAAGGCTGCTCGCCGCAGCAGGTGGACAAGGCGGTCGAGAAGTTCGGCTTCGCGATGGGGCCGTTCCGCATGGGCGACCTGGCCGGCAACGACATCGGTTGGGCCATCCGCAAGCGCCGTGCCGTCGAGCGCGCGACGATGAAGTACTCGGCCAGCGCCGACCGCCTGTGCGAGCTGGGCCGCTTCGGCCAGAAGACCGGTGCCGGCTGGTACGACTACCTGCCCGGCAAGCGCGATGCGATCCCGTCGCCGGTCGTGGAAGAGATGCTGGCCAAGCACCGCGAAGCCATCGGCGCCAAGAAGCGCGACATCAGCGACGAAGAGATCGTGCACCGCCTGGTGTTTGCGCTCGTCAACGAGGCCGCGCACCTGCTGGAAGAGGGTATCGCCCAGCGCGCGTCGGACGTGGACATGGTCTACCTGGCCGGCTACGGCTTCCCCATCTTCCGCGGTGGCCCGATGTGCTACGCCGACACGCTGGGCCTCTTCAACGTCGTGCAGGCGATGAAGCGCTTTGCCAAGAACCCGATGGACGACGGCGCGTTCTGGACGCCGGCACCGCTGCTGGCGCGTCTGGTGGCTGAAGGCAAGTCCTTCACCTGATCGCACGAGCAATCTGAATGCTTTGCGTGCCAGACCGATCGAGCGAAGCGAGTAGCTCTGGCACCAACTGATTAAGGACAAGACATGAGCAACGCACTGATCGTCTCCACTGCCCGCACGCCGCTGACCAAGAGCTGGAAGGGCGCCTTCAACATGACCCACGGCGCGACGCTGGGCGGCTGGGCCGTCCAGGCCGCCGTCGAGCGCGCCGGCATCGAGGCCGGCGCCATCGAGGACGTGCTGATGGGCTGCGCCACGCCCGAAGGCGCCACCGGCAGCAACATCGCCCGCCAGATCGCGCTGAAGGCCGGCCTGCCGGTCACGGTGAGCGGCGTCACCATCAACCGCTTCTGCTCCAGCGGCCTGCAGACCATTGCGATGGCCGCGCAGCGCATCATCGCGGGCGAGGGCGATGTCTACATCGCCGGCGGCGTGGAGAGCATCTCCTGCGTGCAGCAGGAGGCCAACAAGCACATGCTCGTCGACCCGGCGCTGATGAAGCTCAAGCCCGAGATCTACTGGAACATGCTGCAGACCGCCGAGAACGTGGCCAAGCGCTACAGCATCTCGCGCGAGCGCATGGACCACTACGGCGCCGGCAGCCAGCAGAAGGCCTGTGCCGCCCAGGCCGCCGGGCTGTTCAACGACGAGATGATCTCGGTGACGACGACGATGGGCGTGGCCGACAAGGTCATGGGCCTGATGAGCAAGGAAGTGACCGTCAGTGCTGACGAAGGCCTGCGCGAGGGCACGACCTACGAAGGCATCAAGGACCTGCGTTCGGCCATGCCGGGCGGCCTGATCTCCGCCGGCAATGCCAGCCAGTTCAGTGACGGCGCCGGCGCCTGCGCGCTGGTCAGCGAGCAGTACGCGTCCACGCACAACCTCAAGCCGCTGGGCCGCTTCCTCGGCTTTGCGGTCGCCGGCTGCGAGCCCGACGAGATGGGCATCGGCCCCGTGTTCGCCGTGCCGAAGGTGTTGAAGAAGCTGGGCCTGACGGTTGCCGACATCGACCTGTGGGAACTGAATGAAGCCTTCGCCGTGCAGGTGCTGTACTGTGCCGACACGCTGGGCATCCCGATGGACAGGCTCAACGTCAACGGCGGCGCCATCGCGGTGGGCCACCCCTACGGCGTGTCGGGCCAGCGCCTGACGGGCCACGCCCTCATCGAAGGCAAGCGTCGCGGCGCCAAGCGTGTCTGCGTGACGATGTGCATCGGCGGCGGCATGGGCGCGGCGGGCGTGTTCGAGGTGCTGTGACACCTCAGGAGTTCGTCACGCATGGCGCGGCGATCCTCGCCTCGCAGCCCTTCAGCCGCCTGCTCGGCGTGGAGATCGGCGCGGTTGCGCCGGGCCGCGTCGAGCTGCGGCTGGCGATGAAGCCGGAGCTGCTGCAACAGCACGGCTTCGCGCATGGTGGCGTGCTGAGCTACCTGGCCGACAACGCGCTGACCTTTGCCGGCGGCACGGCCATGTCGTCCGATGCGTTGACCAGTGAATACAAGATCAACTACCTGCGACCCGCCGTCGGCGAGCTGCTGATCGCGCGCGCCGAGGCCGTCAACGCGGGCCGCACGCAGGCCGTGTGCCGCTGCGACGTGTTCGCGGTCAAGGGCGGTGTCGAGAAGCTCTGCGCCGTGGCGCAGGGCACCATCGTCAAGCTGGCGCAGGATTGAGCCGACATCGGCCAGGGCAGGGAGCCTGAGGCCGCCATGAAACCGGAGCCACAGTGATGCGCGACACCCTGGAATTCCTGCTCTACGACTGGCTGCACGTCGAGGGCCTGACGGCGCGCGAGCGCTTTGCCGACCACTCGCGCGAGACCTTCTCGGCCGTGTTCGACACCAGCGAGCGTATCGCCCGCGAGAAGCTGGCACCCTTTCACCGGCTGCTCGACACGGAGGAGCCACGCTTCGACGGCGAGCGGGTGCACCTGCCGGCGGCGACGCTGGACGCGGTCAATGCCTACGTCGAGTCCGGCATGCTGGCCGCAGCCAAGGACTACGACATCGGCGGCATGCAGCTGCCCTGCGTCGTCGACACGGCGGCGCATGCCTTCGTCAGCATGGCCAACACGGCTGTCGGCTCCTATGCCGTGCTGACGACCTGCAATGCCAACCTGTTGATGGAGCATGGCAGCGAGCGTCAGCGCGAGGTCTTCGCCAGGACGCTGTTCGCGGGCGAGTGGTTCGGCACGATGTGCCTGTCCGAGCCGCAGGCGGGGTCGTCGCTGTCCGACGTCGTCACGCGTGCCGAACTGGAAGACGAGAGCGACCCGCTCGGCGCCCGCTACCGGCTGCGCGGCAACAAGATGTGGATCTCGGGCGGCGAGCACGAGCTGCGCGGCAACATCGTCCACCTCGTGCTGGCCAAGATCCCGGGGCCGGACGGCAAGCTGATCCCGGGCACCAAGGGCATCTCCCTCTTCATCGTGCCCAAGCAGATGGTCGGCGCCGACGGTCGGCTGACCGGCGAGCGCAACGACATCGCATTGGCCGGCCTCAACCACAAGCTCGGCCAACGCGGCACGACCAACTGCCTGCTGAACTTCGGCGAAGGCAAGTTCCAACCCGGTGGCAAGGCGGGCGCCGTGGGCTATCTCGTCGGCAAGCCCGGCGAGGGCCTGCGCTGTATGTTCTTCATGATGAACGAGATGCGCATCGGCGTCGGCCTGGGCGCGACGATGCTGGGCTATGCGGGCTACGAGGCCAGCCTGGCGTACGCGAAGCAGCGGCCGCAGGGGCGGCCCATGACGGCGGCCGGTAAAGACGCGGCCAGCTCGCAGCGGCCCATCATCGAACACGCCGACGTGCGCCGCATGCTGCTGGCGCAGAAGAGCTACGTCGAAGGCGGCCTGGCGCTGGAGCTGTTCTGCGCGCGTCTCGTCGACGAACTCACCACGGGCGACGACAAGACGCAAGCGCAGGCGCTGCTGGACGTGCTCATCCCCATCGCCAAGAGCTGGCCCAGCGAGTGGTGCCTGGAGGCCAACTCGCTGGCCATCCAGGTGCTGGGCGGCTACGGCTACACGCGCGACTTCCCCGTCGAGCAGTACTGGCGCGACAACCGCCTGAACATGATCCACGAGGGCACGCATGGCATCCAGGCGTTGGACCTGCTGGGCCGCAAGGTCGTGCAGCAGGGCGGCGCGTCGCTCGCGGCGATGGCTCAGCGCGTGCAGGCCACCATCGAGCGCGCGATGCAGACCGAGTGGGCGCCGCTGGCCAACCAGTTGGCCGCCGCGCTGGCGCAGGTCGGCGGCGCGACCAAGAAGGCCTGGGCCACCGGCGAGCCCGAGGAGGCGCTGGCCAACGCGACGCCCTACATGCAGGCCTTCGGCCACACGGTGCTGGCCTGGATCTGGCTGGACGTGGTGCTCGCGGTGCAGGGTGACAGCGACTTCGCGCATGGCAAGCGCGCCGCGGCCCGCTACTTCTTCGCCTACGAGCTGCCCAAGATCGGCGCCTGGCTGGACGTCGTCGCCCGACGCGAGCCGCTGTGCCGCGACGTCAAACCCGAATACTTCTAAGGAGACCTCGATGACGAGCAAAGTCCAAGACCTCTTCGACCTGACCGGCCAGGTGGCCCTCGTCACCGGCGGCTCGCGCGGGCTGGGCCTGCAGATTGCCGAGGCGCTCGGGGATGCCGGCGCCAAGATCATGCTGACGTCGCGCAAGGCCGCCGACCTCGAGGAGGCATCGGCCCACCTGCAGGCCCGCGGCATCGATGCGCGATGGATCGCCGCCGACGCAGCCAAGGAAGAGGAAGCCCAGCGCGTCGTCAACGAGACGATGGAGCGCCTCGGCCGGATCGACATCCTCGTCAACAACGCCGGCGCCACCTGGGGCGCGCCGGCCGAGGAGCACCCGATCGCGGCGTGGGACAAGGTCATGGACCTGAACATCCGCAGCCTGTTCGTGTTCGCCCAGGCGGTAGCCAAGGCCAGCATGATCCCGCGCAAGGCCGGTCGCATCATCAACGTGGCCTCCATCGCCGGCCTGTCCGGCAACTCGGGCGCGATGAAGACCATTGCCTACAACACCAGCAAGGGCGCGGCCGTGAACTTCACGCGCGCGCTGGCCGGCGAGTGGGGCCAGTACGGCATCACCGTCAATGCGCTGGCGCCGGGCTTCTTCCCGAGCAAGATGACGCAGGGCCTGCTGGCAGCAGTGGGGGCGGAAAAGATGGCCTCGCACGCGCCGCTGAACCGCCTGGGTGATGACGAAGACCTGAAGGGCGCCGCGCTGCTGTTCGCGTCCAAGGCCGGCAAGCACATCACGGGGCAGATCCTGGCTGTGGACGGTGGGGTCAGCGCCGTTCATGGAAACTGACGGGATGGAATTCCCGGTTCACATCCCCTTTGTCGAGCAACTCGGCTTCACGCTGCACTCGGTCGGCGACGGCGAGGCCGAACTGCGGCTGACGATCGCCGAGCAGCATCTGAACTCCTGGCGCGTTGCCCATGGCGGCGTTGTCATGACGCTGCTGGATGTGGCCATGGCCCACGCCGCGCGCAGCGTGAACCGGCATCTGCCGGATCTCGGCCCCGGCGTCGTCACGGTGGAGATGAAGACCAGCTTCATGCGCCCCGGCGAGGGCGAGCTTCGCGCAGTGGGCAGGCTGCTGCACCGCTCGACGACGATGGCCTTCTGCGAGGGCTCCGTCTTCGGCGCGGACGACAAGCTCTGCGCCCACGCCACCGGCACCTTCAAGTACCTGCGGGCGCTGCCGGCTGGCCGCCAGCTGAAGCCACTGGGCGGCGAGGGCGACTGAAGCCCGACGGGGAGCAGGCCTGCTTCACGCTCGGGATTGAGCGATGTTTCTGAAACGCTGTTCCATTAAGCGGGCACAATAGTCCTCGCGCCAGCACCTCGTCGACGAGGTGCGCGGCGGGCCAGGTGGGCACCCGGACCATGCCGTCCGCCCCTCGGGGACCAACCCCTGGCCCGACGGTCTGCGCTTGCGGCCCCTCTGGCCCGAGCCGAACCGGCTTCGCCCCACCCGATTCGCCTCAGAAAGCCCCCGCCATGAAGATCGCCCTCATCATCGAGAACAGCCAAGCCGCCAAGTCCGAGATCGTCCATACCGCGCTCAAGACGGTGGTCGAGCCCCTGGGTCACAGCGTGCACCACTACGGCATGTACACGCCGGAAGACAAGGCCTCGCTGACCTACGTGATGAACGGCCTGCTGGCCGGCATCCTGCTGAACACCAAGGCTGCCGACTTCGTCGTCACCGGCTGCGGCACCGGCATGGGCTCCATGCTGGCCGCGAACAGCATGCCCGGCGTGTTCTGCGGCCTGGTCATCGACCCGACCGACGCCTTCCTGTTCGGCCAGATCAACGACGGCAACGCCATTTCCATGCCCTATTCGAAGGGCTTCGGCTGGGCCGCCGAGCTGAACCTGCAAGACTGCTACCGCAAGCTGTTCGAGAACGAGCGTGGCGTCGGCTACCCCAAGGAACGCGCCGCCATCATGGCCAAGAACCGCGGCATCCTGAAGGACGTCAAGGCCGCCTCTTGCCGCGACCTGCTGACCGTGCTGAAGACCGTCGACCAGGACCTGCTGAAGGCCGCCGTGTCGGGCGAAAAGTTCCAGGAGCTGTTCTTCACGAATTGCCAGGACGACGCCGTCGCGGCGCACATCAAGGGCGTGCTGGCCTCCTGATCTGCCTCGCGACAGTCTCGCAGGCTGCGAGACTGTCGCGATGTCTGGTTTCCCACCTCATCTGACGCTGCGCACACTGACGCGCGGCGATGGCCTGCTGGGCCTGCGGCCGCGCGGCCCGCTGGGCCCGCGGGGCGAACAGGTGACAGTGGCGACGCTGGCGCGACGGGATGCCGGCGCCGAGCAGACCTTGCTCAAGCAGGGCCTCGTGGCCCTCGACCCTGCGCTGCTGCAGTGGCGCGGCAAGCCACTGGTGCTGGGCGGCGAGTCCCTCTGGACCACGGCCCAGGAAGAGTTCTTCGGTGACTTCCACGCGGACAAGGTGCCGGAGCTGCAGGCGCAGGGCTGGCGGGTCACGACCGAGCCGGGCTTTGCGCATCACAGCCAGTTCGTCAGCGGCTGGCAGCTGGGGCTGACGGAAGACGACACCGAGAGCGCGCCCAAGCCGCGCCGCCGCGTCGAAGGCCTGGGCCTGGAGCGGCGCACCGGCGCCTGGCTCGTCAGCCTCGGCATGGAGGTGGATGGCCAACGGCTGGACCTCGCGCCGCTGATGGCCAACCTGCTGCGGCGCGACAAGCGCTGGCTGGACGCCTGGGCCATCGCCGCCATCGAGGACGACGCCATCGTTTCGCTGCGCGCGCCTGGCGGGAAGCGCTATCACGCGCAGGCGGCGCCGCTGAAGGCCATGATGCTGGCGCTGTTGGACCTGTTGAAGCCGGCCGAACTGGAGAAGGGCAAGCCGCTCAAGCTGGGCGAGTGGGACGCCGACCGCATCCGCTGCATCGAGGACGAGTCGCGTGGACGCTGGCAGATCCACGGTGACGCGGGCATCAAAGCCTTGGGCAAACGCCTGTTGGTGGCGGGTGTGCCTACAGCTTTCGAGCAACCAGCGGGCTTGAGTCTCACGTTGCGCCCCTACCAGCTGCACGGCCTGGCCTGGCTGCAATACCTGCGTGAACAACAACTGGCCGGCATCCTGGCCGACGACATGGGTCTGGGCAAGACGGCGCAGGCGCTGGCCCATGTCTGGACCGAGAAGCAGGCGGGCCGGCTGGACCGCCCGGCGCTCGTCATCGTGCCGACCTCGCTGCTGTTCAACTGGCAGCAGGAGGCCGCGCGCATCGCGCCTGGGCTGGCGGTGAAGACCTGGCACGGCGCCGACCGCGCGGGTGTCGATCTGGCCAACGCCGACGTGGTGCTGAGCACCTACAACCTCGTCTGGCGCGACCTGCGCGTGCTGTCCGCCCAGCCCTGGCACCTGCTCATCCTCGACGAAGCCCAGTCGGTGAAGAACGCCCAGGCCCGCGCGGCACGCGCGCTGCGCCGGCTCGATACGCGCCATCGCCTCGCGCTGACCGGCACGCCGCTGGAGAACCACCTCGGCGAGCTGTGGTCGCTGTTCGACCTGCTGATGCCCGGCTTCCTCGGCGATTCGCGCACCTTTGCGCGCCACTGGCGCAAGCCCATCGAGGTCAATCGCGACGGCCCGCGCGCGCGGTTGCTGGCGGCGCGTGTGCGGCCCTTCATCCTGCGCCGGCTGAAGACCGAGGTGGCCACGGAGCTGCCGCCGCTGACCGAGCTGGTCAAGCGCGTCACGCTGGTGGGCCAGCAGAAGCAGCTCTACGAGAGCGTGCGCGTCGCAGCCGACCACATGGTGCGGCGCATCTTGCAGAAGGACGGCTTCACGCCCACCAGCCTCATCAGCGTGCTGGACGCGATGTTGAAACTGCGCCAGGTCTGCTGCGACCCGCGGCTGCTGAAGGGCGTGGAGATGGCGCCGCACACCGAGCGCGCCAAGCTCGAGTGGCTGCGCGAGCACCTGCCGGATTTCGTCGCCCAGGGCCGGCGACTGCTGGTGTTCTCGCAGTTCACGGAGATGCTGGACCTGATCGCCGCGGAGGTGCCCGTGCCGCATCTGCGCCTGACGGGCGCGACGCCGGCGGCTCAGCGCGGTGACATCGTGCGGCGCTTCCAGGCGCGCGAAGTGCCCGTGCTGCTGGCCAGCCTGAAAGCCGGTGGCGTAGGCCTGAACCTGACGGCGGCCGACACCGTCATCCACGTCGACCCCTGGTGGAACCCGGCCGTGCAGGCCCAGGCCAGCGCGCGGGCGCACCGCATCGGGCAGGACCAGCCGGTGTTCGTCTACCAGCTCGTCGCGCAGGGCAGCATCGAGGAGCGCATGCTGGAGCTGCAGGCGCGCAAAAAGGCGCTGGCCGACGGGCTGCTGGGCAGCGACGACGGTGCCAGCTTCAGCAAGTTCAGCGAGCCCGAGCTGCGGCTGCTGCTGGCGCCGCTGCAGGACGAGTAGCCGCCGTGCGGTGCCGGGCCATGAACAGCTCGGCCAGCAGGCCGCGCAGCCAGCGGTTGCCCGGCTCCTCGTGGTAGCGGGCATGCCAGTGCTGCTTGACGTCGAAGCCTTCGACCTTCAGCGGGCAGGCCAGCACCGTCAGGCCGCTGGCCTGCGCCAGCGTCTCGCCGATGTGGCGGGGCAGCGTGACGATGAGGTCGGTGCTGGAGATGACGGCGCCCAGCCCCAGGAAGCCGGGCAGGTCCAACAGCACGCGGCGCTCGACGCCGTGGGCCGCCAGCGCGGCTTCCAGCAGCCCCTGGCCGGTGCCGGGGCTGACCGTTACGTGCGCCTCCTGGCGGTAGCGCGCCAGCGACAAAGTCTTGCCGATGCGCGGGTGGGCGCTGTTGGCGAGGCACACCCAGTCCTGCGCATACAGCGTCTGCTGGTAGATGCCGGAGGCCAGCCACGGCGCGTAGCCCAGCGCCAGGTCGGCTTCGCCGCTGGCCAGTGCCTGCGCCACGCCGTCGTCCATGCGGCCGGCCTCCAGCCGCACGTCGGGCGCTTCGGCACGCACGCGGGCCAGCAGCGTGGGCAGCAGCGTGACGTGGCTGGCGTCGGTCATGCAGATGCGAAAGCGCCGCTGCGCCGTCGCCGGGTCGAACGCTGGCTGCACGGCCATCAGGCGGCGCAGCCCGTCCAGCACCTCGCGCGCCGGGCCGATCAGCGCCTCGGCGCGCGGCGTCGGCGCCATGCCTTCGGGCGTGCGCACGAACAGCGCGTCGCCCACCTGGCGCCGCAGCCGCTGCAGCCAGATGCTGATGGTGGGCTGGCTCAGGCCCAGCAGCTCGGCGCTGCGCGTGACGCTGCCGGTGCGGTAGAGCACGTCGAAGAGCTTGAGCAGCTTCGGGTCGAGCAGGTCGGGGGGGAGGTCATTCATTGCGATCTGCAATAGTGCCATCGCCACCATTGCATTGCCAATATCTGCACCTGCGCCTATCTTGCCGGCGGGCCTTCAGCGCCCGCTCACGCCGCCCGTCTTCCCACCTCTCGCTCGCGATGCCACCGCCCGGCGTCGATGGACTCTCATGCTCGCCACGCTGGCCCTGACCGCCCCCGTCTACCTGTTGATCGCTGCCGGCTACGCGGCCGTGCGTTTCGGTGTCTTCGCCCAGGCCGAGTTGCGCGTGCTCGGGCGTTTCGTCATCCAGCTGGCGCTGCCGGCGCTGCTGTTCAAGGCGCTGTCGCAGAGCCATCGGCCGGATGGCCCCGAGGGGCTCTACCTGCTGGCCTACGCAGCGGGCTCGCTGGCGTCGCTGTTCCTAGTGCGTGCCTGGGCGCGGCATGGGCGCGGGCAGGCACCGGCGTCGGCGACGCTGTCGGGTCTGGGCGCGGCGGCGTCCAACAGCGGGCTGATCGGCTATCCCATCGTTGCGCAGTGGCTGGGCCCGACGGCCGGTCTGGGCCTGGCCTTGTGCATGCTGGTCGAGAACATGCTCGTCATTCCGCTGGGCCTGGCACTCGCCGACAGCGCCAGCGAGAAAATGTCGTGGCGGCGGGCGCTGTGGCAGGCAGCCGTCAACTGGTCCCGTCACCCGATGATCATCGCCATCGTGCTGGGCTTCGGCTGTGCGATGTCGGGGCTCACGCTGCCGGACTGGATCGCCCGCGCCGTGCAGATCCTCGCGGCGGCGGCGTCGCCGGTGGCGCTGTTCGTCATCGGTGGCTCGTTGCTGGGCGTGCGGTTGGAGGGGCAGCGACAGGACGTCGCCGGCGTCGCGCTGGCCAAGCTGCTGTTGCATCCGGCCTGCGTGCTGCTGGCGCTGTGGCTGATGCCGTCCGTGCCGGTGCCGTTGCGCCCGGCCGGCGTGCTGTTCGCGGCCATGCCCATGCTGAGCATCTATCCGCTGGTGGCGATGAAGCATGGCCAGGAAGGGCGCAGCGCGGCCATCCTGCTGGTGGCCACCATCGCGGCGTTCGTGACGATCAGCGGCTGGATGTGGGGGCTGCAGCAGCTGCCGGGTTGGCAGGCGGGCTGATCGCGGCGACCGCCGCGCGCAGCGCGAGCAGGTAGCTGTCCACGCCGAAGCCGCAGATCTGGCCGCGCACGATGGCGGCGAACACCGACTGGTGGCGGAAGGCCTCGCGAGCGTGGATGTTGGACATGTGCAGCTCGACGATGGGGCAGCTCAGCATGGCCAGCGCGTCGCGGATGGCGTAGCTGTAGTGCGTCCACGCGCCGGCGTTGATGAGCACGGCGTCGACGCGGTCGTGCAGCGCCTGGTGGATGCGCTCCACCATCGCGCCCTCGGCGTTGGTCTGGAAGCTCTGCACGGTGACGTCGAGTTCACCGGCGAGGCTCACCAGCCGCGCGTCGATGTCCGCCAGCGTGTCGCTGCCGTAATGCCGCGGGTCGCGCTGGCCGAACAGGTTGTGGTTGACGCCGTGCAGCATGAGGACCTGCTTCATGCCGCGCCCTCGGCGAGGTCGAAGCGGGCGACGGCGCGCAGCTCGTCCGGCGTGGCGCTGCCGTAGCCGAAGAACTCCAGGTAGGCCGGGATCATCTCGAACAGCATGTCCTTGCCCGGCTGGACGGCGCAGCCGCGCGCCAGCGCCGCGGCGAGCAGCGGCGTGACGTCCTGGCGCATGACGACCTCGCCGACCATCGTCTGCGGGGCGACACGCGCCATGTCGAACGGCAGCGGGTCGCCGTCGCGCATGCCCAGCGGCGTGGCGTTGACGATCAGGTCGAAGCCGGCGGGATCGTTCGTGCCCACCGCGGCGCGCAGCGCCGGATGGTGTTCGCGCAGCCGTGCGGCCAGCCCTTCGGCGGACGCATGTTGCGTGTCGTGCAGCACCATCTCCGCCACGCCGGCCGCGGCCAGCGACGCGGCGATGGCCGAGCCCACGCCGCCGGTGCCGGTGATCAACACGCGGCGGCCGCGCGCATCGAAGCCCTTGCGCTGGATGCCGCGCACGAAGCCGGCGCCGTCGAACTGGTCGCCCAGCAGGCTGCCATCGGCGCGGCGCAGCACGGCGTTGCAGGCGCCTGCCACGCGGGCGGCCGGCGTCAGCTCGTCCACCAGCGCCATCACGGCCACCTTGTGCGGCATCGTGATGAGCGCGCCGCGCAGGTTGGTCAGGTGGCGCAGCGCGTCGAAGGTCGCGGTGAAGTCCTCGGCCTTGACGCCGAAGGGAACGACGACGGCGTCGATGCCCTTCTGCTCGAACCACGGGTTGTAGATCATCGGAGACTTGAACGCTCCGGTCGGATAGCCGATGTGGGCGACAAGCTCCGTCGTGCCGGTGATCACTGGAAACTCCTTGGGTGCTGCGGTGAAGGGCGGATCAGGTGAACATCCGCGAGCCCTGGGCGCGCATGACGGACTGGCGGCGCTGGCGCTCGTAGTCCTGCTGAGGCACCGGCACGGCGCCGGGGCGGCCGAGGTCGTCGATGCGCACGCGGAAGGTCTCGCGTGAAGTGAACGCTGCGATCGCGGCGATGACGGTGACGCCGAAGGCGATGCTGCCGACGACCCATGGGATGTCGGTCGTTCCCGGCGGCGCAGCGGTGGCGAACAGCGCCGGCAGCATCGCCGTGATCATGGTGCCGATGTTCTGCGCGATGGCCATCGCGGAGACGCGGGTGCGGGTCGGGAACAGCTCGGGGTAGAAGCTCGGGAAGACCGCGTTGTAGCCCTGGTAGACGATGCCCCACATCAGCAGCGAGCAGGCGAAGGCCAGCGGCACGCTGTGGATGCTGATCGCGTACAGATAGGCGAACGACAGCAGGCCGGACAGCAGCGCGCCGCCGATGATGAACGGGCGGCGGCCTATCCTGTCGGACCAGTTGCCGACGAACGGGATGACCAGCACGGCCACGAGGTTGCCGACTACCGGAATCCACAGGTAGACGGACTTGTCGAAGCCGATGCCGTAGCCGGGCTGCACGGCGTAGGCCGCGCCGAAGATGGTCGTGACGACCGGGATCACGTTCATCAGCGCCATGCAGACGACACGCAGCATGTCCGGCCAGTTCTCGGCGATGGCCTGCACGACGGGCAGGCGGGCCGGCGCGCCCTGGGCCTTCTGCCTGGCGAATGCTTCGGGCTCCTGCACCTCGCGGCGGATGTAGTAGCCCGCGATGATGACGACGAAGCTCAGCAGGAACGGGACACGCCAGCCCCAGGCGTTGAAGTCGTCCTTGGGCAGCCAGGCCGCCAGCGGCAGGTAGATGGCGGCGGCCAGGATCTGGCCGGCCTGCACGCCCTGCAGCGTGAAGCTGGCGAAGAAGCCGCGGCGGCCGAACGGCGCGTGCTCCAGGATCATGGAGCTGGCACCGGAGATCTCGCCGGCGACGGCGAAGCCCTGCACGAGGCGCAGCACGACCAGCAGCGCCGGCGCGAGCAGGCCGGCCTGCGCGTAGGTGGGCAGCAGGCCGACGGCCATCGTCGACAGGCCCATCAGGAACATGCACAGGATGAGCACGTTCTTGCGGCCGTGCGTGTCGCCCCAGTGGCCCAGCACGAAGGCGCCGATGGGGCGCGCGACGTAGCCGACGCCGTAGGTCGCGAGCGACGCGACGATGGCGACCTGCGGGTTGCCCGAGGGGAAGAACAGCTGGGGGAACACCAGCGACGCCGCGGTCGCGTAGATGAAGAAGTCGTAGTACTCCAGCACCGAGCCGATCCAGCCGCTGGCAGTGGCCTTCTTGACCTGGTGGGTACCCCCTGAGTCGTGGTCTCTGGCGATCGTCATGGTTTGTCTCCTGTTTGGTATTCGACGTGCGTCGTTGCGGAAAGGGAAGGGGTCAGGCGGCGGCGCGCTGGCGCGGTGGCCTCGCCATGCCAGGCAGCGGCACGCCGCGGCGCAGTACCTCCTCGGCCAGCCACAGCGCGCTGGCGTGCGCGCGCTCAGCGACGTAGGGCAGCGGCAACTGCTGGTAGTCGTCGTTGAAGACCTCGAAGCTGTAGTCGCCGCGGTAGCCGATGGCGTCGAGCCGGCGCACCAACGTCGCCAGCGCCTGGCTGTGCACGCCTTCGCCGGGAAAGACGCGGAAGTGCCGCGCCGTCTCGATGCGCTCCTCGGGCGTGCGGGTCTCCTGCCACATGAAGTCGGCCAGCTGCACGAGGAAGATCTTGGCCGGGTCGACGTCCTCCAGCACGCTCAGCGGCGTGGACGTGGCGAAGATGTGATACGAGTCGACCGCCAGGCCGAGGTTGGGGAAGTCGGCTTCTTCGACAAGCGACCAGGCGGCGTCGACCTCGTTGACGTGGCGCCCCCAGGACAGTGCCTCGTAGGCCACGCGGATGCCGTGTGGCAGTGCGAGCATGGCCAGCTTGCGCAGGTCGCGCACCAGCGTGGCCCGTTCGCCGCTGGCGTGCCTCGACGCAGAACTGCAGGCCAGCAGCACACGGGCGCCGAGCGCGCCGGCCATGACGATCATCTGCTTGGCGATGTCGACCTTGTAGTCGTGCAGATGGCCGCTCAGGCCTTCGAAGTCGCGCAGCACCTGGAAGCCGGTGACGCGCAGCCCGCTGGCGCGCACGGCGGCGACGGCGGCATCCATGCCGTTCGGGTGGCCGACGATGTCGCGTGCGGCCAGCATGATCTGCGTGAAGCCGGCCTGGCGCGCGGCGGCCAGCTTGGCCTCCAGCGGGCCGGCTAGCGTGATCGTGTCCATGCCGAAGTCGGCCACGTGGGCGGACGCGCGCAGGGGCGAGGTGTAGCGGTGCATGGTCGTCTCCCGGCAGCGCTTCAGCGGGGCTCGCGCACGAGCTCGAAGGTCGGGCCCTGGTCGCAGGGCGTCGTCAGTGCGCCCAGGCGGGCATCCGCGGCCGAGGCCGGCGGCAGGGCGAAGTCCACGCCACGGCGGCGCAACTCGGTCGTCGTCTCCGGCACGTCGGTGCAGGCGAAGGCCAGGCGCGCGAGGTACTCGTCGGCGGTGGCATCGGGCCAGGTGTCCACGGGCGGTTCGATGAGCTGCCAGAAGACGCTGCCGCAGGGGCTGGCCAGGATGCAGCCGCGGTGCAGGATGCCGAAGTGGTGATCGGCCGGCAGCTCGCGGAAGCCGAACAGCTCGTCGTAGAAGGCGATCCAGTCGGCCATGCGGTCCGGGCCGATGTACTGGACCAGGCCGAAGAAGCGCAGGCCGCCGAGGGCCGGCGGCTGGCGGTCGACGGTGGGGATGGGGACGAAGTCGACGTCGTAGATGGAGAAGTCGCCGCAGCGGTCGACGAAGTAGATGCGGCTGTTGCCGACACCGTGGATGGCCGGGATGTTCAGCTCCATGACCTCGACCCGCGTCGGCAGTCCCCAGGCGCCCAGCTCCAGCACGCGGCGGTAGGCGCGGGCGGCGTCACGCACGCGGAAGGCCACGGCGGCGATCTCGGCCGTGTCGGGCAACGCCGGCTGATCGGGGTCGTGATGGGCGTTGACGATGATGTTCATGTCGCCCTGCCGGTACAGCATCACCTCGCGCGAGCGATGCCGTGCGACGGGCCGGAAGCCCAGCTTCTCCAGGCTCTGGCCGAAGGTCTGCGGCTTGGCGGTCGTGTACTCGATGAACTCGATGCCTTGCAGCGCCAGCGGGTTGTCGGGCTGCACGACGGTTTCGCGCGAGTCGGGGTGGAGGGCGTTCATGGCGGGTCTCGGTAGAGCGAGGAGGCCCGCGCGGCGGCGCCGCACGGGCGTGGGCGTCAGAAGCGGTGGACGATGCCGAGTTGCAGGCCGTTGATGGTCCGGCCGTTGATGTCCCCGGGCGTGGTGAAGGTGGTCTTCAGCCCGGCGGAGCCGACGGGGCGCCAGCCGCCGTTGGCGTCGTTGCGCAGCGTGTCCAGCAGCGCCACCAGCATGGTGCGCTTGGACAGGTCGTAGTAGGCGCCGACCGAACCGCCGCTGGCATTGCGGCCACGGCCCGATTGGTCGTTGATGCGGCCCCACAGCGCGCCGACGCGCAGCTGGCTGTTGACGCGGTAGTCGGCCGAGACCTGGACGATGTCGTAGAAGTTGTTCAGGTCGGCGTTGCTGCCGGCATTGAAGCCGCCCACGTTGCCGAGGAGGGTGCCGGCGTTGTTGCTGACGGCCGTCGACGTGTTGTTGTTGCTGCGCACGTAGGCGAGGTAGACCGTGCCCTTGCCGTACATCCAGTTGGCGTAGAGGTTGTCGTAGACGACGTCCTTGTCCACCGTGGCGCCCGCCTGCGGGCGGCCGCGCACGCCCATGTAGCCGAGGCGGTAGCTGTCGTTGGCCCAGTCCAGCGCCCACTGGTAGACGAGGGCACGATTGCCGGTTGGGGCCTCGGGCAGCGCCACGTGCGCCTCCACTTGCAGGCCGCTGATGCGCGGCGACAGGTAGGACACGTCGTTGTCGTAGCGCGAGGGCACGCCGAAGTTGTTGATCATCGAGCCCAGCGTGCGGGCCGTGTAGTCGATGTTGCCGCCGCGGCTGAAGACGGGGCCGTTCTGCCGGCCCACGCGCACCTCGCCGAAGTCCTTGCTGGCCAGGCCCACCCAGGCCTGACGGTCCCAGAAGCGCGAGCTGTCGGCCTGGCCGCCGGTGTCCGCGCTGAAGCCGCCTTCCACCTGGAACCTGGCGGAGAGCCCGCCGCCGAGGTCCTCGACACCCTTCGCACCGAAGCGGCTGCGCAGCCAGGCGCCGTCCTCCAGGCTCTTGATCGTTGTGCCCGAGCTGCTGTGCATGTAGTTGGCGTACTCGTCGATGACGCCGTACAGCGTGACGTTGCCGGACTGGGCCTGGGCCGCACCGAGGGTGGTCAGGATGCTGGCGGTGGCCAGGATGCGAAGCGTGCGGGTCATGGGAAGTCTCCTCGTTGTCGTTGGGCCCGAAGCACCGGGCGTTCTGGTCCTCACGAACTTCCGGGCAAGGCTTCGCCCCAACCCCGGGCCTCGCGTTTTGCGGGGCCGGGCTGCGACTTGGTGTTTGCGACGGAAGACGGAACGCCGGTGCGGCGTCGGTGCCGTGAATCCGGGGTTCTGGCGGGCGGCCCTCAGGGCCTCGCTTGGATGCAACGATAGGCAGGCACTGCCCGTCCAACAAGGCTCAAACCGGCGATGTGCGCGATAATCGCGCACATCGCGCGCCATGGTTTCGAAGCGCGGGTTTGCACTGAGCGGTGAGGCAACAACGGATTGCAGCGATGGAGATCCAGCGCAAAGACGTCATCGATGGTTTGGGCAAGGGCCTGCAGGTCATCGAGGCCTTTGATTCGGACCACCCGAGGCTGACGGCTTCGGAGACGGCGGAACGCGTCGGCATCACGCGCACGGCCGCGCGGCGCTACCTGCTGAGCCTCGTGCACTTCGGCTATGCGCAGACGGACGGCAAGCGTTTCTGGCTGCTGCCGCGCGTGCTGCGGCTGGGGCAGAGCTATCTGCACGCGGCGCGGTTGCCGCGCGTCATCCAGCCGTTTCTGCAGCGGCTGGCCACCGAGTGCCAGGAGAACTTCAGCTTCAGCGTGCTGGACGGCCACGAGGTCGTCTACGTCGTGCGCAGCAACAACCCGCGGCTGATCACGATCGGCTTCCCCGTGGGCGGGCGCATGCCGGTGCACGCGGCGACGCCGGGCATCGTCATCCTGTCCACCAAGACCGAGGACTGGCTGGACGAGTGGACAGCTGCGCACGAGTTCGCCGCCTTCACGCCGCACACGGTCACCTCGCCCGAGCAGTTCCGGCGCAACGTGCGCGCGGCGCGCGAGCTGGGCTACTGGGTGACGGAACAGCAGTTCGCGCCGGGCCTGCGCGGCATTGCCGTGCCAGTGAAGGACCGCAAGGGCGCCTGCGTCGGCGCGATCGGCACGACGGTGCCGATGCAGCCGCTGAGCTGCGAGGAGTCCATAGCCCGGCTGCTGCCGCGGCTCAACGACGTCGTCGAGATCCTGCGCGAGGTGATCTGACCGCCGCCCGCGCCGCCGCTGCTAGCGTGCGGCCTGCGCGAACTCGGCGTCCAGTGCCGCGACCCACGCAGCGCGCTGCGACTGCGGCGCGAAGCTGGCCTCCAGGCTGTTGCGCAGCAACTGGTAGGCCTCGCGGGCGCCCCAGCGCGGCAGTGCGTCGAACAGCGCCAGCAGGTTGTCGTTGACGTAGCCGCCGAAGTAGGCCGGGTCGTCGGAGTTGATGGTCACGGCCAGGCCGGCGGCGAGCAGTTGGGGCAGTGGGTGGTCGGCGAGATCGTGCACCACGCACAGCTTCACGTTGGACAGCGGGCACACCGTCAGCGGCACGCGCTCCTTTGCCAGCCGTGCCATCAGCGCCTGGCTCTCGATGGCGCGCACGCCGTGGTCGATGCGCTCCACGCCCAGCAGGTCCAGCGCCTCCTCGATGTAGGCCGGCGGCCCCTCCTCGCCGGCGTGGGCCACGAGTTGCAGGCCTAGCTCGGCGGCGCGCGCGAACACGCGCTGGAACTTGCTCGGCGGGTGGCCGCGCTCGGAGCTGTCCAGCCCGACGCCGATGAAATGCGCGCGCCAGGGCAGGGCCTGCTCCAACGTGGCGAAGGCGTCCTCCTCGCTGAGGTGGCGCAGGAAGCACAGGATCAGCGCCCCACTGACGCCCAGGCGGTCGTTCGCATCGGCGCAGGCGCGCGACAGGCCCTGGATGACGGTGCCGATGGGCACGCCGCGCGCCGTGTGCGTCTGCGGATCGAAGAACAGCTCGGCGTGGACGACGCGGTCGCGCGCGGCCTTCTCGAAGTAGGCCCAGGCCATGTCGTAGAAGTCCTGCTCGTGCAGCAGCACGCTGGCGCCGGCGTAGTAGATGTCCAGGAAGCTCTGCAGGTCCGTGAACGCGTAGGCCTGGCGCAGCGCATCGACGCTGGCGTAGGGCAGGGCGACGCCGTTGCGCGCGGCCAGCGCGAAGATCAGCTCGGGCTCCAGCGAGCCCTCGATGTGCATGTGCAGCTCGGCCTTGGGGGCGCGGGCCAGCAGGCCGGGGAGGGCCGAGCGTGGGATGCGGTCGAAGTCGATGTCGGTCATGCGCTCAGTCTCCCCTGGCGGCCATCACTTGGCGCCTGGTACTTTGCCTTCCACGCCCTTGACGAAGAATTTGATGCCACCCAGGAACGCATCATCCGCGATGGCGTCCTTCGCGAGGACTTCCTTCCCGGTGTTGTCGACGATGGGGCCCTTCCAGATCGAGAAGCTGCCGTCCTTCAGGCCGGCCTTGACCTGCTCGACCTTGGCCTTGGCCTCGGCCGGCACATCGTCGGCGATGGAGACGATGTCGATGGCGCCTTCCTTCACGCCCCACCAGGCCTTGCCGGTGGCCCAGCTGCCGTCCAGCGCGTCGTGCGTGGCCTTGATGTAGTACGGCGCCCAGTTGATGACGGCCGAGCCCAGGTGGGCCTTGGGGCCATAGGCCTTCATGTCGGAGTCCCAGCCGAAGGCGCGCTTGCCTTTCTCCTCGGCGGTCTTCAGCACGGCGGCGGAGTCGGTGTTCTGCATCAGCACGTCGGCACCGCCGTTGATCAGCGCCGTGGCGGCCTCGGTTTCCTTCGGCGGGTCGAACCACTCGTTGACCCAGACCACCTTGGTCTTGATCTTGGGGTTCACGCTCTGCGCGCCCAGCGTGAAGCTGTTGATGTTGCGGATGACCTCGGGGATGGGAATGGAGCCCACGACACCGATGGTGTTGGTCTTCGTCATCGAGCCCGCGATGACGCCGGCGAGGTAGGCGCCCTCGTAGGTGCGGCTGTCGTAGGTGCGCAGGTTCTCGGCCGTCTTGTAGCCGGTGGCGTGCTCGAACTTGACGTCCTTGTGATCGGCGGCGACCTTGAGCAGGGGCTCCATGTAGCCGAAGGTTGTGCCGAAGATCAACTTGTTGCCCTGGCCGACGAGGTCGTTGAACACGCGCTCGGCGTCGGCGGCCTCGGGCACCTTCTCGACGAAGGTGGTCACGATCTTGTCGCCGAATTCCTTCTCCAGCGCCTTGCGGGCGTTGTCGTGCGCAAAGGTCCAGCCGCCGTCGCCCACGGGGCCGACATAGGCGAAGGCGATCTTCAGCGGCTCGGGCTTGGCCGGGGCGGCGGACGCGGCCGGCGGCGAGGCCGCAACCTCGTCGTCCTTCTTCGAGCAGCCCGCGAGTGCGGCGGCAGCGGCCAGTGCAGCCAACGCAAAGGTCCGGCGGGTGGCGATGGATGTCATGCTTTTCTCCTGAGGGGGTGAGCGTGGGGACTAGTGACCGGGTTTGAAGGGCTTGCCGAGCGACGCGGGCATGTTGGCCTTGATCCACGCCGGGTTGCGCGAGATCAGCACCAGCACCGCGATGGTGGACAGGTAGGGCAGCATGCTGAGCCAATGCGTGGGGATGTCGATGCCCTCGCTCTGCAGGTGGAACTGCAGCATCGTGACGCCGCCGAACAGGTAGGCGCCCAGCAGCACGCGGGCCGGCCGCCAGGTGGCGAAGGTGGTCAGCGCCAGCGCGATCCAGCCCTTGCCGGCCACCATGCCTTCCACCCACAGCGGCGTGTAGATGATGGACAGGTAAGCCCCCGCCAGCCCGCACAGCGCGCCGCCCGCGCACACCGCCGCGAGCCGGATGCGCCGCACCGGATAGCCCAGTGCGTGGGCCGACTCGGGTGACTCGCCCACCGCGCGCAGCACGAGACCGGCGCGGCTGCGGTACAGGAAGACATGCAGCGCCACGGCGAGCGCGATGGCGAGGTAGACCACCGGGTGGTGCGCGAACAGCGCCTTGCCGATCACGGGCAGGTCGGCCAGGCCGGGAATGGCGAAGTGATCCCGCTCCGACAGCCGCTGCTGCGTGTACGAGGTACCGACGAAGGCCGAGAAGCCGGCGCCGAACAGGCTCAGCGCCAGGCCGGTGGCGTACTGGTTGGTGTTGAGCCAGATCACCAGCAGCCCGAGCACCAGGGACAGTGCCGCGCCCGCGGCCATGCCGGCCAGGAAGCCCAGCACGTCCGAGCCCGTGTTCACGGCGGTCGCGAAGCCGGCGATGGCGGCCACCAGCATCAGCCCCTCGGCGCCCAGGTTGACGATGCCGGCGCGCTCGTTGATGAGAAGGCCCAGGCCGGCGATGGCGAGCACGGTGCCGGCGCTCAGCGTCGCAGCGATCAGCAGCGCGATCTCATTCATGCGGTCGCTCCCGCCGCCCGCGCCTTGGCCGCCGCCACCCAGCGCATGCGGTACTGCAGCCCGTGGTCGCAGGCCAGCAGCGTGAACAGCAGCAGGCCCTGGAACACGCTGGTCAACGCCTTGGGCAGGCCCAGCCGGCTCTGCGCCAGCTCGCCGCCGATGTAGAACATGCTCATCAGCACCGACGAGAACACGATGCCCACCGGGTGCAGCCGGCCGACGAAGGCCACGATGATGGCCGCGAAGCCGTAGCCCACCGGCACGTAGGGCGTCAGCTGGCCCAGTGGACCGGCCACCTCCAGCGCGCCGGCCAGTCCCGCCATGCCGCCGGACAGCAGCAGGGCCGTCCACAACGCGCTGCGCGACGAGAAGCCCGCGTAGCGAGCCGCAGCCGGCGCGATGCCGCCCACCGTCAGCGCATAGCCGCGGTAGGTGCGGAACTGGAACACCGCGAACGCGACGACCGCCAGCAGCGCGATGACGACGCCCACGTTCATGCGCAACCCGCTGACGAGGCGCGGCAGCCGCGTCGCCGCGGCGAACAGGACGGTTTGCGGGAAGTTGTAGCCGTCCGGGTCCTTCCACGGTCCGTAGACGAGGTAGTTCAGCAGCAGCCCGGCCACGTAGACCAGCATCAGGCTGACGAGGATCTCGTTGGTGTTGAAGCGGTCGCGCAGCAGCGCGACGACGCCGGCCCACAGCATGCCGCCGACGACACCGCCCAGCAGCACCGGCACGACGAACCATGCCGACGTGGCCGGCCCGGCCTGCATCGCGACCCAGCCGGCGCCCAGGGCGCCGAGCACGAACTGGCCCTCGGCGCCGATGTTCCAGATGTTGGCGCGGAAGCACACCGCCAGGCCGAGGGCGATCAGCGCCAGCGGCACCGCCTTGATGCTCAGCTCCGACAGCGCACGGCCGTCCTTCAGCGGTTCGACGAAGAACAGCCGCAGCGCCTGCACGGGGTCTTTGCCCAGGGCGGTGAAAAGCACGATACCGATCAACACCGTGATGGCCAGCGCCAGCAGCGGCGCGGCGACGGCCAGTGCCAGCGAGGTCTGCGCGCGCGGCTCAAGCTTGAACATCGGCGGCCTCCGTGTTCGCTGTCGTGGGCCACAGCCCGGACATCCATTCGCCGACCTGCTCTCGCGTCGCCTGCGCGATGGGCACCGACGGCGACAGCCGGCCCTGCGCGATGACCATCAGCCGGTCGCACAGCTCGAACAGCTCGTCCAGCTCCTCGCTGAACACGAGCAGCGCGCAGCCCTGGTTGCGCAGCCGCAGCAGCTCGCCGCGGATCTGCGCGGCCGCGCCGACGTCTACGCCCCAGGTGGGCTGCGCAATGATGAGCAGCTTGGGGTTGGCGTCGATCTCGCGGCCGACGATGAACTTCTGCAGGTTGCCGCCCGACAGCGTGCGTGCCGGCGCGTCCGGCCCCGGCGCCTTCACTCGGAAGCCGTCGATCAGCTTCACCGCCAGTTGCCGCGCCTGCCCGGTGCGAATCCAGCCGCTGCGCGACACCGCTTCGGTGCGCGTCAGCAGCGTGTTCATCGCCAGCGACAGCGTCGGCACCGCGCCGCGGCCCAGCCGTTCCTCGGGCACGAAGTGCAGCCCGGCGGCGCGGCGGCGTCCGGGTGATGCGCGCGCGATGTCCTGGTCGAACAGCTGGATGCTGCCGGCCGCCGCGCGCGGGTCTTCGCCCGACAACGCGGCGAGCAGCTCCTGCTGGCCGTTGCCCGACACGCCGGCCACGCCGACGATTTCGCCGGCGTTGACCGTCAGGCCGATGCCCTTCAGCGTGACGCCGAACGGGTCTTGTTGTTCAAGGTCTAGCCCGGCGACGCGCAGCACCGGCGCACCGGCGCGGCCCTCGCGCGCAGTCAGCACCGGCGCGTCGGCGCCGATCATCAGCCGCGACAGGCTTGCGTTGCTCTCCTGCTGCGGGTCCACCTCACCGACAACGCGACCGCCGCGCAGCACCGTGCAGTGGTGGCACAGCGAGCGGATCTCGTGCAGCTTGTGGCTGATGTAGAGGATGGAGCAGCCCTCGCTGCTCAGCTGGCGCAGCGTGACGAACAGGCTCTCGACGGCCTGCGGCGTCAGCACCGAGGTGGGCTCGTCGAGGATCAGCAACTGCGGCTTGGTCAGCAGCGCGCGGATGATCTCGACGCGCTGGCGTTCGCCGACGCTGAGCGTGTGCACCGGCCGTGCCGGGTCCACGTGCAGGCCGTAGGCGGCAGACACAGCACGCGTCTGCTCGGTCACCTCGGCCAGCGACAGCGACTTGTCCAGCCCCAGCCAGATGTTCTCGGCGGCGGTCAGCGTGTCGAACAGCGAGAAGTGCTGGTAGACCATGCTGATGCCCAGCGCGCGAGCCTGCGCCGGGCTGGCCACGCCGACCTCGCGGCCGTTCCACGCGACCTGCCCGGCATCCGGCCGCACCGCGCCGTAGATGATCTTCATCAGCGTCGACTTGCCCGCGCCGTTCTCGCCAAGGATGGCGTGGATCTGGCCCGGCGCCACCTTGAGGTGGACGCCGTCGTTGGCCTTGACGCCGGGGTACTGCTTGCTGATGCCGATCAGTTCAAGTCTGGTCATTCGTACTCGTCAGCTGGCGGTGGGGCTTCGTAGTTTCGGGCCGAGCGCCGGGCCGCTCCCAAGCCGGCCCGCTTTGGCGATGCTTGCGGCTCAATGCCGCAAGCATCGCCGCCCCCTCGGGGGACCGACCAAGCTCGCCCGCGTTCAGCGCGGCGAGATTGGGCGAGGGGTTAAAAGTGATATTCGGCCCTGATCATCGGCGTCTTGGCCGTGGCGCCGCTGCCGGCGGGGCCACTGGCCGGGTTGCCGAACTTGTTGCGCCAGTACTGGTACTCGAAGCCCACCTTGAACTTCCCCGGTGCGCCGGCGGCGGCGCCGACGTCGTACATGATCTGGCCGTCGAAGTTGAACTCCGGCGCCGTCGGGCCGCCGAACTCGTTCGTGCCCTTGCTCGCAATGTAGTTCGCGAAGCCCTCGAAGGCCAAGGGAAGCTTGCCCAGGGGAATGCCCCAGGCCGCGGTCAGCATCGCGTGGGTCTTGTAGTCGTAGCGCGGCGTGGCCGTGCTGGTGAACTTGTTGTACGGCGCGTTGCTTTCCTTCAGCAGCAGCAGGCTGACGTTCAGGAAGCCGGGCACGTCCATCATCAGCGTGGGGCCCAGCACCAGCATGCGCTTGCGCGAGTTGTAGCCGGCGTCCACTTTCACGTTGGCGTCGAAGCCGCCGGTCAGGCCGACGCCACGCACCGGGCCGAACTCGATCTTGCTGCCGGTGATCTTGCCGAAGTCCAGCGTGTGGCGGTAGACGATGTAGACCTCGCTCGCACCGCTGCCCGAGTTGGGGCTGGAGGGGTCGGTCTTGTCGGACAGCAGCAGGTCGACGTTGAGGAAGTTCGTGCCGTAGGTGTAGCCGCTGGCGTGGTTCAGGTCGACGATGCTCTTCTTGATGTCGTTGCTGCCGAAGGGCTCGGCGAACTTGGTGCCGTAGCGGTAGCCGATGGAGGTGTCGGCCCAGTCGGCCGCTTGGGCTGCGCTGGCGGCAAGGGCGGCGACGGTGATGGCAAGCAGGCGCGTGGTCGGTTTCAAGGCAGGGCTCCTAGGTGGGTGGATGGACGAAGCGTGAAATGACTTGTTGACGGGCTGGCGCCGCGCAGCTCGGCATGACGGGCTTTGAGCAAGTCATGTGCCACTGGCCGGTGCGCCGCGCTGCGGCCTGGCGTCGCACGATGGCGCACGACGGCGCGCTGCTGGTGCGCGCGGCCCCATGGCGATGCGAAGGCGGCGCGCGACGACATCAGCTGTCCCGCCTCGCGCGGTAGAGCATGTCCAGCGTGATGTGGCGCACCTCGAGCTTGCTCTGCTGGATGTGGGCGCGCAGCAGGCGCTGGGCCTCGTCCGCGCGGCGGCGCGTGATGGCGCGCAGGATGCGCGCATGCTCGTCGTAGGTGGCCTCGACGCGCGCCGGCTTTGTGAAGTCCAGCCGCCGGATGATGCGGATGCGCTCCGTGATTTCCTTGTGCACGCGGGCCATCTCGCGGTTGCCGCTGCCCTGCACCAGCATCGCGTGGAAGCGTTCGTCGAGCGCGCCGACCTCGGCCGCGTCCTCCAGCCGCTCGGCCGGCGGCACCAGCCAGATGTCGGCCAGTTGCCGCAGCTCCGGGCGTTGCTCGCTCTCGGCCAGGTGGCGGGCCGCGTCGCACTCGATCAGCGTGCGCAGGTCGTACAGCTCGTCCATCACGTCGAAGTCCAGCGGCGCCACCTGCCAGCCCAGCCGCGGCAGCAGCTTCAGGAAGCCCTCACGCTCCAGCCGCTGCAGCGCCGCGCGCAGCGGCGTGCGGCTGACGACGATGCGCTGCGCCAGCTCGGTCTCGGAGACACGGTCACCCGGCATCAGCGCGAAGTCGAAGATCAGCTGCTTGAGCTGGCCGTAGGCCTGGTCGGCCAGCGACGGGCTTTCGGCGAGGGTGATGGATTCCGGCTTGGTCACGTCGTGGGCAAAAGAGTCTCTGGCCTGGCGATTGTTGGCCCGGCGGGGAAGGGGATCATGCTGACGTGCGCGGCGACGATGCGCCAGCCCTCTGGCAGGCGCAGCCAGGTCTGTGACTGGAAGCCACGCAGCGGTGTGTCGCTGCGCACGAACTCGACCTGGGCCACGGCCATGTCGGGCCCGAAGGCGTGCAGCCGCAGATGCTCCAGCCGCCGCGTGAACGTGGGCGCGGGCGTGTTGGCACGGTAGGCCTCCAGTTCGGCGATGCCCCACTGCCGGTCGGCGATGCCGTAGCGCGTGACGCGCGCGTCCTGCCAGAAGAAGGCGTTCAGCGCGGCCACGTCGTTGGTCATCAGCGCCTGCTCGTAGGCCTCGAACACGGCAGCCATCTCCGCCAGCACGGCGGGGTGGTCGAAGCTCGCCGGGTCCATCACGCCGTGGCTCCCGAGGTGCTGGCGACGAAGGCGCGCCAGCCGCCGTGGTGGCTGATGTCGGGCGCGCCGCGCAGTGCCGCGCCTTCGCAGATGAAGCCCTTGACCCAGCGGCCGTCGGCCAGCTCGACGTTGCCCAGGCCCAGCGGCGGCGGGATCAGCTCGAGCAGCGAGCCGATGGTGGCCTGCGGCAGCTCGTAGACCTCGACGGCGATGGCGTGGCCCGGCTCGCCGTCAGGCGTGCGCGCGAGGCCGGGCTTGGGTGGCACGCTGCCGGGCAGCGCGTGCAGCCGGTAGCGCGCCGTCGTCTGCGTGCGGGCATGCAGACGCGCACCGCGCTCCAGCAACTGGCCGTGCAGCGGCAGGCCTTGCAGGTGCGCGCCGACGACGGCCAGCAGCAGCGTCGGCTCGGCACGGGGCAGGGCTTGTACGGCGCGGTCTGCCGCGTACGCATCTCGCAGGTGCGCACCCAGCGGCAGCCGCGCGGCGGTCTCCCAGCGCAGGCCGAAGTCCACCAGTGCCGCATCGGCACCGCCCGGCGCGATCAGCGTGACGCCGAACGGCAGCGGGGAGGCGCCCGCCGGCATGCAGCTCGGCAGCGCCAGGGCCGACCAGCCCAGCAGGTTGACGAAGTTGGTGTAACGGCCCAGCTCGCTGTTGCGCAGCACCGGCTCTGCGGCGACGGCGGCGCGCGTGGGGCAGGTGGGCGCGGTGGGCACCAGCAGCGCATCCACCTGCTGCCACAGAGTCTGCAGCTGGACGCGAAGCGTCTCAAGCCGGTAGCGGCCGCGGAACGCGGCCACCGCGTCCACGCCGAGGCCCTTGCCGATGATGGACGCCACCGTCGGGTCCAGCGCGGCCGGGTTGCTGGCCAGTAGCGTGTCGACGACGCTGAGTCGCTCGGCCACCCAGGGGCCGTCGTACAGCAGTCGCGCCAGTTCGAACAGTGGCGCGAAGTCCAGCGGCACCAGCTCGGCACCGAGTTCGGCAGCGCGGGCCTGCGCTTGCTCGAAGGCCGCGGGCCAGCCGAGCGCGGCGTCGCAGCCGGACTCGTGCGGCACGCCCAGGCGCAGCGCGGGGCGCGTGCCACCCAGCCAGGGCGGGCGCGGCGCGGCGACGTTGAAGCGCGGCTCGTCGGCCTCGGCGCCTTCGAAGATCGACCAGGCCAGCGCCGCGTCGGCCACCGTCAGCGCGAACACGCTGACGACGTCCAGCGTGCGGCAGGCGGGCAGCACGCCGCGCATCGGCACGCTGCCGGGCGTGGGCTTCAGGCCCACGAGGTTGTTGAGGCCGGCCGGCACGCGGCCCGAGCCGGCCGTGTCGGTGCCCAGCGCCAGCGGCACGAGGCCGCGCGCGACGACCGAGGCCGAGCCCGAGCTGGAGCCGCCGCTGACGAAGCGCGCATCGAAGGTGTTGGGCACCTCGCCGTACGGCGAGCGCGTGCCGACCAGGCCGGTGGCGAACTGGTCCAGGTTGGTCTTGCCGACGACGATGGCGCCGGCCGCCTGCAGCCGCTGCACGGCCGTGGCGGAGTGTTCCGGCTGGAAGGTGAACGCTGGGCAGGCAGCGGTGGTGGGCATGCCGGCCACGTCGATGTTGTCCTTCACCGCCAGCGGCACGCCCCACAGCGGCGTGGCGGGGCCGCGCGGCGGCAGCGCGGCGAGCTGGGCTGCGAGCTGCTCGGGCGTGCAGCGGTGAATCCACGCGGTGTCGGCTGCGTCCAGCCGGGCCAGCAGCGCCGTCAGCAGCGTGTTCGGTTCGGCGCCGCCGGCGTAGGCGGCCTGCCAGTCGGCGATGGTGTGCAGCGGTTGCGTCATGCGAGGGCCTCGATCAAGGCACTGGAAGGGGTCGACCAGCCGACGATGGCGCCCTGCGCCGTCAGCATGGCCAGCGCGGCAGCCTTGAACTCGGGGAAGTAGCTGGCGGTGCCGTCCTCGACCAGCAGGCACTCGTAGCCGCGGTCGTTGGCCTCACGCATCGAGGTCTGCACGCAGACCTCGGTCGTCACGCCGGTGAACAGCAGGTGCGTGATGCCGCGCCCGCGCAGCAGCTCGTCCACGTCGGTGCCGTAGAACATGCCCTTGCCGGGCTTGTCCACGACCAGCTCGCCGGGCCAGGGCACCAGCTCCGGGATGATTTCGGCGCCGGGCTCGCCGGCCACGAGCAGCCGGCCCATGGGCCCGGCGTCGCCGATGCGCAGCGACGGGTTGCCGCGCAGCCGCTTGGACGGCGGGCAGTCGCTGAGGTCGGGTTTGTGCGCCTCGCGGGTGTGCAGGACGAGGCCGCCGGCGGCACGCCATGCCTCGAGCAGGCGGCGCAGCGCCGGCACGATGGCCTGCAGCTGCGTCACGTCGTTGCCCAGGCTGGCACCGAAGCCGCCGGGCTCGACGAAGTCGCGCTGCATGTCGATGACGACCAGCGCGGTGTGCGTCGGGTCGAAGCTGTAGGGGAAGGGCTGGGCGGTGGCGAGCGTGATCATGCGTGCTCCTCCGCGCCGTGCCCCTTGCCGCCCATGAAGGCGCCGAGCGACTGCCGCGTGGCTTGCGCCGCCGGCACGTCGTGCACGATGCGGCCTTCGCTCATGACGACGATGCGGTCCGCTAGCGTGAGCAGCTCGTCCAGGTCTTCGCTGACGAGCAGCACGGCGGCACCGCGGTTGCGCGCGGCGATGAGGCGGCCGTGGATCTCGGCGACGGCGGCGAAGTCCAGCCCGAAGACCGGGTTGCTGACCAGCAGCAGCTCGGCGTCGCCGGCCAGCTCGCGCGCCAGCACGGCGCGCTGCACGTTGCCGCCCGACAGCGTGCGGATGGCCGCGCGTTCGCCCTGCGTCTTCACGCCGTACTCGGCGATCCAGTCGCAGGCCCGCTCGCGCAGCGCGCCCCAGCGCACCAGGCCGCCGCGCGACCAGGGCAGCTCATCGAAGCTGCGCAGCGCCATGTTCTGCGCGACGCTCAAGGCGCCGACGCAGGCGTTGGCCAGCGGCTCCTCAGGCAGGCTGCGCACCTTGCGCGCGCGGTTCTCGGCGCGGCGCGAGAGGAAGTGCTGACCGTCCACGGCGACATGACCGCCGAGCCGCGGCCGCTGGCCGACGAGAGCCTGCATCAGCTCGCGCTGGCCGTTGCCGCTGACACCGGCGACGCCGACGATCTCGCCGCGCTGCACGCTCAAACTGAGGTCGCGCACGGCGGGCTCGCCGCGGTCGCCCATGACGGCCAGGCCTTCGATGGCGAGCTTGACGTCGCCTGGCGCGCGGTCCTCGCGGGTCCATGTCGGTGTCGTCACGTCGCCGGTCGTCGCGCTGCGGCTTTCGCCCACCATCGCGGCAGCCAGGCTTTCGGGCGTGTGATCGGCCACGGCGCCGGTGGCCGCGAGTGCACCCTTGCGCAGCACGCTGACGTCATCGGCGTAGGCCATCACCTCGCGGAACTTGTGCGTGATCATCAGCACCGAGCAGGTCATCACGTGCGCCTGGTCGCGCAGCGCGCCCAGCACCTCGTCGGCCTCCTGCGGCGTCAGCACCGACGTGGGCTCGTCGAGGATCAGCAGGCGCGGCTTCAGGAACAGCTGCTTGAGGATCTCCAGCTTCTGCTTCTCGCCGGCCGACAGCTCGCTGGGCCGTGCGTCCAGCGGCAGGCGGAACGGCGTGGTCGCCATGAAGGCTTCCAGCTCCGCGCGGGCAGCCTTCCAGTTCACGACCATCGGCAGGCGGCCGCGTGCCAGCAGCAGGTTCTCGGCGACGGTCATGCCGGGCACGACGGTGAAGTGCTGGTAGACCATGCCCAGGCCCAGGTCGCGGGCGACGACGGGTGAGCCGATCTCGTGCTCGCGGCCGTCCACCATCACGGCGCCCTCGTCAGGGCGGTGGTAGCCGACGATGGCCTTGACCAGCGTGCTCTTGCCCGCGCCGTTCTCGCCCAGCAGTGCATGCACGGTGCCGGGCCGCACGGTGATGGACACGTCGTCCAGCGCCGTGAAGCTGCCGAAGCGCTTGGTGAGGCGGTAGGTTTCCAGCTGCAGCGCGTGAGGGGTGGACATGGGGGTCTCCTCAGAGCTTGGCCAGCAGGTCCAGCACGGCGGCAGAGTCGGACACCGCACCGAACACGCCGCCCTGCATCAGGATCATCTTCAGCGCGGCCTCGTGGTTGCCGCGGTCCGTGGCGGCCGTGCAGTCCGACAGCATCAGGCACTCGAAGCCGCGGTCGTTGGCCTCGCGCATCGTCGTGTGCACGCACACGTCGGTCGTGATGCCGGTGAGGATGAGGTTGCGGATGCCGCGCGTGTGCAGCACCAGCTCCAGGTCGGTCGCACAGAAGCTGCCCTTGCCGGGCTTGTCGATGATGGGCTCGCCGGCTAGCGGGTAGAGCTCGGGAATGATGTCCCACCCCGGCTCGCCGCGCACGAGGATGCGGCCGCAGGGGCCGTCGTCGCCGATGCCGCGGCCCTCGGTGCCGATCTGGCGCGAGCGCCAGCGCTTGTTGGCGGGCAGGTCCGACAGGTCGGGCCGGTGGCCTTCCCGCGTGTGGATCACGTGCATGCCTTTGCTTCGTGCGGCGGCCAGCAGACGTTGAAGCGGCTCGATGGGCGCGCGGGTCAGCGAGATGTCGTAGCCCATCTTGTCGACGTAGCCGCCGAGACCGCAGAAGTCGGTCTGCATGTCGATGATGATCAGCGCGGTGTTCTGCGGCGTGATGGCGCCATCGAAGGGCCAGGCATAGGGTTGTGAGCGCAGCGTGGGCATGGCGGGGTTCCTTCAGCGGGACAGGCCGAGTTCGGCGGGGGCGCCCTTCAGCGCCTGGCTCGGCGAGCAGGTGGCGACGAGGATCAGCAGCGTCAGCAAATAGGGCATGGCGTTGAACAGGTAGTAGCCGCCGCTGACGCCCACGCTCTGCAGCGCGGGGCCGATGGCGCCAGCACCGCCGAACAGCAGTGCCGCGCCCAGGCAGCGCCAGGGGTGCCAGCGCGCGAAGATGACCAGCGCGACGGCGATCAGGCCCTGGCCGCTGGACAGGCCTTCGTTCCAGCTGCCGGGGTAGTACAGCGACAGCGACGCGCCGCCGAGGCCGGCGATGGCACCGCCGACCGTCGTCGCGGCGATGCGCACGCCGTTGACCGAGTAGCCCAGCGCCCGCGCGGCGTCGCTGCTGTCGCCGGCCATGCGCACGACGAGGCCCCAGCGGGTGTTCTTGAAGCCCCAGGCCATCAAACCGGCCAGCGCGACGCCGATGGGGAAGAGGGCGTTGATCGACAACGCGGTCTGCACCGCTTGTGAGTCGCTCCACGCACCCAGCGGCAGCGACGGGATCTGCGGCGCCTGCGGCTGGATCAGCGGCTTGCCGAGGTAGAAAGCCAGTCCCGCGCCCAGCAGCATCAGGGCGATGCCGGTTGCGATGTCCGACACGCGCGGCAGCGAGCACAGCAGGCCGTGCAGCAGCGCCAGCAGCGCGCCGCAGCCCATCGCGGCCAGCACACCCAGCCACGCCGAGCCGGTGAGGTAGGCGCCGCCGAAGCCGGCCATCGCGCTGAACACCAGCACGCCTTCGAGACCCAGGTTGATGCGGCCGCTTCTCTCGGTGAGGCATTCGCCGAGGCTGACGAAGAGGAAGGGCGTGCCTACCCGCAGCGCACCGCCGACGACGGCGAGCAGCAGGTCCGGGACGGCGGTCATGGCGAGGCTCATGCAACCCCCTGTGCGGTGGCAACCGGCGCGGCCGGGGCAGGCTTCCTGGCGGTGGCGCGTGCCGCGAACAGCCGCCCGCGCAGCGCCTCGGCGGCGAGCACGAAGACGAAGGCGAAGCCCTGCAGCACGAGGACGGACGCGTCAGGCAGGTCCAGCCGGCGTTGCAGCAGGCTGCCGGCCGCCGCGAAGCCGCCGAACAGCACGGCCACGGGCGGGATGGCCCAGGGGTTGTGCCGTGCGACGAAGCTGACCAGGATGCCGGTGTAGCCCAGGCCGGCGATGACCGAGGCGTTGGCCGCCGTGTGCACGGCCGCCACCTCGATGCCGCCTGCCAGGCCCGCCGCGCCACCGCCCAGCGCGCAGGCGAGCAGGATGATGCGGTCGGTGGGCAGGCCCACGAGGCGAGCGGTTCGCGCGTTGCCGCCGACCACGCGCATCGCGAAGCCCGAGGCGCTGAAGCTCAGCCAGATGCCGGCCGCCATGCAGGCCACGACACCGATGACGAGGCCCCAGTGCACGTCGCCCAGCCAGGACTCCATCGACGCGTCGCCCACGATGGGGCCGATGCGCAGGCCCTCGTTCAACGGCAGCGTGGACGGCTTGTTCAGGCTGGCCGGGTCGCGCATCGGCCCTTCGACGAAGTGCTTGAACAGCGCGATGGCGATGTAGCCCAGCAGCAGGCTGGAGATGGTTTCGTTGACGCCGCGCCACTGGCGCAGCCAGCCGGCGAGCGCCACCCAGGCCGCGCCGAGCAGCGCGCCGGCGGCCAGCACCATCGCGCTGCCGAGCACGTTGGCCGGCGGCGCGAAGAGATATGGCAGGCCGGCGCAGCCGAGCGCGCCGAGCACCAGCGCGCCTTCACCGCCGATCATCGTCAGCCCCGCCTGCGCCGGCAGCGCGACGGCCAGCGCCGTCAGCATCAGCGGCGCGGCGCGCAGCAGCGTGTTCTGCCACGAAAAGGCGTCCCCGAAGGCGCCGAGGAACAGCAGCTTCCACGCCTCCACCGGGCTCGCGCCGCCCAGCCAGACGAACAGGCCGAACAGCAGCAGCGCCGCGGCCAGCGCGAAGACCGGCAGCAGCAGTGCTTCTGCGGCGGCATTCCAGCGATGTGAAGTGGCCATGGTTAGTCCCTCATTCAGAACAGAGGCGCATCGGCGCCGACTCATCCAGCGGCACCCATGTATCTGGCTTTGCCAGGCCATCGGGTGCGCCCCCTTGAGGGGGAGACGCGAAGCGTCTTCGGGGGTGGGTCAAACCTTGCCGATGACGCCTTCGACGAGGTAGTTCATGCCTTCCAACTCCATGTCGGTCTGCTTGAACACCTTGCCGGCCGGGATGACCACCTTGCCGGTGTTGTCCTTCAACTCGCCCTTGAAGATGTCGAAGCCGCCCTTGAGCATCTGCGCGCGCACCGCCTCGGCCTGTTTGCGCCCGCCCTCGGGCACCGCGCTGCCGTACGGGCTGCTCTTGACGAAGCCTTCCTTCAGCCCGCCGCGCACGAAGTTCGGGTGCGGCTTGCCGGTCTGCGCGGCTTCCAGGATCTCCTTGTAGGCGGTGATCCAGTTCCATTCCGCGCCGGTCAGGTAGGCTTGCGGCGCCAGCTTGGCCTGGCTCGCGTGGTAGCCGCACACGAACTTGCCGCGCTTGGCCGCCGTCTCGACGATGACCTTGGGACCGTCCACGTGCATGGTGAAGACGTCGACGCCCTGGTCGGCCAGGCTGTTGGTGGCCTCGGCCTCCTTGACCGGCATGCTCCAGTCGCCCGTGAAGATGACGGTCGTCGTGATGCCGGGGTTCACGCTGCGTGCGCCCATCGTGAACGCGTTGATGTTGCGCAGCACCTGCGGGATGGGCTTGGCCGCGATGAAGCCGAGCTTCTTGCTCTTCGTCACGTAGGCCGCGACGACGCCGTTGAGGTACTGCGCCTCGTCGATGTAGCCGAAGAAGCTGCCGGCGTTCTTCGGGTGCTTGGCCGCGTTCCACAGCCCGCCGCAGTGGGCGAAGCGCACGTTGGGGTACTTGGGCGCCAGTGCGAGGATGTGCGGGTCGAAGTAGCCGAACGAGGTCGGGAACAGTAGGCTGGCGCCGTCCTGCGCGATCATGCCCTGCATGGTCTTCTGCACGGCGGTGGTCTCGGGGACGTTCTCCTCCTCGACGACCTTGACGCCCGGCATCTTCTTCAACAGCGCGGCGGACTCGGCATGCGCCTGGTTGTAGCCATAGTCATCTCTTGGGCCCACGTAGATGAAGCCCACTGTCAGCGGCTTTTGCGCCTGCGCCAGGCCACTCCATCCGGCGGTCATCAATCCGGCCCCTGCAGCACCCGCGCTGCCCAGCCACTCCCGACGGTTCCACTGTGATCGCGTCATTCCGGCTCTCCTCAAGTTGTTCGGCCAACGAAGCACACCGGGTTGAGTTCCGGTCTGTGTTCAGGCCTGTATACAAGCAGGGGGCGTGCCAGAGTCTTTGCCGGGAAGCATTGGCATTTGATGCACTTGGCCGGTGCGAAAACGATGAGGGCTGAACTGAAAGGGGGCGTCAGAGCACGCGAACTGACTGGTGGCGGCGCTGTCGCCCAGGTCGGCCTCGGTCTCGGTCCGGCTCAAGGCTGGACTGTGAGTCCCGCGCCGATGTGCGGCCTGCAGGAGGAACGACCATGAGCACCGAGATCGTGTCCCGCCTTACGGCGCTTGAGCCGTACAGCATGGCGCCCAACTGGCCGGAGCTGCTGGCGCATTGCCGGCACGCTGCCCTGGAGCCTGAGCAGTTGATCGAACAGCTGCTGGACGCCGAAGGGGCCGAGCGCAACGTGTGCTCCATCGCCTACCAGATGACGGCGGTGGGCTTTCCGGCGCACCGCGACCTCGCCAGCTTCGACTTCAAAGCCAGCGCGGTCAATGAGGCGCTGGTGCACAAGCTGCACACGACGCAGTTCGCCGAGGCGGTGCATAACTTGGTGCCGATCGGCGGGCCTCGGCGCGGGCAAGACGCACCTGGCCACGGCGCTGGGCATTGAAGCCATCCAGCGACGCGGCAAACATGTGCAGTTCCAGTCGACGGTGGAACTGCTCAACGCGCTGGAAGCGGAGAAGGCGGCCGGCAAAGCCGTGCAGATCGCGCACCGGCTGATGTACGTGTGTTGACGCCGACTGAAATTTGACCCACCCGTGAGGGCCCTGCCGACCCAAATTTGACCCAGGTGTTCAACCTACCCTGCCCGAGATATCCACAGCTGGGCGGGGGTGTGAGGAGTGATCACCAT